>NZ_JAQEKS010000030.1:0-38250 GCF_027679115.1 Coprococcus sp. TM115-187 | reverse complement strand
AACGGTACGCACGGTGGTGTGAGAGGACGGCGGTTAGTCACCGCCTCCTACTCGATTTAATTTTCTGCGGTATCTTCGATAATATGGTTACGGATGATCGCGCGGATACTTTCGTTAAGATATGGCTTCAATTCTTCAAACGACATCGGATCGTTGTCTAGGATCGTGCTGTATGAAGTAGAACTTGCAAGTTCTATGATCAGAAACAGCATAGTTTCCGGTGCACGAAGTTTGATTGTCGGATGATCCAGAAGGATATTACTAAAATATGCAAGAATTTCACCCTCATCATCCTGCGTATTATTGGTGATAGCCTGTCTGAAAATGCCCCAGCTGAGATTCTTAGAGATAAATCTCAGAATCAGTTTATTTTTCTGCATGGCATTTAAAACGTAATCTACAATAAAAATAATCTTATCTTCGAATTCGGGGATGTCGGCTGTCTCCAGAGCTTTGTGTGCTCTCTGGAAAAGTCGGCTGGCTGTCCGTGCGATCAGCCGGTCGCGTATCTCGTATTTGTCTGCAAAATATAAATAGAACGTTCCTTTCGCAACTCCGGCCTTTTTTGCTATATCGCTGATTGATGTTTTCTCGATTCCCTGATTCAGAAATAAATCGTATGCGCTTTGAAAGAGAGCATCCATTTTCTGATGCTTGTTTTCATCTACTTTTCCCATGATTCATTCCTCTTTTCCTTTGAATTATCTTTATTATAAAATCAAAATGACTCAGCGTCAACTTTTTTGTAGAAAAATATTGACTTATGGTCATTTTTGAGTTATAGTAAGTGCGAGCTAGAAAATGACCAGTAGTCAAAAAAGAAGAAGGCATACCGACAGGAAAGTCAGTAGAGGCTTACAGGAGGTTTTTAAACATGAAGAACAGGGAATACAGAGTATTAGTTACACTTGCACTTATGGCATCACTTGTAGTTGGAAATATTGCAGGAACATCTGTAAATGTACAGGCGGCAGATAATAAAGATAAAAGTACAGAGACAAAGAAAACAAGCGAAACAAAAACAAGCAGCAGCGCAACACCTGTAAAAGATGAGACTGTATATGTAAAAGTAGATGACGCAGGAAACCAGAAAGATGTTACGGTATCGGATCAGCTGAAAAATATTTCGAGTCTTGGAACAATCGATGATGTATCAGATCTGAAAGATATCAAGAATGTAAAAGGTGATGAAACCTTTTCTGAAAATAACGGTAAACTGGTATGGCAGGGAGATAAGAAAGATATCTGTTATCAGGGAACAACCACAAAGAAGATTCCTGTAGGAATGAAGGTTACTTATGAACTTGACGGAAAGAAAGTCAGCGCAGATGATCTGGAAGGAAAGAGTGGACACTTAAAGATTCATTATGAATATCAGAATACAAGTGCTGACAGCGGGAAATACACACCATTTTTGATGGCAACCGGACTTCTGATGGATGGAGAGAAGTTTTCAAATGTAACCGTTGATAATGGAAAAGTAATCTCAGATGGTGACAGAGATATCGTGATCGGAATGGGACTTCCACAGTTGAAAGAACAGCTTACATCAGTTAGTAGCAAGGTGGATGATCTGGATATCCCGGATTCCTTTACAGTAGAAGCAGATGTGACAGATTACGAAAAAGTAGAAGCCGTTACAGTTGCAACAAACGAAGTGTTCAATGAAGTAGGTACCGATAAATTTGACAGCCTGGATGAACTGAAGGATTCTATGACAGAACTTCAAGATGCATCGAACAAACTTGTCAGCGGCTCCGGAGAACTGAAAGACGGACTGGATACACTGCTTTCTTCATCAGGAACACTGGTAAGCGGAGTAGATCAGCTGGCAAGCGGCGGAAAGGAACTGGCAAGTGGAACAGGAAGTCTGGTCAGTGGGGCAAACACATTGGCCGATGGAAGTAAGAGTCTTGCAAAAGGAACGAGTCAACTGGCAGATGGTACAGAAAGTTTGAAAACAGGGGCAGCACAGGTTGAGGCAGGAGCACAAAATGCCAGTGCGGGAGCAGCTAAACTTGAAAGCGGAGCAAAAGATCTGAATAATGGAATTGCACAAATGCAAAACCAGGTTGGTGCAGGTGTGGATTCTTTGAGTAGTGGTGCAGAACAACTGAATGGTGGAATTAAACAGGCTAAAGCCGGAGCAGAAAATCTGAAAAATGGAGCTGCAAGTGCTGCAGAAGGTGCGCAAAGTGTAAGTGGTGGAATTACACAGGCACAGACAGGAGCCAGCGGACTTGCGGACGGAGCGGCAAATCTTAAAAGTTCACTTGATCAGATTGCGGCAGGGAATGATAATTCAGCAATGATTGCAGCACTGACAAGTCTTTTTGAGTCAGCAACACCGGAGCAGCAGGCTGTACTGAATAATGTTATAAGTGGACTTCAAACACAGCAGCAAGCTGTGAACAGCGGAATTACCCAGGCATCAGCAGGTGCGAATGAACTTGCAGCAGGTGCGAAAAATTTATCTGATAACCTCGGAAGCATCGGATCCGGAGCAAGTCAGGTTGTTGCAGGATTACAAAATATACAAGGAGGAGCCGGCTCGTTAGAAGAGGCACTGGAACTTCTGGGAGCTGGAGCAACAGAGCTTCAAGGCGGTGTTGGAAGTATGAAGACTCAGCTTACAGCTGGAACAAAACAGCTCTTAGATGGAAGTGGAAATTTACTTGCAGGAACACAAGATCTGAATTCGGGACTCGGAACATTAAGTGCCGGAGCTTCACAAGTAAGTGCGGGAAGTGCTACTTTAAATACGAATATGAAGACAGCAAATGCCGGAGCACAGACTGTTGCAAATGGATCTGGTCAGCTTGCAGCAGGTGCACTTAAACTTGACAGCGGAGCTGTCGCACTTTCGACAGGTCTTAACACTCTTCAGAGCAACATAGCACCATTGATTTCCGGTGTTGAGAAACTTGATTCTGGCGCAGCCGAATTAAACAGTGGTATGATTCAGTTTAATGAAGAAGGAATTAAAAAGCTTGTAAGCGTATTTGATGGCGATATTGATGAACTTCTTAATAAAGCAAATGAACTTCTTGATGCATCTAAAGAATATAAGAACTTCTCTGGAATTGCAGATGGAATGGATGGAAGCGTGAAGTTTATTTTCGTGAGTGAAAAATAAAGTATAATAAAGAGAGGCTGGGAAATCATATAATCGATTTTCCAGCCGCTCTTTGAAAATATTCCTGTGAATGGAATTAATATCTCAGTTGAATCCCCTGTTCTTCGATCCAGTCTTCGAGCTCATCCTGAGAATCAGTGGCCCATTCGGAGTTAGAGCCTGCTTTGAATTCATCTTTCAGATCTTCCTGCACCAGTTCTTTTGAAAATACGGGTTTCTCGTCTGTACGGGGATCTTTCGGGTTATCTATCGGTCTTGAACTACTCATATTTTCATGTCTCCTTTACATTTGGATAGAAAAAACATGACCCCTCGAGGTCATGTCTTTTCTTTTTGGTATGTCATTGAGAGGTTTTTCCTCGTTGCATTGCAGTTTGCCTTATATACAAAGCTGGGGAATGCTCCTACAAAGAGGATGTATATATAAATTGGAGTTTTATCGTTGCAAGACCATTCTTGGGGGAAACGACCGGCAACAATATAACTGCAATAACAACCAATGTTGTAGCTTAATCAAGTTTTTTTAAAATAGCGGTATCCTTGTGTTGGAAACCGCCTTTGGTTTAGCTCTCTGATTAAGTTGGTTACACTATATCACTTTATCACAGTAGTGTCAACAAGAAACTGGTAAATTTCTAGATAATTTGTGTATTAAAATGTGTACAACACGGTCAACTGTACGCCGGTGAGAGATTAACGGTATTGGAGCAGCTCCTGGACAGGTTTACGTGCTGGTGCGGTCGGTTGGATGGCTGGATGACCGATCGCAATCAGGGCAGATACATTCAGAGTATCGTCAAGACAGAGTAGTTCTTTTACCTTTACCTCATCGAAAATACCCATGACAACCGAACCGATTCCGCATTCATGAGCAGCGAGTTGGAAGGTCTGCGCAGCGATACCGGCATCAAACATTTCCCATTTATCCTTTTTTGAGGTGGAATAAGCTCCGTCCTTTTCGTAACCGCTTTTCCCCGGAACGGAAGCGAGAACAACCAGTACCGGTGCACCAAGAATGATGCCTGTATTCCATTCAAATCCCATAACAGCTTCTCTGGCAATCCTGTCTTTGAGAGCTGTTTCTTCTATTATAATATATCTTGCTGTCTGCGTATTCTTCCAGGATGGAGCGTAGGCACTTGCTTCTACGATTTTCTCAATCACTTCATGTGAGACAGGATCCTCTGTAAATTTGCGGATCGTTCTTCTTGTTTTGATTGCATCTAATGTCTGCATAATATGCGTCCTCCTTCTATTTTATATAAGATGATGTGGGGAAAGATCGAAAGACAGGCTGCATTTAGCGAAGAAGCCTATGAATCTGGTACCCCGCTGAATATGAGAATATTATACCGCAAAAAGGGAATAAGAAAAATAGCACAAAAGGAGAAGATTTTTCAAGAAAATTTTGTATGAAAAAAAGTACAAAAAATAAAATAAAATGCTTGCAAAATGCAGAAACATCGGGTATACTAAAAAAGCTGTGACATGATAGCAAAGAAGCGCGAGGTTGCTGCCGAGAAGAATGGCAGGTTTTCCGTGGAGCGAATGTCAAGTTAGGAAACTGGCGACAAGTCACTGTACGAAATCATAACAGCTGCTGAGATGCAGTAACAACGTGTGAGTTTCTCACGACACACACGGGGAAGTGTACAGTCACCGCTTGTCGTACTGAGGTTTAAGTACGAAAAGGAGGCGACTTTTTTTATGGCAAGTCAAGTAATGAGAATCACATTGAAGGCATATGATCATCAGCTTGTAGATGCATCTGCCAAGAAAATTATCGAAACTGTAAAGAAAAATGGAGCAAAGGTTAGCGGACCGGTACCGCTTCCGACAAAGAAGGAAGTTGTAACAATCTTAAGAGCGGTTCACAAATACAAAGATTCCAGAGAACAGTTCGAACAGAGAACTCATAAGAGACTGATCGATATCATTGCACCGACACAGAAGACTGTAGATGCTCTGTCAAGACTGGAAATGCCAGCTGGTGTATACATCGATATCAAAATGAAGAACAAATAAGTTCTAATAAATTAAAACACAGTAGTTCCTAATATTTAGGATGAACACCCATAAGGGCGTTCCGCTGTAAATCACAGGAGGTAAAATAAAATGAAGAAAGCTATCTTAGCTACCAAAGTCGGAATGACTCAAATCTTCAACGAAGATGGAGTACTTACTCCGGTAACTGTTCTTCAGGCTGGACCATGTGTTGTAACACAGATCAAAACCGTTGAAAATGACGGATACAGCGCAGTTCAGGTTGGATTCGTTGACAAGAAAGACAAAATTGTTAACGTTGACAAGAACGGAAAGAAAGAAATCGTGCACAGACACGGTGTTACAAAGGCTGAAAAAGGACACTTTGACAAAGCCGGAGTAACAGGAAAAAGATTTGTAAGAGAATTCAAATTCGAGAACGCTGATGAATATCAGTTAGCTCAGGAAATTAAAGCAGATATCTTTGAAGCTGGCGACAAAGTAGACGCAACAGCAATTTCCAAAGGTAAAGGATTCCAGGGTGCTATCAAGAGACACAACCAGCACAGAGGACCTATGGCTCACGGTTCTAAGTTCCATCGTCATGCTGGTTCCAACGGTGCTGCATCTGACCCGAGTAAAGTATTCAAGGGCAAAAAGATGCCAGGACACATGGGAGCAAAGAAGATTACAATTCAGAACCTTGAAATCGTAAGAGTAGATGTTGAAAACAACCTTCTTCTGGTTAAGGGCGCAGTTCCGGGACCGAAGAAATCTCTTGTAACGATTAAAGAATCTGTAAAATCTATCTAAGATTGGCACTAGGAAAGGAGGAACATACAGATGGCAAACGTATCTGTTTACAATATCGAAGGTAAAGAAGTTGGAACAATCGACTTAAATGATGCTGTATTCGGTGTAGAAGTAAACGAACACCTTGTACACATGGCAGTTGTAAGCCAGCTTGCAAATAAACGTCAGGGAACACAGAAAGCGAAAACTCGTTCAGAAGTTTCCGGCGGCGGAAGAAAACCATGGAGACAGAAAGGTACCGGTCATGCAAGACAGGGATCTACAAGAGCTCCGCAGTGGACAGGCGGTGGAGTAGTATTCGCTCCGACACCGAGAGATTACTCTTTCAAACTTAACAAGAAAGAAAGAAGAGCAGCTCTCAAATCCGCTCTGACATCAAGAGTAGAAGAAAAGAAATTTATCGTTGTTGATGAAATCAACTTTGATGAAATCAAGACAAAGAAATTCCAGGATGTTCTTAATAACCTGTCAGTATCCAAAGCTCTCGTAGTTCTGGAAGACGGAAACAAGAATGCAGAACTTTCAGCTAGAAACATTGCTGATGTTAAAACTGCTAAGACAAACACAATCAATGTGTATGACATCCTGAAATACAATACAGTAATCGCAACTAAGGCTGCTGTACAGGCAATCGAGGAGGTGTACGCATAATGGCAAACATTCAGTATTATGATGTAATCCTTAAACCGGTAGTAACCGAAAAGACAATGGCTCTTATGGCTGACAAGAAATACACATTCCTTGTACACACAGAAGCTAATAAGACTCAGATTAAAGAAGCTGTAGAAAAAATGTTCCCAGGAACAAAAGTTGCTGGCGTTAACACAATCAACATGGACGGAAAGAACAAACGAGTTCGCGGAACCATGACATTCGGAAAGACAGCTAAGACAAAGAAAGCAATCGTTCAGCTGACAGAAGAATCAGCAGAGATCGAAATCTTCCAGGGACTGTAAGAAACTGGAACCTAAACGGTGCAAATCCGTGACAAAAATAACTAGCAAAATGCGAAAGGAGATAGAGTAATGGGAATTAAAACATACCGCCCATATACACCTTCCAGAAGACATATGACCGGCTCTGATTTCTCAGAAATCACAAAAACAACACCGGAGAAATCTTTAGTAGTTTCTCTGAGCAAGACTGCCGGACGTAACAATCAGGGTAAAATCACTGTTAGACACCGCGGAGGCGGAGTTAAGAGAAAATATAGAGTAATCGACTTCAAACGTAAAAAAGACGGAATTCCGGCAACTGTAATCGGAATCGAATACGATCCGAACAGAAGTGCTAACATCGCACTTATCTGCTACGCTGATGGAGAAAAAGCTTACATCATCGCACCAGAAGGACTTACAGACGGAATGAAAGTTATGAACGGACCAGAAGCAGAAGTAAGAGTAGGAAACTGCCTGCCGCTTTCAGCTATCCCGGTTGGTACACAGGTTCATAACATTGAGCTTCATCCTGGAAAAGGCGGACAGATGGTTCGTTCAGCAGGAAACAGCGCACAGCTCATGGCTAAAGAAGGAAAGTATGCAACACTTCGTCTTCCTTCAGGAGAAATGAGAATGGTTCCGATCGAATGCCGCGCATCGGTTGGTGTTGTTGGAAATGGCGATCACAACCTTGTAAACATTGGTAAAGCAGGACGTAAACGTCACATGGGTATCAGACCTACAGTTCGTGGTTCCGTTATGAACCCGAATGATCATCCGCATGGTGGTGGTGAAGGTAAGACTGGAATCGGTCGTCCGGGTCCGTGCACTCCTTGGGGTAAACCGGCACTTGGTCTTAAGACTCGTAAGAAAAACAAACAGTCTAACAAGCTGATCATCAGAAGAAAAGACGGTAGAGGAATCAAATAGTTAATTTTCAAGGAGGTTAGAACCTATGGCTCGTTCACTTAAAAAAGGACCATTCGCAGACGCAAGCCTGCTTAAGAAAGTGGAAGCAATGAACGCATCAGGAGACAAGGGTGTTATCAAAACATGGTCTCGTCGTTCTACAATCTTCCCGATTATGGTTGGACATACAATCGCAGTTCATGATGGAAGAAAACATGTTCCGGTATATGTAACAGAAGATATGGTTGGACATAAACTCGGAGAGTTCGTAGCAACCAGAACATACAGAGGACATGGAAAAGACGAAAAGAAATCGAAAGTTAGATAATATTTAACGTATTGAAAGGAGGTTTCATCCCATGGCAAAAGGACATAGAAGTCAAATTAAGAGAGAAAGAAATGCAAACAAGGACACCAGACCTTCAGCTAAGTTATCTTACGCCAGAGTTTCTGTTCAGAAAGCATGCTTCGTATTAGATGCCATCAGAGGTAAGGATGTAACAACAGCGCTTGGTATTTTAACATACAATCCAAGATACGCTTCAAGCATTATAAAGAAATTATTGGAATCAGCTATCGCAAATGCTGAGAATAACAACGGTATGAGTGTTGAAAACCTTTATATTGAGGAATGCTACGCAAATAAAGGACCAACAATGAAGAGAATCAGACCGAGAGCACAGGGCAGAGCTTACAGAATCGAAAAGAGAATGAGTCATATTACACTTGTGCTTAATGAAAGATAAGGAGGGCAATAATGGGACAGAAAGTTAATCCTCATGGCTTAAGAGTCGGTGTTATCAAAGACTGGGACTCTAAATGGTATGCAGAAAAAGATTTTGCTGACTATTTAGTAGAAGATCATAAAATCAGAAAATTTCTGAAGAATAAATTATACAGCGCAGGAGTTTCTAAGATTGAAATCGAAAGAGCTTCTGATCGTGTTAAGATCATCGTTTATACTGCTAAACCGGGTGTTGTAATCGGTAAAGGCGGTTCTGAGATCGAAAAAGTAAAAGCTGAACTTCAGAAAATGACAGATAAGAAAGTTATCGTTGACATCAAAGAAGTAAAAAGACCTGACAAAGATGCTCAGCTCGTTGCTGAAAACATCGCACAGCAGCTGGAAAATCGTATTTCCTTCCGTCGTGCAATGAAATCTTGCATGTCAAGAACTATGAAATCAGGAGCACTTGGTGTTAAGACATCCGTATCCGGACGTCTCGGCGGAGCTGATATGGCTCGTACAGAGTTCTACAGCGAAGGAACTATTCCGCTTCAGACACTGAGAGCAGACATTGACTATGGCTTCGCTGAAGCAGACACAACTTACGGAAAAGTTGGTGTTAAGGTATGGATTTACAAAGGCGAAGTACTTCCAACAAAGGCAGGTAAGGAAGGGAGCGATAAATAATGTTAATGCCAAAAAGAGTAAAACGTAGAAAACAGTTCCGTGGCTCCATGAAAGGTAAAGCATTAAGAGGAAACAAGATCACGAACGGTGAATATGGTCTTGTAGCAATGGAACCATGTTGGATCAGATCTAACCAGATTGAAGCTGCCCGTATTGCTATGACACGTTACATCAAACGTGGTGGTAAAGTTTGGATCAAGATCTTCCCTGATAAACCAGTAACAACGAAACCGGCTGAGACACGTATGGGTTCTGGAAAAGGAACTCTTGAATACTGGGTAGCTGTAGTTAAGCCAGGACGTGTAATGTTCGAACTTGCAGGAGTACCTGAAGAAGTTGCGAAAGAAGCATTACGTCTTGCTATGCACAAATTACCATGTAAATGTAAAATCGTTTCTCGTGCAGACTTAGAAGGCGGTGATAACAGTGAAAATTAAGACATTTGTAGAAGATTTAAAAGCAAAATCTGTTGCAGAATTAAATGAAGAATTAGTAGCTGCTAAAAAGGAACTCTTCAATCTGAGATTCCAGAACGCAACAAATCAGTTAGATAATACAAGCAGAATCAAAGAAGTAAGAAAGAATATCGCAAGAATCCAGACAGTGATCACAGAAAAAAGCCAGAATGCTTAATTAGGTGATATTCAGAAAGGAGTATAACCGTGGAAAGAAACCTGAGAAAAACGAGAGTTGGTAAGGTTGTAAGCAACAAGATGGACAAGACAATCGTTGTTGCAGTAGAAGACCATGTAAAACATCCGCTTTACAATAAGATCGTAAAAAGAACTTACAAACTGAAAGCGCATGATGAAAATAATGAATGCAATATTGGTGATAGAGTAAAAGTTATGGAGACAAGACCGTTATCTAAAGATAAGAGATGGAGACTTGTTGAAATCGTAGAAAAAGTTAAATAGTTTGACTTTGATAAAAGTATAAGGAGGTTTACCTGCATGATACAGCAAGAAAGCAGATTAAAAGTAGCAGATAATACAGGTGCTAAAGAATTACTCTGTATCCGTGTATTAGGCGGTTCTACAAGAAGATATGCAGCTATCGGTGATGTAATCGTTGCTTCGGTTAAAGATGCAACACCAGGCGGCGTTGTTAAAAAAGGTGATGTCGTTAAAGCTGTAGTTGTTCGTACTGTAAACAGCACTCGTCGTAAAGATGGATCATACATCAGATTCGATGAAAATGCTGCTGTTATTATTAAAGATGACAAAAACCCAAAAGGAACTCGTATTTTTGGACCTGTAGCCAGAGAACTTCGTGAGAAACAGTTTATGAAAATTGTTTCACTGGCTCCGGAAGTACTGTAAGGAGGTTCGAGTATGTCAACAATGAAGATCAAAAAAGGCGATACCGTTAAAGTTATCGCTGGAAAAGATAAAGACAAAGAAGGCAAAGTAATCGCAGTAGATCAGAAAAACGGTACAGTCCTGGTAGAAGGCGTTAACATGAGAACAAAACATGCTAAACCAAGCGCTTCTAATCCGGAAGGCGGAATCCTTCATCAGGAAGGACCGATCGATGCATCTAACGTAATGTATGTTCACAAGGGAAAAGCTACAAGAGTAGGCTTCAAACTTGATGGAGACAAAAAAGTACGTGTTGCAAAATCAACAGGCGAAGTAATTGATTAGTTCTAGGAAGGAGGTCAAAGGCTTTGAGTAGACTTAAAGAACAGTACCAGAACGAGATCATTGACGCAATGATCAAAAAATTTGGTTATAAGAATATTATGGAAGTGCCGAAGCTCGACAAGGTTGTTATCAACATGGGCGTTGGCGAAGCAAAAGACAATGCAAAAGCATTAGACTCAGCTGTAGCTGATATGGAAAAGATCACTGGACAGAAAGCAGTTCTGACCAGAGCTAAAAATTCAGTAGCTAACTTCAAAATCCGTGAAGGAATGGCTATCGGATGCAAAGTTACTTTAAGAGGAGAAAAGATGTATGAGTTCGTTGATCGTCTCATCAACCTTGCACTGCCTCGTGTACGTGACTTTAGAGGAGTTAATCCGAACGCATTCGACGGAAGAGGTAACTACGCTCTTGGTATCAAGGAGCAGCTTATCTTCCCAGAAATCGAATATGATAAAGTAGATAAGGTTAGAGGTATGGATGTTATCTTCGTAACAACTGCTAATACAGACGAAGAAGCACGTGAATTGTTAACACAGTTCAACATGCCATTCACAAAATAAGGAGGAAATTTTCATGGCAAAGACAGCAATGAAACTGAAACAGCAGCGCAAACAGAAATTCTCTACAAGAGAATATAATCGTTGCAGAATCTGTGGACGTCCACATGCATATTTAAGAAAATATGGAATCTGCCGTGTATGCTTCCGTGAACTGGCATACAAAGGTGAAATTCCGGGCGTAAAGAAAGCAAGTTGGTAGAAAAGGAGGATAATCCACAATGACTATGAGTGATCCAATTGCAGATATGCTTACAAGAATCCGTAACGCAAACACTGCAAAACATGATACAGTAGATGTTCCGGCTTCAAAGATGAAGATCGCTATCGCTGACATTCTCGTTAACGAAGGATACATCACAAAATATGACATCGTAGAAGAAGGAAACTTCAACACAATCCGCATCACATTAAAATATGGTGCAGATAAGAACGAAAAAGTTATTTCTGGAATCAAAAAGATTTCTAAACCAGGTCTTCGTGTTTACGCTGGTAAAGACGAACTTCCGAGAGTACTTGGAGGACTTGGAACTGCAATCATCTCTACAAACCAGGGCGTGATTACAGACAAAGAAGCCAGAAAGCTTGGCGTAGGCGGAGAAGTTCTTTGCTTCGTATGGTAATAACCAGATAAAATGGAGAAAACGAATGAAATCATATTTCCTGTGATTTCATTCGATACTCAATAAATTGCAACTGAAAACAGAGCAGCCATAAGGTGCTGTTCCGAAAATGTAAGTGTAGGAGGTAAAAGGTATGTCACGTATCGGAAGACATCCAGTAGCGATCCCGGCAGGCGTAACTGTTGAAATCGCAGAGAAGAATGTAGTGACTGTTAAAGGTCCTAAGGGAACTCTCGTAAGAGAACTTCCAGTTGAAATGGAAATCAAAAAAGAAGGCGAAGAAGTTATCGTAACAAGACCGAACGATCTCAAGAAGATGAAATCTCTTCATGGTCTTACAAGAACACTGATCAACAACATGGTAATCGGTGTTACTGAAGGATATGAAAAAGTTCTTGAAGTAAACGGTGTAGGTTACAGAGCTTCCAAATCAGGAAACAAATTAACATTGAATTTGGGATACTCTCACCCGGTTGAGATGGAAGATCCGGAAGGAATCGAAACTGTTCTTGACGGACAGAACAAAATCATCGTTAAGGGAATCAGTAAAGAAAAAGTTGGCCAGTACGCAGCTGAAATCAGAGATAAGAGAAGACCGGAACCTTATAAGGGCAAGGGAATCAAATATGCTGATGAAGTTATCAGACGTAAAGTTGGTAAAACTGGTAAAAAATAAGTAAGGAGAGTGTGAACAAATGGTTAGTAAGAAATCAAGAAGCGAAGTTCGTGTAAATAAACATAGAAAACTGCGTAACCGTTTCAGTGGTACAGCTGAAAGACCGCGTCTCGCTGTGTTTAGAAGTAATAATCATATGTATGCTCAGATTATTGACGATACAGTTGGAAACACTCTGGTTTCCGCTTCCACTCTTCAGAAAGATGTGAAAGCAGAACTGGAAAAAACCAACAACGTTGAAGCAGCAGCATACCTTGGAACAGTAATTGCAAAAAAAGCAATCGAGAAAGGTATCACTTCTGTTGTATTTGACAGAGGAGGATTTATCTATCACGGAAAAATCAAAGCATTAGCAGACGCAGCAAGAGAAGCTGGTTTGAATTTCTAGAAGGAGGACGGACACATGAAACAGGAACGTATTGATGCTAATCAGTTAGAACTTACCGAAAAAGTAGTATCAATCAAACGTGTTACCAAAGTTGTTAAGGGTGGTCGTAACATGAGATTCACAGCTTTAGTAGTTGTTGGCGACGGAAACGGCCATGTTGGTGCAGGTTTAGGAAAAGCAGCTGAAATTCCGGAAGCAATCCGCAAAGGAAAAGAAGATGCTATGAAGAAACTTATCAAAGTTACTTTAGATGAAAACGACAGTATTACACATGATTATATTGGAAAATTCGGAAGTGCTTCTGTACTTCTGAAAAAAGCTCCGGAAGGTACTGGTGTTATCGCAGGTGGACCGGCTCGTGCCGTAATCGAACTTGCAGGTATCAAGAACATCCGTACAAAATCTCTCGGATCTAACAACAAACAGAACGTAGTACTTGCTACTATCGAAGGTTTAAGTCAGCTGAAAGCTCCAGAAGACGTAGCTAAACTTCGCGGTAAAACTGTAGAAGAGATCTTAGGCTAGGGAGGAGATTACAATGGCAAATTTAAAAATCACATTAGTAAAATCAACAATCGGTGCTGTTCCGAAACACAGAAGAACAGTAGAAGCATTAGGCCTTAAGAAGGTTAATAAGACAGTTGTCCTTCCGGATAACGCTGCAACCAGAGGAATGGTTCAGCAGGTAAGACATCTGGTAAAAGTAGAAGAAGAAGCATAAATCTTAGATAGGAGGTGTCACAATGGACTTATCTAATTTAAGACCGGCTGACGGATCAAAACATAGCGATAATTTCAGAAGAGGTCGTGGACACGGCTCAGGAAATGGTAAGACTGCTGGTAAGGGACACAAAGGTCAGAAAGCTCGTTCTGGAGCTCCGAGACCAGGTTTCGAAGGTGGACAGATGCCATTATACAGACGTATTCCTAAGAGAGGTTTCACTTGCAGAAACTCTAAGGAAATCGTTGGAATCAATGTCAGTGCTCTTGAAGTATTTGACAACGATGCAGTAGTTTCTGTTGAAACTCTGATTGAAGCAGGAATCGTAAAACATGCCAGAGATGGTGTTAAAATTCTTGGAAATGGAGAGTTAACCAAAAAGCTTACTGTTCAGGCAAATGCATTCAGCGCAGGTGCTGTAGAAAAGATTGAAGCTGTTGGTGGAAAAGCAGAGGTGATCTAATGCTACAAACATTCCGTAAAGCATTTCAGATTGAAGACATACGGAGAAAAATATTGTATACCCTTGCAATGCTGTTTGTAGTAAGACTCGGATCTCAGCTTCCGACACCGGGAGTTGATCCGACCTATATTCAGAATTTCTTTGCGAACCAGACCGGTGATTCGTTTAACTTTTTTAACGCTTTCACCGGCGGTTCGTTTGAAACGATGTCCATCTTTGCATTGAGTATTACCCCGTATATCACATCTTCCATTATCATCCAGCTTCTTACAATTGCAATTCCAAAGCTTGAGGAAATGCAGAAAGAAGGGGAAGATGGAAGAAAGAAGCTTACCGCATTAACTCGTTATGTGACAGTTGTGCTTGCTCTGATTGAATCTACAGCTATGGCTGTTGGATTTGGACGTCAGGGACTTCTGGAAAAGTTCAATTTTGTAAATGCTGCAATTGTAGTTCTTACATTAACTGCAGGATCTGCATTCCTTATGTGGATCGGGGAACGAATTACAGAAAAAGGAGTGGGAAATGGTATTTCTATCGTCCTGCTCATTAACATTTTATCACGCATTCCAAGTGATATGACCTCACTGTATGAGAAGTTCATCAGCGGCAAAGGTCTTGCCAGTGGAGGACTTGCAGCAATCATCATCATTGCAATCATTCTCGTACTTGTAGTATTTACGGTAATACTTCAGGATGCGGAGAGACGAATTCCGGTTCAGTATTCGCAGAAAGTACAGGGGAGAAAATCAGTAGGTGGACAGTCAACGAACATTCCGCTGAAGGTTAATACCGCCGGAGTAATTCCGGTTATTTTCGCTTCATCTATTATGCAGTTCCCGGTTGTAATTGCTTCATTTATGGGCAAGGGCAACGGAAAAGGCATCGGAAGTGAAATCCTCAGAGGCTTAAGTTCAGGAAACTGGTGTAATCCGAATAAGATTTACTATTCCTGGGGACTTATAGTATATATCGTACTTACGATTTTCTTTGCATATTTCTATACGAGCATTACTTTTAACCCGTTGGAAATTGCAAATAATATGAAAAAAAGCGGTGGATTTATCCCAGGTATCAGACCTGGAAAACCTACTGTGGACTACTTAAATAAGATATTGAATTATATTATCTTTATTGGTGCATGCGGACTTGTAATTGTACAGGTAATTCCGTTTGTGTTCAATGGTGTGTTTGGAGCGAATGTATCATTCGGGGGAACTTCTCTGATCATTATCATCGGTGTTGTTCTTGAGACACTCAAACAGATTGAGTCTCAGATGCTCGTTCGTAATTACACAGGATTTTTGAATGTCAAAGGAAAATCTATGAAAAATAGTTTTCTTGGATATTAAAACAATTGTAGCCCGTTGTCTTTTAGAGTATAATCAAAGACAACGGGCTCTTTTGCCATTATGACATTTGAAGGAGGAATAGTAAAATGAAAATCATTATGTTAGGTGCTCCTGGTGCAGGAAAAGGTACACAGGCAAAAAAAATTGCCGCTAAGTACGGAATTCCTCATATTTCAACAGGAGATATTTTCCGCGCAAATATTAAGAACGGAACTGAACTTGGAAAGAAAGCGAAGACTTATATGGATCAGGGACTTCTTGTTCCGGATGAATTGGTCGTAGATCTTGTTGTAGACCGTGTGAGTCAGGATGACTGTACGAAGGGATATGTACTGGATGGTTTTCCACGTACAATTCCACAGGCTGAGGCGCTTGATAAGGCACTGGAAGCGAAGGGCCAGAAGATGGACTATGCAATCGATGTAGATGTTCCGGATGAAAATATTGTAAAGCGTATGGGTGGAAGACGCGCATGCGTAGGATGTGGCGCAACTTACCATCTTGTATATGCTGCACCGAAGAAAGACGGAATCTGTGATGTCTGCGGAGGAGAACTGATCCTTCGTGATGATGACAAACCGGAGACAGTTGAAAAGAGGCTGCATGTATATCATGATCAGACACAGCCGCTGATCGATTATTATACAAAAGCGGGAATTCTGAAAAGCGTTGATGGAACAGTGGATATGGAAGATGTATTCGGAGCCATTGTTTCTATATTAGGAGAGTAACAGATGCCGATTACGATTAAATCAGAAAGAGAAATTGAACTGATGACAGAAGCCGGAAGGATTCTGGGGATCGTACATAAGGAACTGGAGAAGGCATTAAAACCAGGAATGAGTACACTGGATATCGATGCATTAGGTGAAGAAGTTATTCGCAGCTATGGCTGCGAACCTTCTTTTCTGAATTACAATGGATATCCGGCGTCTATCTGTGTTTCTGTAAATGATGAAATCGTTCATGGGATTCCGTCAGCAAAGCACCTCATAAAAGAAGGTGACATTGTGAGCCTGGACGCAGGAGTGATCTACAAAGGTTATCATTCCGATGCTGCAAGGACACATGCTGTCGGTGAGATCAGACCGGATCTTCAGAAACTGATCGATGTAACGAGGGAAAGCTTCTTCGAAGGAATAAAGTTCGCAAAAGAAGGCAATCATCTATATGATATATCCCGAGCAATCGGTGATTATGTGGAAAGCTTTGGATACGGTGTTGTCAGGGAACTGTGTGGACATGGAATCGGGACCAGTCTTCATGAATTACCGGAGATTCCGAATTTCCAGATGCGAAGAAGAGGACCGAAGCTGAAAGCCGGAATGACACTGGCAATTGAGCCGATGGTCAATCTCGGAACAGAGCGGATTCGCTGGATGAGTGATAACTGGACGGTGGTGACGGCAGACAGAAAAGAATCAGCACATTATGAAAATACAATTCTGATCACAAAAGACGAACCGAAGATCCTGTCGATTGCAGATGGAAATGTATAACAGAACAGAGGAACAGAAAATGGATAGATGGGAAACAGGAATGCTTGCGAAATCTCTGGCCGGTCATGATAAAGATAAGGTATACGTGATCGTCGGACTGGATGAACAGTTTACATATCTTGCAGACGGGGAGAGGAAAACGCTTCAGAGTCCAAAGAAAAAGAAAAAGAAACATGTACAGCTCATTAGAGAACAGCATGAGATTTCCGAAGCGGATGATGTAAAGCTGAAACGGATATTAAAAGAATATAAGATGTCAGAAAAGAAGGAGGACAAATAAATGTCTAAAGCAGATGTAATTGAAATCGAAGGAACAGTAGTAGAAAAACTTCCGAATGCCATGTTTCAGGTAGAACTGGAAAATGGACATCAGGTACTTGCACATATCAGCGGAAAGCTGCGTATGAACTTTATCAAAATTTTACCGGGTGACAAAGTTACTCTGGAACTGTCACCATACGATTTATCTAAAGGAAGAATTATCTGGAGAGATAAATAAAATATTACTTGACAAAACCAAAAACCAGGTGATATAATTTTATGCGAACTGTGCGAAGGACTTTTTCTGCGCACAGGGGGAAAATGCAGACCAGGCAAGGTATGAAAGGAGGATTTGACGTGAAGGTTAGATCATCAGTAAAACCGATTTGCGAAAAATGCAAAGTTATCAAGAGAAAAGGAAGCGTCAGAATTATCTGCGAGAATCCGAAACATAAACAGCGTCAGGGATAGGTTCTGAACACTTAATGAAAGCAAGCCACAGGCGCAGCTTGAATTTAGTGAGAAGACCGCTCCCAAGCCTTAGTGACGACGAGCCGTAGGCGACAGAGGAACTTAGGCGCACGGAGCAGCGAAAGACAGATTTATGTAAACTTAATTAGGCGGCTGATAGAGGATACGCCAGGGTGTGTGTAGAGCGTTATCCACTATTTAATATACATGAACACCACGGGCAAGTGGTTTCTAGTATATTGCTTAAAAACCGGCGGTCATTAGCCGAGAGATCGGTTGCCGGAAAGGATGCGGATACCGAACCGCATCTGGGCTGGGATATCGGACGTGTCTGAGGCATTGGATACATTTTGAAAAGTCCGGTAGGGCTCTTTTTGATAACGGGATGCCCGCAGCCTCATTATAGGACAATGTGAAACCAAAAAAAGAAAGAAAATGGAGGAAATCACAAATGGCTCGTATTGCAGGTGTAGATTTACCAAGAGACAAACGTGTAGAAATCGGATTGACTTATATCTATGGAATCGGAAGAACAAGTGCAACCCGTATTCTCGCAGAAGCAGGAGTTAATCCTGATACTCGCTGCAGAGATCTTACAGACGACGAAGTTAAAAAGATCAGTGCAGTGATCGATGAAACTCAGACAGTTGAAGGTGATCTTAGAAGAGAGATCGCTCTTAACATCAAGAGACTTCAGGAAATCGGATGCTATAGAGGAATCCGTCACAGAAAAGGACTTCCGGTTCGTGGTCAGAAGACAAAGACCAATGCAAGAACAAGAAAAGGTCCTAAGAGAACAGTAGCAAACAAGAAGAAATAATTTCGACAAATAATAAAAAGGAAAGTGTAGGTTAGTTTAAATGGCTAAGAAAGTTACAAAAAAAGTGACAAAAAAACGTGTCAAGAAAAACGTTGAACGCGGACAGGCACATATCCAGTCATCTTTCAATAATACAATCGTTACTTTGACAGATGCACAGGGAAATGCTTTATCATGGGCAAGTGCCGGTGGTCTTGGTTTTAGAGGTTCAAGAAAATCTACTCCATACGCAGCTCAGATGGCAGCTGAAACAGCAGCTAAAGCAGCTCTGCCGCATGGTCTTAAATCAGTAGACGTATTCGTAAAAGGACCAGGTTCAGGAAGAGAAGCAGCAATCCGTGCTCTTCAGGCATGCGGAATTGATGTAACAAGCATCAGAGACGTAACACCGGTACCACACAATGGATGCCGCCCGCCGAAGAGAAGAAGAGTCTAGTCGAATTATTATAGGAGGATACGAACATGGCAGTAAATAGAGTCCCGGTTCTTAAAAGATGCCGTTCCCTTGGAATGGATCCGGTATATCTTGGAATTGATAAAAAGTCTAACAGACAGTTAAAGAGATCCAATAGAAAAATGAGCGAGTATGGTCTTCAGTTGCGTGAAAAACAGAAAGCTAAATTCATCTATGGTGTATTAGAAAAACCGTTCCTGAATTACTTCAAGAAAGCAGATCAGATGAGCGGAATGACAGGTGAAAACCTGATGGTTCTTCTTGAATCAAGACTGGATAACGTAGTATTCCGTCTTGGATTTGCAAGAACAAGACGTGAAGCAAGACAGATCGTTGATCACAAACAGGTTCTTGTTAACGGAAAACAGGTTAACATCCCTTCTTACCTCATTAAAGCAGGTGATGTGATCGAGATTAAAGAAGGTAAAAAATCTTCACAGAGATACAAAGATATCGTAGAAGTTACAGGTGGACGTCTTGTTCCGGAATGGCTTGAATCAGATATCGAAAACCTGAAAGGAACAGTTAAAGAACTTCCTACTCGTGAAGCAATCGATGTTCCAGTTGACGAAATGATGATCGTCGAGTTATATTCTAAATAGAACGCATTCATATAAAATGCAATACTTAACGAACCTGATTTCTGGGTTCGTTAAGGTTCTGTTAGGAAATATCCTGTTTTTTATCGAAAACAGGACAAAAACTGACACCCTCAACATACAAAAACCCATAAGGAGGGACCAAAATAGTGTTTGATTTTAATAAACCTAATATTGAAATTGCAGAAATTTCAGATGATAAGAAGTATGGCAGATTTGTTGTAGAACCACTTGAAAGAGGATATGGTACAACACTTGGAAACTCTCTGAGAAGGATTATGCTTTCTTCTCTGCCGGGAGCTGCAATCAGCCAGATTAAAATCGACGGAGTATTGCATGAGTTCAGTTCTATTCCGGGCGTAAAGGAAGACGTAACTGAAATTATCATGAACTTAAAAACACTCGCAATTAAGAATTCTTCCGAGACAGATGAGCCGAAAACAGCTTACATCGAATTTGAGGGAGAGGGCGTAGTTACAGCTGCTGATATTCAGGCAGATTCTGATATTGAAATCATGAATCCGGAAACTGTAATCGCTACACTTAACGGCGGTGCAGACAGCAAGCTTTATATGGAACTGACTATCACAAAGGGAAGAGGATATGTAGGTTCTGATAAGAATAAGACAGAAGATATGCCGATTGGTGTGATTCCGATCGACTCTATCTATACACCGGTTGAGCGTGTAAATCTTACAGTTCAGAATACTCGTGTCGGACAGATTACCGATTATGATAAACTCACACTTGATGTTTATACAAATGGTACTCTTGCACCGGATGAAGCAGTCAGCCTTGCTGCAAAAGTATTAAATGAACATCTCAAGCTCTTTATTGATCTTTCTGAAGTTGCTCAGTCAGCGGAAGTTATGATTGAAAAGGAAGACGATGAAAAAGAAAAAGTTCTTGAAATGAGTATTGATGAACTTGAACTTTCTGTTCGTTCATACAACTGTCTGAAGAGAGCAGGAATCAATACTGTAGAAGAACTTACAAACAGAACATCAGAAGATATGATGAAAGTTCGTAACCTTGGACGTAAATCTCTTGAAGAAGTTCTTGCTAAATTAAAAGAACTTGGTCTTGAACTCAGCCAGGGAGACGAATAAGGAGTTCCCGTTTCGCATGTGAATACAGGCAGAAACACTGACACACGATCTGGCTAGTAAGCCCGATGAAAGCATAACCAGATGGCATATCCGCAGTAAGACCGAAGGTGCATGCCGGTATGTCCCGAATAATGGAGGATTAAAAAAATGGCAAAGTATAGAAAACTTGGAAGAACAGCAAGTCAGAGAAAAGCATTACTGAGAAATCAGGTAACGATGCTTCTTCAGCACGGAAAAATCAGAACAACAGAAGCTAAAGCTAAAGAAATCCGTAAGATCGCAGAAGGTCTTATCGCTTCAGCTGTAAAAGAAAAAGATAACTTCGAAGAAGTTACAATCAAAGCTAAAGTTGCTAAGAAAGATGCAGAAGGCAAGAGAGTTAAAGAAGTAGTAGATGGTAAGAAAGTTACTGTATACGAAGAAGTTGAAAAGACAATCAAAAAAGACAACCCGTCAAGACTTCATGCAAGACGTCAGATGCTGAAAGTACTTTACTCTGTAACAGAAGTTCCGACTGCTGCAGCTGGAAAGAAGAAAAATACAAAAGAAGTTGATCTGGTAGACAAACTGTTTACAGAGATCGCTCCGAAGTATGCAGACCGCAACGGCGGATACACAAGAATCATCAAAATTGGACAGCGTAAAGGTGACGCTGCAATGGAAGTTATTCTTGAGCTTGTATAATCAAATGAGATCGAAAGCCACAGGCATTTATGCCTGTGGTTTTTTGTATATATAGTGAGCCGGTCTGCTCGATTTCTGCCTTTCTTTCTGATAAAAGTCAGTGTATAATAGAAAACATCTGAAAAGAATGTCCTTTAGCAGACGTGAAGGAGGAACGACATGGGACGTGTAGGACGATTTATTTTAAAGGTTGCGGCAGTATTAATATTGATTGTATCGGCGGGTACATTTGCACTTTCTTTATTTACGGGAGAGACAAGAAATGGGGATAATCTGCAAAGCGAGTTCGATTATCTGATCACAGTGGGAATTTCACAGAGTGGAGAAGAAAGCTCATGGAAGGATGCAAATACAGCGTCTTTTATGGATACATTTGTCAAATCAAACGGCTATGAAGCGGTGTATGCAGATGCAGGTAGCGATCAGGAAAAACAGATTGAAGATGTGGAAGGATTTATAAAACAGGGCGTGGACTACATCATTCTGAATCCGGTTTCGGAAATTGGTTGGGATGATGTGCTGGAAGATGCAAAAAAGGCACATATTCCTGTAATCCTTGTGAATAACGGTGTTGATACGGATGACAGCAGTCTGTATTCGTGTATGCTTGGAAGTGATTACGGAAAACAGATGAAAAAGGCAGGAAAATGGTTGGATGAATATCTGAAAGAAGAGGACGAGAAAAAGGCAGAGAAAGAAAAGGCGGCTTCTGAGGCACCGACTCAGGAAGAATCGGAACAGACGGACAGTGAAGATACGGAAGTAAATACAGACAGTTCAAAAGCGACAGATAGCAGTGCATCCATTTTTGATAAAATTATGAAAAGCAGTTCAACGGCGAAGGATGAGACGGATTCGACAGAGGAGGAGCAGACAGAAGAAGACATTACCATCAAGATCGCCGCGATTCAGGAATCCATCGGCTCGGAAGAGCAGCTGATGAGAGCGCAGGGATATCAGACTATGCTGGAGAGGTATTCGGACTGGGAGATGGTGGCACAACAGACCGGTGACAATTCCAGAGAAGGGGCAGAGAAAGTCATGAAACTATTTCTTGAGCAGGAACCGGATTTACGGGTAGTGTTTGCGGAGAGTGACGAGATGGCACTGGGAGCCATCGATGCGATCGGGAAATCAGGAAAGACCTGTGGAGAGGACGGAGATATTATTGTGATTTCATTTGGTGGAAGCAAAGCGGGGATCGAAGCTGTAAAAGAAGGTAAATTGAATGTAACCTTTGAATGCAATCCTGGCCAGGGACCGAAAGCGGCAGAACTGATCCAGAGACTGGAATCGGATATTTCCATTGATAAGGAACAATACGTGGAAGAAACATATTTTGACGGAACTATGGATTTGGATGAAATTATAGAAAACAGAACATATTAAAGGCAGGAAGAAGAATGATAAAAGTATTTTTGGTTGAAGATGAAATTATTATCAGAAATGGGATCAAGAACAGTATTAATTGGGAAATGCATGGATATGACTTTGTCGGAGAGGCAAGTGATGGAGAACTTGCGTTACCGATGATTCTTGAAAAGAAACCAGACATCCTGATCACGGATATTAAGATGCCTTTTATGGATGGACTGGAACTCAGTGAGCAGGTTAAAAAAGTACTTCCGGCTACGAAAATCATGATTCTGAGTGGATATAATGAGTTTGATTATGCAAAGATGGCGATTAAGATCGGTGTAACCGATTACCTTCTGAAGCCAATTTCTTCAGAAAAATTGTTGGATGCAGTTAACAAAGTAGCAGAAGAAATCCGGAAAGAGCAAAGCGAAAAAGAGCAGATGAATCAATATGCCCGTGAAATGCAGGAAAACAAAGAAAGTGAAAAGTTTCAGTTTTTCAATCAGGTGTTTGCAGGAAGTATGCCATTTGGAGAATGTCTGGAGCAGGGAAAGCAGCTGGGAATTGAAATCAGTGCAGAGGGATATTGTGTGATCCTCTTTAAGATCATTATGATCGATCATCCGATGGATTATAGCGAGGATATTGTAAGTGCAACTGAAGATATAGAAAATCTGAGTGAGCAGACAGAAAAGCTCCTGTGGTTCCGGAGAGGTGTAGAAGGATGGGGATTTATTGCACAGGGAGCTGTTGGTGAAGAACTGACTGCGAGAGCTCAGACATTTAGGGAAGATCTGGAAAAAGTTCTGGAAAAATATAAAAATCTGGAATATTTTGGAGGAATTGGAAGTCAGGTGGGGAGGTTCAGTGAGATTAAAAGATCCTACAATGATGCAAACAGAGCCTTTGCGGAGCGTTTTTCGAGAAGTTTGAGACAGTTTGTGAGTTATTCAGAGGTTCATCAAGTGGAGGTTCAGAATGACGTTGAGATGCACAGACTCGGAACCATGGCGGAGAATCGGAAAATGCTGGAGCGTTTCCTGAAGACAGGAACGGAAAATGAAGTAAAAAGCTTTATGGATGCATATTTTGATGCAATTGGTGAGCAGAACCTGCAGTCGATGATGTTGAGACAGTATATTGTAATGGATACTTTTATCAGCGTCCAAAGTCTGGGAGACAGTTTGAACATTGAAAAAGAAGATATTGAAAGAGAGCTTGGCGATGTGCAGGAGGTATCGCAGTATGTGCAGGAACTGGAGGCAACGAGGAAGTACCTGGAAAATATAGTCAGACGAATGATCCGGTTAAGAGAGCAGGCATCGGGCAGACGCTATTCAGAAATTATTGAAAAAGCGAGAGATTATATCGGACAAAATTATATGTCAGAGAATATTTCACTGAACCTGGTGGCTTCGAGCGTCAACATCAGTCCGAGCTATTTCAGCTCTTTGTTTAGTCAGGAGGTTGGCTCAACCTTTGTAGAATATCTGACGGGTGTTCGTATGGAAAAAGCAAAAGAGCTTCTGATGTGTTCGGATAAGAGGACATCGGACATCGGATATGAGGTGGGATACAAAGATTCCCATTATTTCAGCTATATATTCAAAAAGACACAGGGATGTTCGCCGAAGGAATTCCGTTCAAGAGGAAGGGGATAAAATATGAAGGTGAAATATAAGAACTGGTCGATCAATAAGAAACTGCTTTCCATTTCGCTGTCAGCATTTCTGCCAATGGTAATTCTGGCCGCCTATTTGATCGTGTCTTTAAATAATGCGGCATCAGCTTATTCTGAGATTACAAAAAGTATTGCCTATGCCAACCGTTATGTGAAAGACTTTAAAAGTCGGCTGGACTATAGTGTGTATCTTGCTGTGGTAAGTAATAAGCAGCTTAAGGAGGTCGGAGATGGAGTTACAACGGTAAATGGAGTAGTGACGGTGAATCCATACGACTATATTACGGAGATGGAAGAGGCGTGTGATAAGATGACGCAAAATGCGACGGTTCCGCTCACCCAGTCACAGGCGGGACGTATTAAAAATTCACTGTCTTCACTCCGTTTTTGTGTACAGGATCTGGATAAACAGATTAAAGAACGGACTTCTTATGATGAGAGAATGGAATATTTTAACAGTAATGTCAAAGATCTGACGACACTGGTACAGACCGGAATCCAGGACTATGTCTATCTGGAAACTTCCAATTTTGTGACTGTACAGACGGAACTGAACCGGAATAACCGTAATTCGACCATTTTGGCGGTCGGAGTAGCAATTGTTGCGATGAGTATTTCCCTGCTGCTCAGTGGACGAGCAGCACGAAGTGTGACAAGACCGATCCGCGATCTGTGTGATCTGACAGAGAAGGTTGCCGGTGGTGATTTCTCTGTAAAAACACAGGTCGAAGCAGGGGACGAGATTGCGGTGCTCACGCGGAGCTTTAACGATATGACAGAGGAAATCGGGATTCTGGTAGATGATATCCGGAAAAAACAGGAAAATCTCAGAATTATTGAGAACCGACTTCTGCAGGAACAGATCAATCCACATTTCCTTTACAATACTCTTGATGCCATTGTCTGGCTTGCTGAGGAAAATAAAAGTGCAGAGGTTGTGAAAATGGTAACCTCGCTCTCTGATTTTTTCCGCACAACCTTAAGCAAAGGACATGATTATATTACAGTGAAAGAAGAGCGGACGCATATTGAGAGCTATCTGGAGATCCAGCAGTTCCGCTATCAGGATATTCTGGACTATGAGATCCAGATGGATGAGGAGATCTACGGCTACATTATACCGAAGCTTACACTGCAGCCTCTTGTCAAAAATGCGCTTTATCATGGAATTAAGAATAAGCGGGGGAAAGGTAAAATCCTGATTACCGGTAAAAAGCAGGGAGATAAAATCATTTTCCAGGTCATTGACAATGGAAAAGGTATGACAGAGGAAGAACTGAACAGTCTCCGGAAAAAGATGGCAGGGACGGATACAGGAGATGAAGCGAAGGGCTTTGGTGTATCGAATGTGAACCAGAGAATCAAGTATTATTACGGGGAAGAATACGGAGTGTTCTTTGAAAGCAAGGAAAATGAAGGCACAAATGCGACGATCATCATAGCAGCTAAAAATATTCAACTTCCATCATAAAAAAACTAACTTTTTCACGGAAAAGCAGAAAATATTCTACCAAAAGAGGAAGATTTTCCGTATTAAAAGTATGAAAATTTTATTATTATAAGTACATCAAGAGGTTAAGAAAACCCAATGAAGGAGGAACATGTAAAATGAAAAAAAGAAAAGTGTTAGCAGTATTGTTATGTGCAGCGATGACAGCAGCTTTAGCAGTTGGATGCGGTGGAAGCAAAGGATCTGACAGCAGCGACAAGAGCAGTGATTCATCAAGCTCATCCGATGATGTGATCACAGTAGGCTTCTCACAGGTAGGTGCAGAATCTGACTGGCGTACAGCAAACTCTCAGTCAATGAAAGACACATTCAGCAAAGAAAACGGATATGACCTGATCTTTGATGATGCTCAGCAGAAACAGGAAAACCAGATCACAGCAATCCGTAACTTTATCCAGCAGGAGGTTGATTACATTCTTCTTGCACCTGTTACAGAGACAGGATGGGATACAGTTCTTCAGGAAGCAAAAGATGCAGACATCCCGGTAATCATCGTTGACCGTATGGTTGATGTATCTGATGACAGCCTTTACACAACATGGATCGGAACCGATGCTCTTTGTGAAGGTCGTAAAGCAGCTGAATGGCTGAACGGATTTGCAGAAGCAAAAGGAATCGCAGCATCTGATATCCATATCGCTGATATCCAGGGAACAATCGGATCTACAGCTCAGATCGGACGTACAAAAGGTCTTGAAGAAGGTGTTGACAAATACGGATGGGATCTTGTAGCTCAGCAGACAGGTGAATTTACACAGGCTAAAGGTCAGGAAGTTATGGAGTCTATGCTGAAACAGTATGACAACATCAACGTAGTATACTGCGAGAACGATAACGAAGCATTCGGAGCAATCGATGCAATCGAAGCAGCAGGTAAGACAGTTGGATCTGATATCGCTAACGGCGAAATCATGGTAATTTCATTCGATACAACACATGCAGGACTTCAGGATGTTCTTGATGGAAAGATCGAATGCGATGTAGAGTGTAACCCACTTCACGGACCACGTGCTGAAGAACTTATCAAAAAACTTGAAGCTGGCGAAGACGTTGATAAACTGAACTATGTAGATGAAGAAATCTTTGCTCATGATGACACAGTTAAATCTGTAAAAGCTACAAACAGCTTAGACGAAGAAAAAGATTTTGATGTAACACCACTTACACAGGATATTCTTGACAAACGTGCATACTAAAATGCATTAGGAAAGTCGGATATATAATTTGACAGACACATAAGGGTGAATGAATAGAGAGGCGTGGTAGATAATAATCGGAATGTGCCGGATATTTATACTACGCCCTCTTTATTGAAAAAAGGAAAGCAGGTGGAAGAGTATGGAGGGTAATGTTGTACTTACAATGCGGGATATTTCCAAGACATTTCCCGGTGTAAAAGCATTGCAGCATGTTGATTTTACACTTCGCAAGGGCGAAATTCACGCTCTGATGGGTGAGAACGGTGCAGGTAAATCTACACTGATCAAGGTTCTTACCGGTGTACATGAATTTGAAAATGGCGAGATCCGTCTGGATGGAAAAGACGGTCCGATTATTAATAAATCACCTCAGGACGCACAGAACAATGGTATCAGTACTGTATATCAGGAAGTTAACCTTTGTCCGAACCTGACGGTGGCAGAAAATCTGTTTATTGGACGCGAACCAAGAAAAGCAGGATTTATTGATTGGCGTACAATGAACAAACGTGCAACAGAATTGCTTAAGAGTCTTGAAATTGATGCTTCAGCTACCCAGAAGCTGGAAGAGGTTTCTCTGGCAAGACAGCAGATGATCGCAATCGCACGTGCAGTTGATATGAAATGTAAGGTTCTGATCCTTGATGAGCCAACTTCATCTCTGGACGATGATGAGGTTGCAAAACTGTTCAAACTGATGAACAGACTGAAAGATGAAGGTGTAGGTATTATTTTCGTAACACACTTCCTGGAACAGGTATATGAGGTCTGTGACAGAATCACAGTTTTACGAAATGGGGAACTGGTTGGCGAATACGAAGTCAAAGATCTGCCAAGAGTTATGCTTGTTGCCAAGATGATGGGTAAAGACTTTGATGATCTTGCAGATATCAAGGGAGATCATGCAGAACTCAAAGAATTCATCCCGGTTATCGAGGCAGAAGGACTTAGCCATAAAGGAACGATCAAACCGTTTGATATGACGATCAACAAAGGTGAGGTTGTCGGATTTACAGGACTTCTTGGATCCGGACGTTCGGAACTTGTCCGTGCAATTTATGGAGCTGATAAAGCGGATTCCGGTAAACTGAAAGTTAACGGAAAAGAAGTGAAGATTCATGCTCCGATCGATGCAATGAAGCTTGGTATGGCATATCTTCCGGAAGACAGAAAGAAAGATGGTATCATCGCAGATCTGTCTGTCCGTGAAAATATTATTATCGCACTTCAGGCGAAAAAAGGTATGTTCCATCCAATGAGCAGAAAAGAAATGGATGAAGCAGCAGATAAATATATTAAGATGCTTCAGATTAAGACAGCAAGCCGTGAAACTCCGATCAAGAGTCTGTCAGGTGGTAACCAGCAGAAGGTTATCATTGGTAGATGGCTTCTTACCAATCCGGATTTCCTGATCCTGGATGAACCTACAAGAGGTATTGATATCGGAACCAAGACAGAGATCCAGAAACTGGTACTTGATCTTGCAGATCAGGGAATGGCGGTTGCATTTATTTCTTCAGAAGTAGAAGAAATGCTCCGTACCTGTTCACGTATGGCAGTTATGCGAGACGGTAAGAAGGTTGGAGAAATTTCCGGTGATGAATTATCACAGGAAGGTATCATGAAAGCAATCGCAGGAGGTGAAGAGTAATGAGCACAAATAAATCAACATGGAAAAAGCTTACCTCTATGAGGCTTTTCATGCCACTGGTGTGTCTGCTTGCAATCATTATCGTAGCTACAATTACAATTCCGGGCTTCTTAAGCATGTCTCTTAAGAATGGAGTTCCATACGGATATCCGGTCGATGTGATCAACCGTGCATCCGAGCTGGTTATTTTGTCAGTTGGTATGACACTTGTTACAGCAGCTTCCGGAGGACAGGACATCAGTGTCGGAGCTGTTATGGCAGTCGCAGGAGCCGTATGCTGCCAGATCCTTTCCGGTGGGGAAGTATCTGTAAACTCTCTGTCAGCACCGATTATCGTTGCATTTCTTGCAGCACTGGTTGCTTCAGGAATCTGCGGTGCATTTAACGGATTTCTGGTTGCAAAGCTGAATATTCAGCCGATGGTTGCGACATTGATCCTTTACACAGCAGGACGTGGTATCGCCCAGCTGATCACAGACGGACAGATTACATATATCCGTGTGAAATCTTATCAGGTATTCGGAAGCTATGCCGGAAAATTCCCGATTCCGATGCCAGTTGTAATTGCAATTATCGTAGTTATCATTGCATATGTTATTTTGAAAAAGACAGCTCTTGGACTTTATATCGAGAGCGTTGGTATTAACGGAACCGCATCCAGACTGGTCGGACTTAATTCAACCATGATCAAGTTCCTTACTTACCTGATCTGTGGTGTACTTGCAGGTGTTGCAGGATTTGTGGCTTCCAGCCGTATCTACTCAGCAGATGCCAACAACATTGGTCTGAACCTTGAAATGGATGCCATCCTTGCAGTTGCCCTTGGTGGAAATGCCCTTGGTGGTGGTAAGTTCAGCCTGATGGGATCTGTGATTGGAGCTTATACAATCCAGGCACTTACAACTGTTCTTTACGGATTGAATGTATCAGCCGATCAGCTTCCGGTCTACAAGGCAATCGTTGTTGTAGTTATCGTTGTCCTTCAGAGCCCGGTATTCAAGAAATTTATTGCAGTACAGAAAGAAAAAAGAACATCAAAGGCTGCAGTGAAAGGAGGAGCTAACTAATGAAAGCAAAAGTATCCGGAACAAAAAAGAAAATTAACGGAACGACATTCCTCCTTATGATTACAATTTTACTGTTTGTTGTAATGTACGCAGCAGGTATGGTCGTATTTAACGACAAAGGTTTTGCAAAACCGCAGATGTTCCTGAATCTGTTCATTTCCAATGCAGGTCTTCTGGTTATCGCGATGGGCGAAACGATCGTTATGATCACAGCCGGAATCGATATCTCAGTTGGTTCTGTTACAGCACTTGTATGTATGGTTGCTGCAAACCAGATGGAAAATCACGGTGCAAGCGCTTATACCGCACTTCTTATGGCACTGGTGATCGGACTTCTCTTTGGTCTGGTTCAGGGATTCCTGGTATCTTATCTGGAGATCCAGCCATTCATTGTAACACTGGCAGGTATGTTCTTTGGACGTGGTATGACATCAATCATCAGTACAGATATGATTTCTATCAAAAATGCAACTTTCATGGCATGGGCTAAATACAAAATTTACATGCCGTTTGGTTCTTACAGTAAGAGGGGAAAATTCCTCCCGGCATATATTTATCCGACAGTTATCATTGCAATCATCGTTCTGATCGTAATCATGATCGTTATGAAGTATACAAAATTCGGACGTTCTGTATATGCGATCGGTGGAAATGAACAGAGTGCACTTATGATGGGACTGAATGTTAAGAGAACAAAAATGGCTGCATACCTTCTGGACGGCTTTCTTGCAGGACTCGGCGGATTCCTTTTCTGTATGAACAGCTGTGCCGGATTCGTAGAACAGGCAAAAGGTCTTGAGATGGATGCGATTTCAGCAGCCGTTATCGGGGGTACACTACTTAGTGGTGGTGTCGGAACTCCATTCGGAACCCTGTTCGGTGTACTGATCAAAGGAACGATTTCCAGTCTGATCACTACACAGGGAACACTTTCAAGCTGGTGGGTACGAATCGTACTTTCCGCACTCCTCTGCTTCTTCATCGTTCTGCAGTCTGTATTTGCAAGCCTGAAGAAGAAAAACTAAAGAAAGAACAGTACTTGAAATATTACAGGCGAAAAGAAAAAACGACGGGTATTGACGGAAACTTTTTAATTGCCTATAATAAAAAAGTAGGATTTAAACACCGGATGTTCATATCGTACATCCGGTGTTCTTTTTGTAAGTATTGAGTATAAAGGGGAAGGAGGAAGATGAGATATGAAAATAGGGATTGCGAATGACCATTCTGCAGTGGATATGAAAAAGCAGGTGGTAGAGTATCTTGTGGAAAAAGGATATGAAGTTGTCAATTACGGAACTGATTCTTATGAGAGCTGTCCTTATCCGAAATATGGGGAAAAGATTGGAAAAGCAGTTGCAGATGGAGAAGTGGATCTCGGAGTTGCAATCTGTGGAACCGGTCTTGGAATTTCCATGGCAGCCAATAAGGTTCATGGTGTCCGCGCAGCGGTGTGTTCTGAACCGTATACGGCAAAGATGGCAAGAGAACATAATAATGCAAATGTGATTGCGTTCGGTGCAAGAGTAATTGGAATCGAGATGGCAAAGATGATCCTTGATACATTTCTTGGTGCAGAGTTCCTTGGGGGACGTCACCAGGATCGTGTAGATATGATTATGGCGATCGAAGAAAATCAATAGCGCGGATGAAAAACAACAAGAGCGGATAAAGGCAATGAAAAAGCTTTTATCTGCTCTTTTTGTGTATACGGTGAGCCAAGTACAGATTTGTGCTTGCACAAGAATCTGTATTTGGCGAATGTACATCATCGAGCTGTTAAGCGAGATAGTGTACAAAGTATACGAATCGAGTAGGAGTCAGCCTACTCGATTGTATATGGTGAGCCAAGTACAGATTGGCGCCTGCACAAGGTTCTGCATTTGGTGAAGGGAAGAGGTTACAGAAGTACGTGAATCGAAAAAAAGCTTGTTATACTTGTTTTGGTGGCGTCAAAAAACAATACCATATTATTTGATGTTTTATAAGAAGTGCACAAAAGATGCAAAAAGAAGAATACAAGTTAGGACCTCGATGAAAAACAAATATGTATTCAAGTTGTACACATATAATAAATACAACTTAGCAAAAACATACAAAAGTTGTACGATAATTTGTAACATATTACGGGTTGAAAATCAGGTGTTTCTTAAGGTATATTAGAGGTAAGGAGAGCAGCGGATTTGTACGTAAATCAGGGGGAAAAGAAGAAAAAAGTGAAAGAAACATCAGCAAAATATGAAGGAATTGTAAGATGGATCCGAGAACAGATTGAAGCGGAAGAACTGCAGCCGGGAGAGCGGATAGAGTCGGAATACCAGCTTTGTGACCGGTTTGGGGTAAGCCGTCAGACCGTCAGACATGCGATCGCTGTTCTGGAAAAAGAAGGTATGATCGAGAAACGCCGTGGAAGTGGGACTTATATAAAGGAAAGCGGCATCATCGGGGTCAGACGAAAAAAAACGATGCAGATCGCAGTGATGACAACCTTTGTTCAGGAATATATTTTTTCTGGTATTATTCAGGAAATCGAGAACAAGATGTCACGCGCCGGATATGGAATCCAGATTTCCATCACCAACAATTCTGTAGAAAAAGAACGTTTTATATTGAAAAGCATTCTGGATAAGAAAAGAGTGGATGGAATTATAGCAGAACCGACAAAGAGTGGCCTTCCTAATCCAAATCTCGATCTGTACAGGCAGATCATGGAGCAGGGAATCCCGGTGATTTTTATCAACAGCTATTATCCGGAACTGAAAGCGCCGCATGTAAGTCTTGATGACAAGATAGCAGGGAAGATGGCGACGAAATATCTGATCCAGTGCGGACACCGTGAGATCGCAGCGATTTTCAAGGCAGATGACGGGCAGGGACACAGAAGGTATGCCGGTTATATCGAAGCTTTAATGGAAGCAGATATCAGGATCGAAGATAAACGGATTGTCTGGATTGATACCGAAGATGTGCGCAATCGCAATATGCGTGAGGAGAGCAGCTGGATTTTAAGAAGGATTCAGGGATGTACGGCATGTGTATGCTACAACGATGAGGTTGCGAGCAACCTTGCGGCGACATGTCTGGAACAGAAGATCAAAGTGCCGGACAAGATGTCGATCATTGGAATCGATGATTCTGATCTGGCAAATTATTGCGAAGTACCACTCGCTTCTGTGAAGAATCCGATCCGGGAGCTAGCGAAGAAGGCAGCAGAAGAGATCCTTGATCTTATGCAGGAGAAAGAAGTGCCGGACAGTGTAGAACTGAAACCGGAGATTATCAACCGGAGTTCTGTAAAAATCATCAAATAAAAATATTTATCAAATCAAATATATTTTATGAAAGGAAAGGTAAAGAAAAAATGAGTGATGTAAAAAGTATGATCGAAGCGGGAAAGACTTCTCTTGGAATCGAGTTTGGTTCCACACGAATCAAAGCAGTTCTGGTAGGAGAAGATAATGCACCGATTGCTTCGGGAAGCCATGAATGGGAGAACCGTCTTGACAACGGTGTCTGGACTTACACATTAGAGGATATCTGGACAGGTCTTCAGGACTGCTACAGAGATCTTGCCGTAGATGTGAAGAAGCAGTATGACGTAGAGCTTACTACTGTCGGAGCACTTGGATTCAGTGCCATGATGCATGGATATATGGTATTTGACAAAGCAGGAGAACAGCTTGTACCGTTCCGTACATGGAGAAATACAATGACAGAGCAGGCAGCAAAAGAACTGACAGAATTATTCCGTTTCAATATGCCACAGAGATGGAGCGGAGCACATCTGTATCAGGCAATCCTGAACAAAGAAGAGCATGTAAAGGATATTGATTTTATTACAACGCTTGCAGGTTATGTACACTGGAAACTGACAGGAGAGAAAGTCCTTGGCGTTGGTGACGCATCCGGAATGTTCCCGATCGACAGCACAACACGTAACTGGAATAAAGAGATGCTTGCCAAGTTCGATGAACTGGTTGCACCGAAAGGATATCCTTGGAAAGTAGAAGATATCCTTCCGAAAGTCCTGGTTGCAGGTGAAAAGGCAGGAACACTTACCGAAGAAGGTGCAAAGCTTCTGGACCCAACAGGAAAGCTTCAGGCAGGCATTCCGGTATGCCCTCCGGAAGGTGATGCAGGAACCGGTATGGCAGCTACGAATAGCGTCAGAATCCGCACCGGTAATGTATCAGCAGGAACCAGTGTATTTGCAATGGTTGTTCTTGAAAAAGCACTTGAGAAAGTACATGAAGAGATCGATATGGTAACAACACCTGCAGGAGATGCCGTGGCAATGGTTCACTGCAACAACTGTACATCTGACCTGAATGCATGGGTAAATATTTTCAAAGAATTTGCGGAAGCATTCGGTATGAAAGTCGATATGAACGATCTGTTTGGAACTCTTTACAACAAAGCTCTGGAAGGTGATGCAGACTGTGGCGGTCTGATGTCTTATAACTTCTTCGCAGGAGAACCGGTTGTTGGATTTGATGAAGGACGTCCGTTATTTGTTCGTATGCCAGACAGCAAATTCAATCTTGCAAACTTCATGAGAGCAAATTTATATGCATCTCTGGAAGTCCTGAAAGTCGGAATGGACATTCTTCTGAAAGAAGAGAAGGTAGCCGTTGATGAGATTCTCGGACACGGTGGACTCTTTAAGACAAAAGGCGTTGGACAGAGCATCCTGGCAGCAGCACTTGACACACCGGTATCTGTTATGGAGACAGCCGGAGAAGGCGGAGCATGGGGAATCGCACTTCTTGCATCTTACATGAACAACAAGGCAGAAGACGAAGCCCTGGATGATTATCTGGATGCAAAAGTATTTGCAGGACAGAAGGGTACAAAGATGGATCCGGATCCGAAGGATGTAGAAGGATACAATGCATTTATTGAACGCTTCAAGAAGACGCTTCCGATCATGAAAGCTGCAACAGAGACTATGAAATAGAACCCGAAATATTTTACATAAACACAGGAGGCTAAAGCAATGTTAGAAGAACTGAAAAAAGAGGTTTATGAAGCCAATATGCTTCTGCCTAAGTATGGACTTGTCACATTTACCTGGGGCAATGTCAGCGGAATCGACCGCGAAAGCGGGCTTGTTGTGATCAAACCGAGCGGTGTGGATTATGACAAAATGACAGCAGATGATATGGTTGTTGTAGACCTGGAAGGAAACCGCGTGGAAGGCAACTTAAATCCGTCTTCTGATACGGCAACACATCTGGAACTCTACAAAGCGTTCCCGGATATGGGTGGTATCGTCCACACACATTCCCCATGGGCAACCAGCTGGGCACAGGCAGGAAGAGGAATCCCTTGCTACGGAACCACACATGCCGACTATATGTACGGTGAGATCCCATGTGTCCGCAATCTGACAAAAGAAGAAATCGACGAAGCATATGAGAAGAATACAGGAGTTCTCATTGTGGAACATTTCAAAGGTACAGAATACATGGCAATGCCTGCAGTACTCTGCAAAAACCACGGACCATTCACCTGGGGAACCGATCCACACAATGCAGTACATAATGCAGTCGTACTTGAAGAAGTAGCCAAAATGGCAGCCCGTTGCGAAATGATCAATCCAGACGTAAAACCTGCCCCACAGGAATTACAGGATAAACACTACTACAGAAAACACGGTAAAGACGCATACTATGGACAAGGCTAAAGCACTTAATGAATGCGAGCCGTAGGCGACACATGAATTTAGTGCGTTGCCTGTTCGGCGCACTTAGCGAGCGGGAGCGTATGCGACTGCGAGCTTAGTAAGACCGAACTTGTGTTGGAGAGATAGAGTAAATCAATCAACAAAGAAATCAAATAAAAAGGAGAATAAAAACATGTTAGTACAGAAAGATTACAAATTTTGGTTTTGCACAGGATCACAGGATTTATACGGAGATGAATGCCTCGCACACGTAGCAGAACATTCACAGATCATCGTAAAAGCCCTCAACGAATCAGGAATTCTTCCATACGAAGTAGTCTGGAAACCAACCCTGATCACGAATGAAGTAATCAGAAGAACCTTCAACGAAGCAAATACAGATGAAAACTGTGCAGGTGTTATTACATGGTGTCATACATTCTCACCGGCAAAATCATGGATCCTCGGATTAAAGGAACTGAGAAAACCATTACTTCACCTTCACACACAGTTCAACCGTGAAATCCCATACGACACCATCGATATGGACTTCATGAATGAGAACCAGGCAGCTCATGGCGACCGTGAATTCGGACATATTTTCACACGCCTTCATAAGAACCGTAAAGTCATCATGGGTTACTGGGAAGACAAAGAAACACAGGAAAGAATCGGTGACTGGATGCGTACAGCAGTTGGTGTCATCGAAAGCAGCCATGTACGTGTTATGCGTGTAGCTGACAACATGAGAAACGTTGCCGTAACAGAAGGTGACAAAGTAGAGGCTCAGATCAAATTCGGATGGGAAGTTGATGCTTACCCGGTAAATGAAGTTGCTGACGCAGTAGCTCAGGTTGGACAGGGTGATGTAAATGCACTTGTTGAAGAATACTATGACAAATATCAGATCCTTCTGGAAGGAAGAGATGAAGCTGAATTCAGAAAACATGTGGCAGTTCAGGCTCAGATCGAACTTGGATTTGAAAGATTCCTTGAAGCGAACAATTATCAGGCAATTGTTACACACTTCGGAGATCTCGGATCACTTCAGCAGCTGCCGGGACTTGCAATGCAGAGACTGATGGAAAAAGGATATGGTTTCGGTGCGGAAGGTGACTGGAAGACAGCAGCTATGGTTCGTGTAATGAAGATCATGACACAGGGTAAGAAAGATGCAAAGGGAACTTCCTTCATGGAAGATTACACATACAACCTTGTACCTGGAAAAGAAGGTATCCTGGAAGCTCATATGCTGGAAGTTTGCCCGACAATCGCAGATGGACCGATCAGCATCAAGTGCCAGCCGCTTAGCATGGGTGACAGAGAAGATCCTACACGTCTTGTATTTACAGCCAAAGAAGGACCGGCTGTTGCAACATCGCTTGTTGATCTTGGCGACAGATTCCGTCTGATCATCAACAGCGTAGACTGCAAGAAGACAGAAAAACCGATGCCGAAGCTTCCGGTTGCAACTGCATTCTGGACACCACAGCCAGACCTCAGAACAGGTGCCGAAGCTTGGATCCTGGCAGGTGGAGCTCACCATACAGCATTCTCTTATGACCTGACACCGGAACAGATGGGTGACTGGGCAGAAGAAATGGGAATCGAAGCTGTTTATATCGACAAAGATACAAAGATCAGAGATTTCAAAAATGAATTAAGATGGAATGAAGCTGCATATAGAAAATAAATGGCAGCAGATGAATTCTAAGGAAATAAAAACAGGCGACAGCTCTTCGGAGACTGTCGCCTGTTTTGTGTACAATAGTAAAAACTGTTTTTTGTTGTAATAAAAGTTTCTGGCAGGGTGCGCATCCGCGCGAAGATGTAGAATGACGCAGGAAACTGTGCACGAAGCCGGAATAGACCATAACATATTCTATCCAAAGTATGATTTATGCTGAAATCTCATAAGGTTCAAAAATTTTACGGAACAGCATGGACATCACATACGCATACACGGAAAATCCACATATACATCCGAATACGATTACGCAGGTTGCGGTAAACAGAGAATATACACAGAGAAATATCAGTGGTATCAACAAAATAATCAACAGGATGAAGCTAGAAAAATGCGTGAGGATCATATGTGGAATATGTAGCAAGATCTGGCGTGTAGTGAAATAAAAGCGCGCCAGAACCGGAAAGAAGTACAAAAAATAAATTCCAATAAAAATCACAAACAGAAAAGAAATCATACGCAAAACCAGATAAAAACTGCCTGACTGCTGATATGAGATCATAAGATTTCCGGATAAAAGTGCAAGGACCAGGGCAAACGCCCAGAAAGAAACGGTTGCCTGGCGAAAATTCGTTTTAAATGCCCGGAAATAATCTTTTGAGACATACGATTCTTCATTTCTGACCAGTTTCATAGCTGCCGAAAAAAGGGCGGTCAGAGAAGCTCCTAATGTGAACACTGGAAGACTGGTAATAACAAACAAAAAGTTGAGTAAAAGTAAATCAACTACTCTTGAGAAAAAATTCATTATTTTGTTATCCTGATTCATAAAATCACCTACTATTATTTTTTATATTAGCCATGAGCAAAACTCCACACATTCAGTATTTATGCGGATTTGCGAGGCATGGC
>NZ_JAQEKS010000003.1:0-195737 GCF_027679115.1 Coprococcus sp. TM115-187 | reverse complement strand
CAAAATGTGTAAAGTATGTTATTAGAAGGTGGGGAAATGCATGGATGCTAATCATGAAATTATTATACCTAATAAAGGATTACCATTTAAAATGTTTATATTTGAAGGGAAAAACGGAAATTATGTAAGAAATAAACATTGGCATACATCAATAGAGATTTTTGCTGTTTTTAAAGGTTCAGTAAGATTCTTTTTAAATGATGAAGAATATTATTTGAAAGAAGGTGAATTTGTTATTGTAAATTCAAATGAAGTGCATTCTATTTTTGCACCAGATTTAAATTTGACATTAGTTATTCAAATTCCACTTGTTGTTTTTGAAGAGTATTATATTGAGAAAAATTTCATTACATTTTCACATGATTCCAATTATTGTGATAAAGATATGATGGGTATAATGAAAGAGATGTACAGAGCCTATGTAGCAAAGAAGTGCGGGTATGAATTCCTAACTCAAACAAAGTTTTATCATTTGTTATATTTAATGGTAACAGTGTATAGGATAACAGATGTAAGTGATGAAAGAATAAAAAGTTATAAGCATTTGAATCGTCTGACAGATATAACAAATTATATTAAAGAAAATTATGAGGGAGATATCTCTCTTGAAAGTCTGGCAAAAATATTTGGATATTCTCCGACCTATTTGTCGAAGATGTTTCAAAAGTATGCGAAAGTTAGTTATAGGGAATACTTGCAGAGTATTAGATTGGAGAGAGCTTGCGCTGAACTTGTGAATACTAATCATATGATTAGCGCCTATTAGGAAAACACACTGTCAAAGGGGTTTGTAGCGGGGGTTAGCCCGCTACTGCGGTATCTTCCGTAGTGTTGATTTCAATGTACTCGGCAATCTTGCGGAGCTCGTCAGCAAATTTGAATTTCACGCTGATATTGCCGTTTTCATAGACCTTGATATAGTCCACAAGTTCAACCAAGATTTCACGGTTGAGGGCTTCAATGTTCTGATACTTCATAAAGGCTACCAGTGCAGGATGCTCGTTGTCCACACCGTTTGCCAGTTCTGCGCGTTCAGCGTTCAGCCGGGTAAGCACCGCGGAAATATCAGAAGTCTGCCGTTCATAGTCAGCCTTCATATCCCGGTATTCCTGCTGGGTGATTTCACCGTCTTTCCAGTCCTGATAAAGAGATTGCTTGTAGCGTGTTATCTTTGTCAGTTCCCGCTCTTTTGCAGCTATCAGATCGTCCAGTCGGTAAGACTGGCTTTTTTTGATTGGAGCGGAATTGATCTGCGTGACGATTTCCGAGTAGGAAACAGCCAAATGTACCTGATGCTGTACAGCGAACAAAACAGCAGCCTCCAGCCGTTCATGCTTGATTGAGTGCATGGTGCAGGCTGTCCGGGAACGGTTCTTGTAGGTTGAGCAAGAATAATATACATTGTTGTTCTTGCCAACGCATCGGGTAATGGCCCGCCCGCAATCGGCACATTTCAGAAAGCCGCTGAATAAATGTACCTCACGGCCTTTCGGGGAAGTACGGGTATCACGCTGTAAGAGAGCCTGTACCTTATCGAAAGTTTCATAGTCGATAATGGCCTCATGCGTTCCAGCGACTTCTACCCATTCCTCACGGGGAACAGCTTCAATCTGGTGTACCTTGTAGCTTTTCACCCGGCTTCGGCCTTGGGCTAAATCCCCGGTGTAGGTCGGATTGGTAAGAATGGAGTGGATCATGCGGACTCCCCACATAGGATCATCATACCCTCTTGTCGAAACAGGCAGGCCCTTTTGTACCTTGTAAGCCGAGGGGCTCGGTACGCCGTGTTCGTTCAGGTACAGCGCGATAGCACGTTTTGATGACCCTTGAATAAGCATTGTGAAAATGAGTTTGACATTTTCAGCAGCATCGGGATCAACAATCAGCCTGTGCTTGTCCTTTGGGTGCTTTACATAGCCGTAAGGAGCAAATGCTCCGATATACTGGCCGTTGCGCCGCTTGTAGTCAAATACCTGCCGGATCTTTTTGGAAGTCTGATAGCAGTAATTATCGTTCATCACGTTTGTAATGGGAACGATGATATTTGAAACGCTGTCGGGGTTCTTGTAGCTGTCCACATTCTCAGCAAGGCTGATAAAGCGAACACCCATTTGAACAAACAGGTTATCGATCAAACTTCCGGCATCGCTATAATTTCGTGCGAAGCGGGACAGGTCTTTTACTATAACGCAGTTGATTTTACCACTCATGACATCCGCCAAGAGCCGTTGAAAATCTTCACGGTTGGCGTCCGTTCCAGTATGACCATCATCCACATATTCCGTGATGCTTTCAAACTCGTCAATGTTTCGTCGGTAAAAATCGTTCAGTAGGTCACGCTGGTTCTTTACGCTGTTGCTATCGTCTTTTCCTTTTTTCAAATCTTCCTTTGAAAGCCGGATATAGATGCCCAGCCGCCAGCGGCGGATTGTGTAAGAGGGAGAGAAACTCTGCTGATACCCTCTGTTTTTTGCTCGTGCCATTGTTCCTCCTTCCCTATCACATTACACTTATATTATAACTCTGTCCGGGGAGGACAACAAGGATGCCTCCGCTTCGGGACACTTTGTCTCGAAGAAGCAAAACGAGCTGTAACCGAAGTTACAGCCCGCTTCTTTGCCGCAGCAGGAAATCCGTCAGCTTATCTTGGAGAGATGGCCCGCTTTCAGCAAATTCAATTTTCACGCCAACACCACCGATGCAAAAGCAGTATGGATTTTTGACAGTCTGCAAAAATCGAGAGATGCGCTCCTTTCGGGAAAGCGCATTGTCAAAGGTCATACCGCTCACATCAGGCAGGGACTCGGCAGCCACCGCGCCAATGTCAACGCTTCTCATTTGTTCAAGTTCCTGTGTAGTTAATTTCACGGTAAACCTCCTTCGCAGATTGATAGAACGCCCCCCGCTGTTTGGTGGGGAAACGCAACAGGCCAGCACCACCGGGATGCTGGCCTGTTGCCTTACTCCACCTTGGGACACTTTGTCTCGAGGTTTATTATAGTTTTTGAATATTAGAGAGCGCCGTACATATTTACTTGGCCTGTCCAAAGACAATCGTTATTTTCTGTGCGGCGCTCTCAACGCAAGTAAAGCGACAAGCCCGGAGGAACAGGCAGCCAACCTGTTCAGCGCCGGATCATGGGCTTGGGATGACCGGGCCCATTTACAGTGTTGGTGTTGTTCGTTCAATCTCTTTTAGGAGATGTCACTGCGCACCCACTGTCTGGCTCCCTGTACTTACTCAGGGCTGCCGTTATTCCCTTGCGTTAGGAAGAAAACCTCCTCTCATAAACCGAGACATTTTTTCATCAATTCCAAGTGGGTTAAGATGAAAAAATCAAAAAGTTTTTTTCATGCGTTCAAGGCCACGCTTGATCGACTGGCGAATAGACTCCTCATGTACGCCCTCGGCCTCGGCAATTTCCTTAATCGACTTGCCAAGAATGATATGTGCGTCAATTCTGCGGCCCTGAATCTCCGGCAGAGAATTGAGAGCGTTCCACAGACGAAGAAAGGTTTCCATTCGTTCAAGGAGCTCCTGCGGGGTCGGCTCATGCAGGCAAGCGGAATACTCAATCCCGTCATCGCAGTCCAGAGAATACTGCGCCTTGTGCCGGGAGAGCCGCCGCTGATAGGCCATCTCATAGCGGGCATCGGCCTTGAATACCTCGGCCACCTCGTCAGAAACTTCGATAAGCTGATCCTGCGTGTACCAATAATAAATATCTTTCAAATTGATAGTAGTCATCGTAAAATCCTCCATTTCAGTTTGTTCGGGGTTGGTCGGAAACGAAATGGAGTAACGGCGGAGAACGGCACCGCACCTCGGGACACTTTGTCTCGAAGTCTGGAAAGCAAAATGCGCCTGCGCGACACAAGGCCGCACAAGCGCACGAAAATATATTTTCGGTTATGTACTGTTTAATTTCACGTTCAAAGCCCGACTGCTCCAATGGAGGGGCTACGCTTTTTTTAGCTGGTGCAGATCATGGATGCTGCGAAAAAGAGAAAAGGACACGGCAAAATAACCTCCCATCGGCTACCGTGTCCCTGCAAGTCGTCATTGGTTTGTGTAAACGCAAAGAAACGGCGGCTCTGATTTCTCAAAACCGCCGTTAGGGTAATAACTTAAAATAGGCGCGCAAAATCACCTGCCCCAACCAACGGTTTTTTTCTTTCCCCGTAGTCGGGGCAGGTTCATACGCTATCTAATTATTCTTTCGTGACTAATTCTTTCAGCCGTTCATAGGTTTCTGCGCTAATATCATGTTCAATCCGGCAGGCATCAGCCTCCGCCGTTTCAGGATCAACGCCTATAGATATAAGTTGCTTCGTTAAAAAACAATGGCGCTCGTAGATTTTTTCAGCCACCTCCTGGCCAAGATCGGTCAGGTGTAGATAATGGTTTTCGTCTGTTGTCAAAAAGCCGCCCTCTCGTAAAGTTCCTACTGCGTAACAAACGCTGGGTTTTGAAACCTCCATGTACCGAGCAACATCCACGGAACGCACCATACCGAGCTTCTTTTGAAGTATAAGCACGGCCTCCAAATAATCCTCTCCGGCAGTATGAAGTTTCATAGGCAGCTCCTTTCGTCATTAAGCAAGACTCCAGCCAGCCGCACTCTTTCGGATATTGACAAAATCCTGATAGATACCAGGCTGTTTCAAAAGTTCCTCATGGGTTCCTTGCTGTGCAATCTGGCCGTTGTCTATAACTAAAATCTGATCGGCGTTCTGGATGGTATTTAGGCGGTGAGCGATTACAAGCAGGGTCTTTCCCTTCACTAATTCGGAAATAGCCTCCTGAATATAGCTTTCATTGTCCGTATCTACACTTGCGGTAGCTTCATCCAAAATGACAATAGGCGCGTCTTTCAGAATACAGCGGGCAATCGAAATACGCTGTTTTTCGCCGCCGGAAAGTGTTGCACCGCCCTCACCAACCACCGTTTGGAATCCGTCGGGCAAAGCCATAATGAAATCATAGCAGCGGGCTTTTCTGGCAGCCTCATAGACTTCTTCTTCCGTGGCATCCGGCTTTCCCATGATGATATTGTTGTAAATGGTGTCCTGAAACAGATACACGCGCTGGAATACCATGCTGATCTGATCCATCAATTCCGACAGAGGTACATTGCGAATATCCACGCCCCTTATCGTCACATTGCCGGATTTTACATCCCAAAGTCGCGCCAGCAAGTTTGCAATGGTGGACTTACCGCTACCGGACGGTCCAACCAGCGCTGTCATAGAATTTTTCTTCATGGCAAAACTGATATGATGCAGAACCTCTTTATCCTGATAAGCAAATGTAACATCGTTGAACAGGACTTCCGGCTGTCCCGGCTGTGCCTGAGCCGGAATATGCTGCTTGCCGTTGTCGGAAAGTTCCGGTTCATCCAATACCGCTTCAATACGATCAAGGGCAGCGTTCATAACGGTTAGTCTGGATGCTTCTCCATAGAGAGCCTTCAACGGGCCAAAAAGATCAAATACAAATAGCAGAACACTCAACACATAAGCCAAAGAAAGCGCACCGCTCTGTTCCAACACAATAGACAGGCCGAAAATTGCCGCAATACCAATACCGTAAAGGATATTCAGCCCCATTGTCCACGGGGTCATTTTTCGTTCAAAGTCAAGCGATGTATTTCTGGAACGCTTGAAATTGCCGGACAGTTCTTCGGATTTTTCTCCAAGCAGGTTATAGCTCTTAATAACACCAATGCCCTCCACAAAAGACAGCACCGCATCGGTCAGCCGTTCACTCTGCTCCTGACGGCCTGCTGCTTCTCGTAGGGAAACTTTGTTCATTCCCTTAGATACCAGCCATGCCAAAATAGTAACTATCGCAGCGATCAAGCCAAGCTGCCAATTCAGATAAAACATGAACGCCAGCAAAACCAGCGAGGACAGCAGATAGCTCATCATGTTTCCCAGCGTACTCATAGCGACTTCTTCAATGAACACCATGTCGGTACTGAGGACAGAACTGATCTTGCCAATATTGCCGGAAGTGAAATATCCCATCGGAAGTTTCCGCAGATGGCCGCCCAATTCGATACGCTTGTCAGCGAACATCAAATATCCCGCTGCACTTTGCAGGCTGTCACTAAGATAATGGACGAGCATCTGAACCAGCACAATAGCGGCAAGGCCAAGTCCCACATAAAGGCAAGTCTGCCCGGTAATGGTCTTGTTTGCAAATCCACTCAAAACCACAAAGGCCAGAAAAATCGGCATTTTGGACAGAATGGATTCCAGAAACGCACAAACAAATGCGCCCTGAATACGGCTCTTATAACGGCCGGAAAGTTTCAATATTCTTGAAAACAAAGCAAACATTTATTTCCCCTCCTTTGCAGTGTGTACTTTCCACTCGGCGCTGTCTTGTGCCGCTTTCCACAACTTTTGATATTCAGGGCAGGACTGGATCAGCTCTTGATGTCTGCCCGTTGCAACCAGTTTTCCGTGATCCATAACACAAATCTGATCTGCGTTCATAATGGCTGGTAATTTGTGTGCAATAACCACAAGGGTCTTACCTTTTACAAGCTCTGCAATGGCGGCCTCCATCTTTTCTTCGTTTTCAGGATCGGCATAGGCAGTTGCCTCGTCAAGCACCACAATAGGAGCATCCTTTAAGATTGCCCTTGCCAGAGAAATACGCTGGCGCTGACCGCCGGAGAGCATTTTTCCTGCATCACCAGCCATCGAATGAATACCCTGCGGAAGTTTCTCAAGGAACTCTATACACTGAGCTTTCTTTGCGGCCTCCACCACTTCTTCATCCGTTGCGTTCAGCCGACCAAGCCGAATGTTTTCGAGCAGAGAGGTATTGAACAGGTATTGATCCTGTGCCACATAGGAGATACGGCTGTTGAGTGCTTCAAGACTCATATCGCATAGTTTCTGCCCACCGATGGAAATACTGCCTTTCTGTGGGTCATAATAGTGAATCAGCAGTTTCGCTAATGTACTCTTGCCGGAGCCAGATTCACCAACAAGGGCTGTTTTCTGTCCAGCTTTTGCCGTAAAGGAAATGTCATGGAGAACTTCATCCTCAATTACAACAGGCTTTCCATCCGGGCCGGGCTGTGTGGTCTGATAAGCGAAAGAAACATGGTCATAAGTAATGGTGTCATCTTTCCCGTGGAACGCACCTTCTGTCTGCTGGAGCTCCGGCGCATCCAACACCTGCTCCAATGCAGAAATTTTATAGTTAAGCTGGGGCATGGTAGGCAGGAAACCGAGAGATTTCAGCAGCGGCATACCAATACTTAAAGAAAGACACAGTACCAAGATCAAATTAGGCAGAGTAGACCAGCCAGAGAGAACGAACCATGCGCCAACAGGCAAAGTCAGAATAATGGTGCATGGAAGCAGACTGCTGTAAATTGCCATCCACGGCCACGCCGCCTTGTACCACGCCAGAGTATAGTCCCGATAATCTGATACATCTTTGCGGAACCGCTCGTAGGAATCTGCGTCCTTATTGAATACCTTGACAACTTCCATACCGTTAATGTACTCAATAATGGTATTGTTCATCTTTTGTCCGGCCATGTAGTAAGGCCCCATTTTCTTCATGCCAACGGAATACATCGTCATCATGGCAATCAGACTGATCGGAATGGATGCCAGCGACAGAAGCGCCAGTTTCCAATCCACAAAGAACATTGCCACATAAACCGCAATAGGGATCATCAGGTTTGCAATTCCCTCCGGCATGGAGTGAGCCAGCAAAACTTCCAGACTGTCTACATCATCCACGAACAGCTTTTTGACTGTGCCGGTGCCTTTATCCTGAATGACACCAAGGGGCAGCTTTTCAAACCGTTTTTGAAGTGCCGTCCGCAGACGGAGCAGCGTGTCGTAAGCGGCTTTGTGAGAAAGATTCAGCCCCCAGCCATAGAAAAGGGCTTGCAGCACCAGACACACCAAGACAAGAACCACGCGCAAAATGATAAAGGATGCTTCAATAGATTCACCCATGACCAGCGGCGCGATCACCTGATAAGCCAGCACAAAAGGCAGGACGCCCATAAGAACGCTGACCAGTACAACGACCGTGGCCACATACATATTTTTCTTATATGGCCCTGCGTACTCAAAGATTTTTTTGAACATAAGCCCTCCTTATATTGAGCCGTACTGTCTGTGCTTCAAAAACAAGAGGCCGCCAAAGTAAAGCGGCCTCTTATCATTATCTTTCTGTCCAGTCAAGGCGGCCCTGACATTCATAATTTCTAAAATTCACTGGCGGATTCGGAAAAAATCCAAAACCTTTTTACTGCCGGATTCGTCCAATGGATAGCTTTCTTTTATTTGCCCTTTTTCCATATGGACTACATACGAACATCCCGCCATCACCAACTCCGGATCATGCGTAATAACAAGAAGCGTTTTGCCCTGATCCGCGAGTGACTTCAAACTCCGCGCAACTTCCCGCATATGTTTGAGATCAAGCCCGCTGGTTGGTTCGTCAAACACAATGATCTCCCGGTTACTCACAATGGCAGATGCGATCGCTACCCGCTGTTTTTGCCCGCCGGAAAGAGAAAGCGGGTGCCTGTCTTTATATTCCAGCAGATCAAACTGTTTAAGGATTTCATCTGCAACAGTTTCATCCTCGTTGTCCATGCTCAGAAGCACTTCATCCATCACGCTTTCGGTAAATAGCTGATGGCTGGTATCCTGCATTACCATGTAGCAATGTTTGAGCCGGGCTTTCCAATCAAGGGTTTTCCCGTCAACCTGCAAAAGGCCACACTTCTTTTCCAGTCCGCAAATACAGCGGGCCAAAGTAGATTTTCCAGCGCCATTCAGGCCGATAATGGCAATCGTTTCTCCAACAGGCAGTTCTGCACTCGGAATATGGAGGCTTTCCGGCTCCCGCTTTTTATACGCAAAGCAGAAATTTTGAAATTCCATCTGTTTAGCTGTATGCGCCTGATACTGATTCGCAGGCTTCAACTTCGAGAGAGAAAACGGCCGCAGCCCCATTTCTTTTCGAGTGCTATCCGATAAACTGTCAAATTCAGCAGGCGTGTATTCCCGTTCAATCTCCCCATCTTTTACATACAGCACACGATCTGCAAGATCGTGAAGGTAGTAAAGGCGGTGTTCTGCAATCAGAATTGTTTTGCCCTGCTTTTTCCAGAGGCTCAAGACCTGCCGCAGGTCATCAATAGCAGCCATATCCAGATTAGAAGATGGTTCGTCAAGGACCATAATTCCCGGCAGCAATACACTTGATGAAGCACAGGCTATTTTTTGCTTTTCGCCCCCGGACAGAGCAAACACGCTTCGCCCCATCAAATCTTCAATATGATAATCGGAAACTGTACGGTCAATCCTTTTCAGGATATCTTCTTGGGGATAGCCTAAATTTTCACAGGCAAAGGCTAATTCACTATCCGTATCCACGTTGAAAAACTGACTTTTGGGATTCTGGAATACAGATCCCACCATAGCAGCCAAGTCATAAAGCGGCGTATCTGATACGCTTTTTCCGTCCAGAAGGACATCGCCCTCTAAATTACCTTCGTAATAATGAGGCACCAGCCCGTTTACCAAACGGGTAATCGTTGTTTTCCCGCAGCCGGATTCTCCCGTGAGTAAAACAAATTCCCCTGTGTTTATGGTGAGATTGACATTTCTAATCCCTCCGCCGCTGGATTCTTCACCATAAGAAAAAGAAACATTTTGAAAATCTATCATGGCAAAATCCCTCCTGCGGAAATTATCGGGGAAGCAATCGCCCAAAACACTACAAAGCAACAAAACAAAATCAGCACCACATCGGCAAAATTGAATTTAAGCTGGCAAATGTTTGTGCGTTTGACAGGAGCGCCGAGGCCACGGGTAATTGCCGCAGCGGAAAGTTCCTCACCGATTTTCACGGAGCAGGTAATCATCGGGATCAGCTTATACTCCAATATTTTTGAAGGTTTTTTCCCTCCAAGTTTAATCCCACGCATTTTCATAGCGTCACTGATTGCTTCTGACTCCTGAAAGACAGTTGGAAAGAAGCGGAACATGACCGTTAAGGGGATCGTCACTTCTTTAGGCATATGGATTCTTTCCATGCCGGAAATCAATTCACTGACCGTTGTTGTTTTCACTGCATAGGCAGCAATCGCAACACTGGGAAGGATTCGGCAGAAGAATCCTGTTGTAAATAGAACGAGGAAATTCAATATCCCCGTAAGGTGCGGCAAAACATAAATTTGAACAGCAAAAAAAGCAGAAAACACAGCAATATAGCCCACAGCTTTTGCACATTGTTTCGAGGTAAGCAGCAATATAGCCGGAACCGTACAAAGAACAAGGCGGATCAGCCCCATAGCTTCTCCGCCTGTTCCACCCATGACAAAAATGCTTATGATGAAGATGAGCAACAGTTTTGTACGCGGATCGAGCCGTAGCCCTTGTTCTGTTTTTTTGCTGAGCAGAATTTCCCGCGCCATTATGCAATACCGGCACGCTGGAAGTGCTTTTTGCAAATGGCTTTCCCAATCATACCTCCGACAAGGCCAAACACAAAGCAGGCAACCAGCAGAATAGGCGCAATCCACATAGGCATATATGTATTAAGGGTAGCTGCATATTCAGCGCCGTATCCTTCAGTCAACATTACCATATAGCTTTCACGGTTCAGGAAAATGGGAGCAAAGTTGCCAAACACCCAGATGCTGAACACGCCGCAGGAAAGAACTGTACTCTTTGCACTTTTGTAGTCCGCCTTTTTCAGGATCACGTCGGCCAACAGGCCGCCAACGAGACCAGTTACCATAGTAAGATAGCCGTTGCCGAAGAACACCATGATTAGGCCAATCAGGAAACCCATGATTGCAGTCATCCCGAATTTTTTAGCCTTTGTAACATACAGCATATAGGGGATGCCGCCAATCAAAGGGCACAGCACCGCCATCAGCGGAATAAAAATGGGGATAAAGCCAAGCATCGCCACCAGCATAACAATCACGACATAGATGACGGTGTAGATGCCGATAGTAATTAAATCTTTTCCCTCAAGCCGGGAACTTTTTTTCTGGGAACTCATACCAGTATCCTCCTTATATCTGAGAAAATGCGTTGTGTGGTTAGAGTGTTCTAACCACACAACGCATTTTAGCAATTTCATGCCCAATATCCAACCCAAACCCGATTTCATTCTACCCAAAATCGGTATTTTTTAGGTTTAGCCAATCGTATTTTCATCTTTATAGTTCTTAGGTATTACTCCATATTTCTTTTTGAACGCAGCCGCAAAATTGCTTGGTTTTGAATATCCAACCAGCGTTGCAATCTGGCTTACGTTCAAGTCGCTTTCCAAAAGTAGCCCGGCTGCCTTTTCCAGTCTTTGATCTATGATATATGCGTGAACAGATGTCCCAAATAAAGAATTAAATCCCTTTGTCAGTTTGGAAACACTGATATTTACCTTTTTCGCCAGTTCCTCACAACTTGGTGCAAAAGCAAGCTGGCTGTCGATGATCCGTTTTGCTTCGGTAATCGAGTCCCTGTCACTTTTAGAAATACTGATATAGCTTGATGAAAGAATACTAAGTTCCAATACTTCACTCAAATACACGGACAGCAATTCAAAAACCTTACTTTCCAGAAATAAATACCCTAAACCGCCCCGGTATTGCGTAAAATCTTTTACCTCCGCAAAAATGTGCTCCATATACGGGGTAATGTTCACTTTTGAAATGCCAGTCAATAACTTCTTCTCATAAGCATCTATCTCACTATCTTCAAAGTAGTCATTCAAGATTTTGTGAAAATAGGGCATGGGAATTTTTATATTTTTGAAAAGGAAGTCTGTTTTCCCGGAATAACACAGGTATTCCATCTTACCATGTCCTCGATAAATACAAGATTCGCCTTTCTGTATGCTGACACTTTGACGTGCATCTGCAATATTCCACGATACGCCATCATTGAAGCAAAATAAAAGTTGAATATAATCTTCGCAGCTTACACCCTGCACATTCATATCAGAAAAATAGTTCATTTTCCAGTCTGATACAACAGCTCCTTGCTTTGTAACAACCTGTGAAATCTGGCCTGTTCCCATATCAGCCGGAATATCTATTGTCACTGTCTGCGGAGAGTTGGAGAGCAGATCATGGTACAGCTTCGTCATGTATTGGTTTGTCATCGTGCGCCCTCCTTTCTGGGTTAGCCAAGGCTAAGCATATAATACTTTATATTTTGATGGCAGTCAAGGTAGGGTCGCCAATTGCTAAAGTGAAATTAAATAGTCAGTAGTATGAAATAGATAGTCGTTCAAATAATATCACATGAAATGTAAAATCATATCAGGTGATGTTATGAAGATAGAACGAGATGAAAGACGCTTTGATTTTCACGATATAGGGCTCGCCATCAAGCGTGCAAGAGAAGCCAGCGGCATGACACAGGAGCAACTGGCCTATATTGTTGACCGCGCTCCGCGTACCATTATGTATAATGAAAATGATGGTCAGCATCCAAGCTTCAACACCTTTTATCAGATGGTCACAATGTTTGATATATCGGTGGATCAATACTTTTACCCGTCCCAGAATAGCGGGAGCGAGTGCAGGAAGCGGATTGATGCCATGTTGAACGCCTTGGACGAAAGAGAATTGAAAATCGTTGAAGCTACAATCCAAGCGATGAAAGCATCGAAAGAAACGGAGGAAACGTAAAAGAAAGCGTAACCTCCGTTTTTTTGCGCCATGTTGCGGGTTGCGCGTTTTGGCAAGCAATTCGGGTGTGGCCACACTCCGAAATTTTTGCAGGGCGCAGGGCCCGCAAAAATGCTTGTTGGGGAGCTCCCCAAACCCGCTGTACTTCGGGACAAATTGTCCCAAAGTCCCGGTGCGCTGCACCGTAATCTGCGGCCCGTCACTATCGTTCCTGGGCCTTATTTTCACGCTCGTCTGTTATGCCGAGCAGATGATCAATGTTCGCTTTTATTGCTACGGCCTCCCGCATTTGCCGCTGGGTCTCCCGGTATTCTGCATAAAGCTCTTTTTTCTGTCCTGCCAGCTCACGGCGGGATTTTTTTAGTGCTTCAATCTTAGGGAGCTTTGCGCCGTTCAGCATGGTGTTCATGGTATCCTTTGCCGCCCGGTAAGTGGCAAGCTCTGCTTCATGCTGGGCCAGATATTTTTTGCTGTACCGCGCAGCCTTGTACCCATCGAACACCGGGCGGGTCTTGGCATAGTCCACCGTGGCAGCCATCAGCTCCGAGGTTTTGGAAAGAGCCTCCTCCGTTGTGCGGAGCTCGTCAGACAGCTTGTGAAAGTGATCCACAGCAGCCTCGGTGCGGGCCGTCAGCGCCGCATAGTCTGTCAGATGATGCTCCTGCAAATACTGGAGCGCAGCCGCCATCTGCTTTAAGTTGTAGACCTTGGCCCATCGTTCATAGGCTGGGCCTTTGCCCTGGCCCATACGCTCTTGAATGTCGATGATGAGATTGACTCGCCGTGGCGGAACCGTGGGCTCCTCTGGCAGTTCAGGGAGCGGACGTTCCCCGGCAATTACTGCCTTGATGTCCTCCGGGTCAAATCCGGCTCCCAGTGTAGAAGCCCGGAGCCGAGTCGGTTTTTCCTGCCCGGGCGCAAGGAATGAGATGACACCGCCGCGTCCCTGTTTCACCGAAAAGCCGGACTCCTCCATGAGACGAAGAAAGTCGGCAAAGTCCGTGGGCTTTTTCTCCAAAGCCGCGAGAATAGCCAGCCGTACCCGCTGCTTGGCAGAGGGCGGCTTTTCACCGATCCACTGGCCGTAGTGGAGAAAACGGCCCTTGCTGTGCTGGCGCGGATTTTGGATAACAGACAGTTCATATTCGATGCACACGCGGTCAGAGAGCCGCCGCAGGGCAAAAGATGAACCGATGAAATTATGAAATTTCCGGGAGCGATCAAAGGCCGTCGCATTGAAATAAATGTGATTGTGGATATGGGCCTTGTCGGTATGCGTACAGACAAAGAATTGATGCTTTCCCTTTGTCCAGCGCATCGCCGTTTCATAACCGATACGGTTTGCTTCTTCCGCCGTAACCTCCCTGGGCAGAAACGCCTGCCGGATCTGAAAGAACAGTGCCCCGTGAGATACGGCCCGGCCTGTCTCTGCAAGGTATTGACTTTTTACCAGAAGAAACTCGGCGGGAGCCGTATTCGGATCGCAGAGATAGGAAGATACGGCTCCCAGCTTTTCCGGGTTCAGGCCATAGGTGAAACGATCCTCCATCGTTTGAATTGCACTTTTTCCCGCCGCTGTTTTATAAGGGCGGATGTAGGTGGTCGCCGTAAAAATCCCTCCTTCCGGCAAACAGTATTTTTACTTTGGGACACTTTGTCCCGAAGTAGAAAAAGCCGGGGAGCGGTATCAACCACTCCCCGGATGGGTCAGAGCTCTACCAGCGCGGAGAGCTGTTTCAAGAGATCAGACAGCGGCCCCCACAAAGCGGCATAGTCCCGCTGCAAGGCCGCGAGTTCTTCGGGATAAATCGCGCCGTAGGTGTTGGCTTGAATTGCCACTTGGTTCAGATTGTTGGAGCAGCGCCGCTGGAGCGAAACCAGCTCACGAACAGGCGAAAGGTCAACATGAAGCACATACCCACTCAGGGCCATTTTCCGCATATAGGCTCCCATATTACGGATGCCAGCCTCCGCCATACGTTCTTGAATCAGGGCCTGCTCCGCCTCCGACACCATCACATGAAGATGGATCGGACGGCGGCGCTTTTTTGTCATCGCCCCTCACGCTCCCGGCTGCGGCAGGCGCGGGGCGGCTCCTTTACCTTATCCAGCGGCTTTTCCTGTTCGTCTGCCGGAACAGGGTGCGGCAAATGAAATTCACGGTGCAGGTGCAGCACCTCCAGTACAGACAATTCCTGTTCACGTTTCTTTTCCATATACGCACCTCCTTATCTATCGCCACGGTCAGGCTGCCTCCGTTGGGGAGCCGGAGCCTCCGAGCCGCGATCTGCCTCCGCCAACTTTGCCGCATTTTTCATCTGCTCGGCAATCGGACGGGGCCTGTCGGGATTATCAGGCGCAGGACGCAGCTCATAGTCGGATGCCTGTTTTTCCGTTAGCGGGCGGGTATAGGTAAGATAGCCCCAAGCCAGGAACGAGCCATTTTCCACCGGGATGCGCTGATCGTAATTGAAGATTTCATCCGGCTTGTTATAAGGCGGCTTCGGGAATGTCCCGATGTCCACAGGCCGCTGGGTCGAATAATACTTGTAAAGGCCGGGAGCCTCGGTCTGCCTGATCCCCACGTTATAAATACGCTGATAGTCCTGCACCCGGTCTGCAAAATCCTGTTCCATCGCGGTGCGGTCATTTCCATAGTGACCCCATTCGTACTGCCGCTGGCCGTCCTTGTCATCATAGCAGGCCCATGTGACATAGCGGGATGGCGCGGTGGGATGTTCGCCCAATGCAAATCCCCGCCCATTTTCCAGCATGACCGCCTTCAAAATGGCGTAGCCTTGATTTTTGTCCATAGTACACCTCCCATCATCGAGACATTTCTTTGTTTTCTCTTTTCACAAACGGCTGGAGCTGATAGGGGCTTGTACCGTCCTCGGGCCGCAGAAAGTCTATCCGGGCCGCAGCACGGATGGCGTTCTGGTTAAGCTGCCGCTGCCATGCCCCTTGGCTGGGAGCCCACTTAAAGCCGTTGCTTTTCAGTTCCTGCCGCTGATTGGCATCGGGCTTTTCCTCAAAAATAAGCTGCAAACGATTTTCAGCCTCGTTGATTTTTGCCTCGCCTCCGGGGAATGTCCAGCCTGCAAACTCGGAGCGGCTGCTCAGTTCCTCAATGCGCTGGCGCACACGGCGGATGTTGGCGTTGTTGTTGGAAAGCAGATAGGCGGGGTATGGCTTACTTTTGTCCAAGTGCCATGACTGCGCCATATCTGCTTTGAGCTTTTCGGCCTGCTCCGGTGTAAGCTCCGGGCAGCCGTCCAGCGTTTTGTGTTTCCGAAAATACGCATTGACCGCCTTCATGGTGGCCTGCAGGGACTCCAGCCCCTCCAGCTTTTTTGTCAGCTTTTCCACGGCCAGATCGTCATCCGCGCTGATCCCACCGATTCCAACAGAGCGGATTTTATCAAGCAGCTTTGAAATCTCCGCATACTCTCCATAGTTGCGATCCCGGGCGGCGTTCTGCTTGTGCTTTTTTGTCACAGGGAAATTGCCGCCCCCGGAGATCAGAATAGAGGGCACCCGGGCATCAATCACATTGCGTTCATTCAGATTTTCCGCAAGTTTCCGGGCATAGCGATCCACCAGCGCGTCAATCTTATCATGGTACATGGGATCGACACGGGCTTTCTGGCGTTCCGCCGCTGCATACGCTTCATCGACCATTGCCCGGTAGCCCGCCGTAGCGGAGCCCGGCTGATAGTCGGAAAAGCTGTTCATATCTTTTGCCCGCTTTGCGGCTTCTTCGTTGATCGGATAATATTTCGGCATAGTACCTCCTTCCACAAAAGCCGGAACTTTGGGACAAATTGTCCCAAAGCCCCGGCAGCTAAAATGTTGACAGCATCTCACGGAAACAGGGGCGGACGTAGAAACATACGCCTCCCGCAGAAAAGGGCCTTAAAAAGCCTTCCTACAAGCGGGTTTGTGATGGTCTAATTGTCAACACATCAGCTCCGTTTTTTCCGCATATATTCCCGCTGCTGTCTGCGGTGTGCCGCCTTTGCACAGGCCGCCGAACAATAGGTTTGCCGTCCATCAGGAGCCACGGCTCTGCCGCATACCGGGCAAGCCTTGAAATCTGGCCTTGGCCCTTCTGTCAGCAGCGCAACCTCCAGCGCCGGATCAAGGGGCAGAACTGCCTCGCGGAAGTAGCGGCAATAAGCCCCCGTCCAGCATTTTCCAAACATATAGCACTCGCAATCCAGCGGCAGGCAGCCGCAGTCCCGGTCATAGTTGGCACACCATTTTGATACCAGCCTGCGGATTGCCGCTTTTTCTGTCCGGGTCAGTTCTCGGCCCACAGCATCACCTCCCGTTGCCCGGTGGTTTGAGCTGCTCCCGGTAGCAGAACACGCAGCCAATCCCACGCCAGTAAGGGCAGCCGTCACAACGGGAGCCCTTCGGCGGCAGGCTTGGCGGCACACCCTTAAAGTAGCTTTTTTCTTTCATAAATCCCTCATAGGGGTTGTTGGTAAATCTCATTCATTATCCTCGCTTTCGGTATCGTCCTCGTCCCAAGGCGGCCCATCGTCCTCGGAATCGTCATAATCAGCCAGTTCCTCGCTGTAATCCTCTTCGGGTACAGCAGCTTTTTCATGCTTCGGGCGGTAAATTTTGAAGTACCAGCCTGCACCGCTGCCCAGAACAGCCACAGCCAAAATCAGCAGAAGCGTCCCGGTATTACTTTTCTGCTGGGGCTCGGGTTCCGGCTCCTCCGCAGGTTCCGTCACCGGAGCGGGTTCGGGAGCTGTGCCAGCACACTCGGTCATGTTGACCGCGCAGACCTCGCAATCCGTATGGATGGCTCCGGGCGCACATTTTTCTGTGCAGGAGCAGGCCGGAAGTTCTCCGCCAGCGGCCTCCAGTGCTGCCAGCAGATCGGCTTCATCCACCATGTTCAAAAAGTAGGTGTGATACTGTTCGCCGTCCTCGTCCACAGGCTTGTCATAGTCAATGACAATGTAAAAGGTGTTGCCGCCGCTGGTTTCCACCGTGATGAACTGTTTGTTGGTTGCAGCATCGTAGAGCAGATCGCGGGTCACAAGGTTTCCATCCTCCGAAAAGCCCTCGCCCGGGGTAATGGTAGGCGCTGGCTCCGGGGCCGGAGTTTCTTCCACAACAGGCGGTTCCTCATTCCCGCCGTCCGAATAGGCATAGGCCGGGATTGCAAAGCCGCATAAAAGAACGGCGGAGCAAAGCCCCGCCGCCAACATACGAAAGTGTTTCATATTCAGTTTTCCTCCTTTTCTTCTTCGGACTTCGGGACACTTTGTCCCAAAGTACCTCCGTCCTTCAGCTTTTCAAACAGCAGCGGGAGCTCCGTAAGGGAAATGCTCATACCGCGCACAATGTCCACGATTTCGCTGTTTTCCGCCTCCAGCTTTTTCTGCTCCAGCTCCTTGAGCCGGGCCTGCTGTTCACTGATTTTGGCCTTGACCTTATCAATCTCGGCCTGAATTTTCATGCTTTTGGTAGTTGCCATTTCAAAACCTCCTGTCACGGTAAACGCCCGTAGGCGTAAAAATGAGATTGCCAGTAGCTTGTATTCAAATTTGCGTAGCCGATGGGATCTCCGCAATGCAGCATTTTTCCATCACCGACATAAATCCCGCAATGGCTCACGCCCGGCGTGTCATAGGTGCCTTTGAAGAACACCAGATCACCGGGTTTGGGAGAACTGGTCGGCGTACAGATGTTATAGAGCCCCTGGGCTCCCAGCCTGCCCACATTCCAGCCGGAGTGATTGATGACCCACGAAACGTAGCCCGAGCAATCAAAGGAAGTGGCGGGAGAACTGCCGCCCCACACATAGGGATAGCCGATGTATTTCTGCGCTTCGGCAAGCATCGCGGCAAAGGTTTCATCGTCCAGATATTCTCCGGGCACTTCGTAATCACCGGGTTTCCCGGTAATGTACTTGTTCACATAGGGAGAATCCGGGAACAGATCGGGGCGGTTTCCCAGCGTTGCCATATAGATGGCATACCGTGAAAGCTGCTCCTCGCCCATGACATATACGGGCACATGGGATAAATCAAAGTTCTCCAGCGTGACCGTACAGATGTAATAGTCGTAAGGCACCTGATAGGTGTCCGTATGGGAGTTGCCATCCTCGTCCGTCCATGTGTCGGTTTCCGTGCGATACCGGGTTTCCACCACTACATCCTCCGTGAGAATGTACTGGCGGTCAAACAGCATTTGCAGCGTTCCCTGTACTTCGTCTATTGTCCATTGCCCCTCATGGAGCGCACACAAAAGAGAAAGCAGCACATAGGGGTCATGTTCGATTTCGTCCAGATCGAAGTGGTATTCGTCATAGTCATGGGTGCTTTCATAGGTGTCCAGATAATGCTGCAAATCATCTTCCAGCGCACAGTAGGCAGCTTCGGCGGCCAGCATATCCCGATCCTCGCAAGGATAGGTGCTGGCCCCTAATGCACCGGCCCCGGCGTTCCCCAGCATAAGCATGGTAGAGGAACAGGACTGCATAGCAAACAGGAGTAACACACAGAGCACCGCAACCACGGCACCTGCGGGATGACTTTTGACAAATTCCACTGCCCGGGCGGTCAGGCGTTCTGTGGCTGTGGCAGTTTTCCCAGCCGCAGCCGCGCCCTGCTTTGCAGCCTCCTTTGCCTGCTTGCGGTATTGCCTGCGGAGCCGTTGCTTCTGCCAGTAGCGGGTAAGGGCATTTTTCGTCAGCTCCGGGTGCTCCTGTGCGGCGGTGTGAAAATGGTAGTCCGCCGTGTACTTGGTATAGCGGGCCTCGGCCTTGCGTACCACTTTTGCCGGATGTTCCCGGACTTTACGGCGCACAAAGCGGGAGCCATGCCGCAGTGCGGTTTCTCCCACAAGCTCAGAACGGTGTGCGCCTTCTGTGCCGACATTTTCCTGTTCCACTTCAAAAATCTTGCCATGCACGAAGCTGTGAACGGAACCACTGGCAACACGGCCTATGCGTTTTACCGGGCCGGGCTTTTTCGGCGGCTTTTGTTTTGCCAGCTTCTCCCGGGCCTGTTCCAGTTTTTCGCCTTGGGACTCCATACGGAGCTTTGCTGCCGCAGCCTGTTCTTGCTGGCTCTTTTTGCGGAACTTGGACTTTGGGACACTTTGTCCCGAAGTGTCGGAAGCCTCCGACCCGGACTGCTCCTCGTCAGGGGCGTGGGCGGTCTGCGACCAAGCCTCCTCCTTGGCCTTATTCGTTTTTCGTTTCATTCTTCATATCCTCCGGGCGGGTAGTCAGCAGGTCATAGATTTCTCCGCGAGGGAACCGATCCACAAACGGGATGGTCACATTTCCATAGAACAACAGCCCCTCGCCGGAATTGCTGTGTGTGATATAGGAAAGCTGGTGCTCGGAAATACCGAGCTGTTTTGCCAGAATGGTACGGTCACTCTGCGCCTGCGAAAGCAGAATCATAAAATCCGTGTTGTCCAGAATGTTCTCGATTTCACGGCTTGCCAAAAGGTCTTTGACGTTCTGCGTCAAAGCAGACGGCACACATCCTTTTTTACGCAGCATTTTCCAGACCGCCACAAAGTAGCTGGCTGTCAGTGGATCACGGAGCAGAATGTGAAACTCGTCAAAGTAGCACCAAGTTGCCGCACCCTCGTGGAAGTTCTGATCCACCGCCTGCGAAACAAACTCATTTGTGATGTGCATTGCAATCTTTCTAAGGTTTTCGCCCATGTTTTTCAGAACGATGCACACCACACGGCTGTCCGTCTTGACGTTGGTAGGATGGTTAAAGAGATTGAGGGAGCCTGTGCAATAAAGCTCTAAGGCAGTTGCCACGCGCCGGGCCTCGGGCTCCGGCTGGCGTAAAAGCTCCTCATATAAATCCTGCAACAGCGGTGTTTTTGCGGTTTCCAATCCGAGCGCCTGCTCCCGGTACACCAAACGCACGCAGCGGTCAACGACCGTCTTTTCAATGGGCTGCAAGCCTTCCTTGCCGCCGACCACCAGCTCGCACAGGGATAAAAGAAAATCCGCCTTCATGGAAAGCGGGCTTTCTCCGGCAGCCATATTGAGCTCCACATCCATCGGATTGAGGTGGTGCGGGCTGTCCGGGGCAATCTCGATCACCTGACCGCCCAGCCTTCGCACCAGCGGCGCATATTCGCCCATCGGGTCAACCACAATGATCCGATCCTGCGGGATGGTGAGAAACACATTCAAAAGCTCGCGCTTTGCGGCAAAGCTCTTGCCGGAGCCCGTAGAACCCAAATACATCCCGTTTGCCGACTTCAGCTTTTTGCGGTCAGCCATGATGACATTGTGGGAAAGTGCGTTCATGCCATAGTAGAGGGCCTGCCCCGCCATGCGGAGCTCCCTTGTCATAAAAGGAATAAAGATGGCTGTGGAGCTGGTGGTCATACCGCGCTGGATTTCTACCTCGTTGTAACCAAGGGCCAACGAGGAAACAAAGCCCTGTTCCTGTTGCCAGTCCAGACGGCGCAGAGCGCAGTTGTATTTCTGCGCGATACCGCCCACGGTAAACACATCGTTTTCCAGCCGCTGGCGGTTAGGAGCAAGGTTTACCACCGTAAAGGTCAGCAGAAACATTCGCTCATTGCGGGATTGCAAATCAGTCAGAAGCTCCGCCGCGTCCTTGCTGAATGTAATCAGGTCAGGGGGAAGAATATCCGGGTCATAGCCGGAGCGCACAGCCTTTCTCTGTTCCTCCACCTTCATTTTTCCGATGTCCGAGATTTTCCCCTTGATGGTCTTAATTGCCTTGAGCTGATCCACGGTCTGAATGTGCATGGTCACGGTCATTTCAGCATCCAGCTCCAAGATTTCCGCCAGCAGCTTATCCGAAAGCTCCGATGCCATAATCTGCAAATAGGACACCGCACCCCAATGCTGGCCGATGCGGAATGTGCGGGACTGGCGGAAGTCGAGACTGTCCGGGGCAATAAAGTCTTTTGTGCCAAGCCCGGTCTGTGGGATGTCTTTCCACGAAAAGCGGAACGCCTCACGGCTCCCCGGATGCATCTGGCTATGAAGTAGCGCAAGGCGGGCCCGCCCGTCCATAGGCTCCGAGGGAACGCCCAGCCGCTTAAAGTTTCCCATGACATCAGCCTCCACACGCTCCAGACGGGGCCGTGCCTCCGCAATCCCCTCGGCGGGTATGCCAAAGGTGATGTATTTTGAGCGTTCAATGCCGTTATTGCTTTTGGCAATCTGATTTTTCAGCATCCCGGTAAACTCGTCCCGGACGCTGTTATAGTTGTCATCCGCTTTCGGGATATTGACCTGATAGCGGCTGCGGGAATGAGAACGGCGGTTGATAAAGGAAAGCTGGAACGGCAGCGAACTGTCAAAGTAGTTGAGGAATGAGCTCCATCCGCTGAATATGGCGGTCTGATCCTCGGTGGATGCCACGGAGTAATTGATGTCCTCATATTCCACGGTTTTTGTATAGAGCCCGCCCGGGAGCTTGCACACACCGTCCGGGTGCATGGACAGATACGGGATTGTCTGCTGAGCAGACAGGGTCGCCCGGCCTTTACCCTTGGCGGCGGCTCCGTTTTTCTTCTTTGTGTTTTTCAATCACATCCTCCTTTCCAGCGCCCGGCCCGGCAAAGGGCGCATAAATGTTTTCGGTTCGGTAGGCCCTGATCCCCGGCCTTAGAAACTTGGCCCGGATGATGTTTCGCACAACCTTTTCAAAGGGCAAGCCGTCCCTTTCATACATCGCCAGCAGGAACGCCGGGAGCATAATTCCCAGCATGAGAAACATCGCCCCGGTATTGCCGAGGGTGCCACGGGTCAGCAGATAGGCCGGAATCCCCACCGCGCCCGCGCTGCCGAAGCAGACAAGCTGGCGTTTGGTGAGGTTGAAAGCCATCTTTGTTTTGATTTTGGATAAATCGTTTGGTACGTTTACATAGGGCATAGATCACACTCCTTTCTGCACTTCGGGACAATGTGTCCCAAAGTCCGGGATGGTTGGTGTTACTTCATTCCCCCATACAGCCCAACCGGGCGGGGTCTGCCTGGCAAAGAGCTCCACGCGGGGCAGATCGCCCATCAGGGAAATAATTTTGTCGCGGGCCTCGTCCGGCTTTTTGCTGTGGGCCTCAATCGGGGAAACGATAAATTGATGGATGTTGGCAGCCTGCCGCTTCGGGTGGCCCTTGGTTGCCAGCAGGCAAATTTCTGCATTGCCTCTTGTCCAGAAGCCAAGGCCGTAAAACCAGCTATCCGCCTTCTTGTTCTTTTTCAGCCAGACGAAAGCAACGGATTTATAGGTGAAGCCCCAAGCCTCGATCAGCCGGAGCGCCTCCGGGAGCTGCGGGAAAGTAGCCCATAAAAAGAGTGCGCTGTCCGGGGCTGCAAGATCAGCCACAGGCAACGCACATAACTCCTCAATGCTCATAGTGGGATAATGGTTTTCCGCCGCGCCCTGTACTTTCTTAGCCGAGTAGCGCCAAGGGGGATCGGCGTAAATGATAGAATACTGCTGGATAATTACACTCCTTTCTCGCCAGAACTTTTTACTGCCTGCGCCGCACGAATACGCTCACTGGCTGCGGCATAAAAGGCCGGGGCCGTTTCAAAGCATACAAAGCGACGTTCTGTGTTGATAGCTGCAATCGCGGTTGTGCCGGAGCCCGCGCAAATGTCCGCGACCAATTCGCCGGGGCGGGTATAGGTGCGGATCAAATACTCACAAAGCTCCACGGGCTTCTGTGTGGGATGGATGCCGCCGGACACCGTAGGCACAAAAAGCACATTTCCGGGATAGCGACGGCCATCGTTGGACTCGGAGCCCTGCCGTTCAAATTTCCCATAGTTGGAGCTTGTACCGCTTCGGGAATGAACACGGGTATAAGGCTTGCCATAAGTAAACTGCGGATTGTAGACCGGGGACTTCTGGTAAAACACTAAGATATTCTCGGACTTTTTCAGTGGAGCCCGGTTTGCATTGAGAAAGCCCGTTCCGCGCTCTTTGTACCAAATCCACTCATAGCGGAGCATGGCGAGGTTAGATGCGCCCAGCACCTTGTCAAAGGGGCACTGTGCGAAAAACAGCACTGCGCCATTCGGCTTGACCGCCCATTTCACCGCCTCCCACAGCTCCGGGAGCGGCAGGGGCACATCCCAATAATTCCGGGTTGTGCCGTAAGGCGGATCAGTCAACAGCATATCCACGCTATGTTTGGGCAGGGAGCGCAGGCCCTCGATGCCGTCCATGAGAAACAAGCCCTCCTTCGGGACACTTTGTCCCAAAGTGCGGCTATCGGTCATTACGGGCCTCCTTTGCCTTGGCAGGCGCAGGCCGGGCAGCGTTTTCTTTTCCCGCTTGCTTTGCAGCCCCGGCCATCTGCTCCTTGATCGGGGCAGGCCGTACCGCCTGGGCCCGTGCAACAAGCTGTTCCACCGCCGCATGATACGCCTCCACACCAGCCGCATTGATCCGTTCCTGTGTGGCTCGGTCAGGAATCCGAACCGTAGCCCGGTATCCCGTCCGGCTGGCAGGATCAGGTTTAGAGGGAGCGCCGAGGAAAATCCCATTTTTCCCGTCCACAACCTTAAAATCGTCGATGACCACACCGCCAAAATTGACGCTGGCGAAGCCGATCAGTTTTCCCTGCGGCTCAATCGGGCGGACAGATACCGTGATCGGAACAACCGCCTCCTGCCAGACAGCATCTGTCCGCATTTTTACTGCCTCATCAATGCTAACGCCCTTGACTTCTGCAAGCTCCGCGATGGGAGCATCAAACAGCCAGCGCCGTTCCTCCGCAGCAATCTGCTCCGGGGTCAGCAATACATCGTCTTTCTTACTCAGATAAAATTCCTCCTTTCCGCTTGCCGGAGCAGGCTGGGCGGGGTCGTCCATCAACTCTTTTCTTTGCAGGACGGCCTCTGTTTCCGCCATAAAGCGGTAAGCGTCTGCCTCAGTAAACTCCTCCGGCGTTTTTCCATTCCATAAGCGCGTTCCGTCTGCCCCGTATCTTCTCGGCATAAGCACCACCTCCTGTTAATGAGCGCCAAAGATACGCTGGGCAATACTCCCGGTCTTAAAGAGCATGAAGCAAAGCAGAACCGTGTAGCCCACAGTTCCCCAAATCGCCCCAATGGGATCGTCGCCTGTTGCGATGCCTTGAATGAGCACTGCGTAAATTGCAACACATACAAGGATCAGCAGCCCTTGAAAGCCCACGGCAAACAGGGACTTGATGTAGTTCTGCCCGGCGCCGCCAAGCTCCCGGTTGGAAAGCGTAGCAACGGGGATGGGGGCCAGGCTGGTCAGCAGATAGATTTCCAGCATCCTGCCATACACCAAAACGAAAATGATAATTCCCATTGCCTTCATCGTGAAGCCAATGAGCGCAGACTGCAGCCACAGCCCCAAAAGCGGCCCCAAGTCCATCGCCTCCAGCGAGGTTTCCAGTTCAGCAAGCATATCCGCCGAAACATCGGTAGAGCCTTGAATGAGCCCGCCTGCCTGCGCGATGACGCTCTGCGAGACATCGAACACGGCCATGACGATATTGAATGTGTTTGACAGGATCAGGATTGCACAGGCTGTTTTGAACATCCATTTATAGAGGTTCGCAACGTCAACCTCGTGCATATTGTTCTTTTCCAAAAGCATCTGTATGAGCTCATAAGTGGCAACAAAGGTCAGCACCATTCCGGCAATCGGCAGGATCACCGTTTCGGAAAGCTGTCGGATCAGGGAGAAAACCCCGGCGTGCCACGCCGCCGGGGTAGTCCCTACCTGTGCCGCAATCTCTCCGACTTGGGTATTGACGGTATCAAAAAGCCCTTCGAGGTTTCCCATGATCCCGCCAATCAGAAGCTCTTTGAGCCAGTTTGTGAGCCAGTCGGTGAGAAAATCCATAAGCGCCTACCTTAAAACAGGCCAGACAGCAGAGGGATCAGTGTGGTGCCAATGACGATGATGCCGCCGCCCGCCATGAGCTGCTTCATGCCCTGGGACTTGGAGCCCGGGTTATCCGAGCCGTAGCCCTCCAGCAGATTAACCACGCCCCACACGCCAAGGCCAGCACCGAGAGCAATAACGAGGGTCTGTAAAGTGTCGATTGCAGATGAGAAAAATGCCATATAAACCTCCATTTCTCCGGGATTTTCCCGGTAACAAAAAAGCCGCCCTTGCAGGCGGCAGGTTACAAACTTCGGGACACTTTGTCTCGAAGCGTTTATGCAAAGGCGTCTGGATCGTCGATGTCATCATAGTTGAGGATGTCCTCGTCCTCTTCCGTGAGTGCATCGTCCGGCACAGCCACCTCATACATCGTACACACCTCGTTCAGACCGGGCCGCCTGCGGCGGTTAATGAGCCTGTCGAGGTCAAAAGCGTTTTTCTGTTTATCGGCCTCCGCTGTATAACGGTAGTTCGGATGCCGTTTCAGATCATACTTGGGAGAGAAGAACGGGGGCAGGCCCCGAAGCTGCAAAATACATTTATCTCCCGGCATGGTTGCAAGTTCGGCTGGGGTCATCAGTTCCCGGCCCAGCCGCTGGGTATTTTGACTGTAGCTTTCCGACTGACCACGGGAGCGGCTGTCAGTCTGCATACTGATTGTGGCTTTTCCCAGCCAGTTCTCGGATATTTCCTTGATGGTGCTGGCTTCGCGACCACCGAGGAACACCACGCTGTCCATGTTGCCGAGGATTGTCTCGGCGTGTTTATCGTAAATGGCCTTGCACTGTGCCAACTGTTGATACAGCAGGCAAAGACTCACCTCGCGGGAGCGGATAACCGCGACCAGCTTTTCGAGCTGGGGCACCTGTCCCGTGTTGGCTGCCTCGTCCCACAGCACTCGTACATGGTGCGGCAGGCGGCCACCGTGAACATTGTCCGCCCGTTCACACAGGAGGTTGAACATCTGCGAAAAAGCAAGCGCCACTAAAAAGTTGTAGGTCTGCGTGGTATCGGAAATGATGAAGAATACCGCTGTTTTCCGATCTCCGATGCGGTCAAGCTCCAATTCGTCATAGGCCATGACTTCACGAAGCTGCGGGATGTCAAAGGGAGCCAGCCGCGCACCGCAGGAAATTAAAATGCTTTTTGCCGTCTTGCCGCTGGCCAATTTGTACTTTTTATACTGTTTGACCGCGAAGCAATCCGGCTTGCGCTTTTCGAGACCGGCAAACATATAGTCCACCGCGTTCATAAAATCCTCGTCATCCTCCTTGACCTCCATGCCGGAAATCATATCCACAAGGGTATTCATGTTCCGATCCTCGGCAGGCCCCTCGAAAATGATGTAGGCGATCAGAGCACAGTACAAAAGCGTTTCCGATTTCGTCCAGAATGGATCTCCTTCCTTGCCTTCGCCCTTGGTGTTGGAAATCAGGGCATCCACGAATTTCAGAATATCGGCCTCGTTGCGGATATACGCCAGCGGGTTATAGTGCATGGATTTTGAAAAATCTATGCTGTTGAATACCTTGATTTTGTACCCGCGTTTTTGCAGGAAAGCCCCGACCTGTCCCAGCACACCACCTTTGGGATCGACCACCACATAAGAGGAATGGGCCTGTAAAAGCTGGGGCGTAAGCCAGAAGCGGGTTTTGCCGGAGCCGGATGAGCCGATAATACAGCAATTCAGGTTTCGGGCATTTGCGGGGATTTTAGGGCGGGTGTTCATCGTGAGAAACTCCGTCCCGGTCAAAATCACGTTGTTTTCAAACCTTGGATCAACAAACGGTTTGATGTCTTTTTCCGTTCCCCAGCGGGCGCTTCCGTATTCTGCATCCCGCCGAAACTTCTTAGCGTTCTTGCTTTTGAAATAGATCAGCAGCCGGAAACCAACTGCGCCTACAATACCAACAAGCCAATCCAGCGGGGCAAGACCGGGTGCAAAGTCAGCAAAGGCCGGGCCAATCGTCTGGCCCAGTCCGATGAGCTTATGTGCAAAATCGTTACCCGCCGCCAGCCGGTAGGCCGTTCCCAGCTTGAGGAACGCCCACAGGATGAACAGATAGGGAATGTTCGGAATGAGATATTTTCTGATCTTATCTGTCCTCATGGGCCACCTCCTTTGCACGTTCTTTCTGCTTCGGCTTTTCTTTGGAAAGCTGATCCACCGCCTGTTGCAGTTGTTCCCGGATGGGAACACGGTTCGATTTTGCTTTGCTTAACACCTTCCGGGAATACTCAGAAAAGCAGGCGGTCATTGCGTCTGCCTGTCCAGCCTTGAAAAACAGCAGGTATTTGTCCGGCCCGGTTTTATAGAACGCATAGTCTACATTCCATTTCCGGGCCACGCGGTCAAAGGACTTGGCATCCCCGGATAGCTCAATGCTGTTTGTGGCTGTGCCGTGGGCCATGAGCTTTCGCACACTTTGTTTGCCGTGCGGCACTTGCCGTCCACGGTATGCCTTACGGATCTTCCGGCCCACCATGCCCAGCACATACGCCAGTCCCCGCGCCGTCAGCTTGGTTGTTTTTACGGATATGGCTATCGTGCGCCGGGAAATATCTTCATCAATCAGTTACACCGCCTCCTTCCTTGGGACAATTTGTCTCGAAGTGCCATCACCGATCCCCACGGTCTTTTTTCTGCATTTGACGGTAGCCCTCCAAAGAAGACCCGTCTATGATTTCCTGATAAGCGGCCATTTGCTCCCGGATAGAGAGCTTCGGGAAAGAGAATACCTTATGCTCCTTGGGAATATCCTGCAAGCCGTGATACACTTCCACGAAATGATCGCTTTCTTTGACAACATAGCCGCCCGGGGCAAAATGGCCGTTTTCGTGGATGCAGGCATCCCGGCCATACGCCTCATAATCGAAATACGGTTTTACCTGATCCGGCACATCCAACATTTCCAGATCGTCCACATAAATACGCCCCAGCGTTTCCTCATCGGATACGCCGGGGTAAAAGCCGTAACAGTCCAGATTTTGTGTCAGATTGATGATGTCCCGCACCGAAGAACAGTGATCACCGCTGTCGAGGACGGCCTCCAGTGTTTCCAGCTCCGATGAGGTAAGCTCGGAAAGCAGGCAGGCCAGATGATTAAGCTCGTCCAGATTTTCATACTCGCTCAAATGGTCATAGAGCCCCAGCACATCCCCATCGAAAGAGGTAATAAAAATTTCCTGATAGCGGACGCCATCCACGCCGATCCGTTTTAAGAGAGCCTCCACATCCTGGGCGGTTGTGGGAAATTTCAGTGTTTCACCCACAAGCTGGCCCTCGCTGTACTTTCCGGCGTTGGTAACGTAGGCTTCAAACAGGGTCGCCATCAGCGACGGCCCTGCCCCTTGACGGTCAGGATACCCTCAAGGGTTGTTGCCGTAATTCCCAGCCGCTGGGCCACGGCAATATCATTTTTCATGGATTCGGTCATACTGTGCCCGCAGACAACCAGCACATGAGAACGGCGGAGCAGGTCACGGCTCATGTCGATGCCGCTTTTATGCTCCTCGGGAACAGCATCGTTGAGAAACAGGGGCAAGTACAAAGGCGGACAAATAGGAGAAAAGCCTGCCTCATACACGGTGCGGCAATACTGCGCCGCCAGTTCTGCGTTTTCGCTATCGCCGCCGAGCCATGCAGCGGTGATATAAGCAAGGGGTCGTTTCATCGTTCATACCTCCGATATTTTAATAAGAAAGTTCAACCCAAACCCCACGCCCTTTCCCAGTCTTGGGAAAGGGGGCGGCTCTGAAGGATATACCCCCGCCGCTTGCCGGGGAAATAGCACAGCCGGGGCAGACCGTCAAGGGCGAGCCGCCGAAAACGGCGGTGCGCTGCACCCTTGACGGCCCACTCCCGGCTGTACTAAAAAACAGGCGGCGACGGGGGATATATACCACCAGAGCCTCTGCGCGAGGGCGGGGCCCTCGGGACAAAGTGTCTCGAAGTTGTTACTTGTCAAGTTCCTGCTTTTTCGGGGCTTTTGCCAGCTCCGGCGGCTGTTTTTCTTTCCAGTCATCCAGCAGGGACATAATCTGTTCTTTCATTTTGGCGGGAGTGACCTCCTTGCCAAAATACTTTTCCAGTTCCGCAGTAGAAATAATCACGCCTCGATCCTCCTTTTTCTGTTCTGATAAGATACCGTCAATGACATCGCCGTTAAGCTTGCCTTCCTTATCCAGCTCCCGGAGCCGTTTAGCCTGGGCCAGCGAGGGCGAAGCCTGCTCCCCGTCAATGGAAACAGCAATAAGCCTCTGATTTTTCGGTTTGATGTAGGAAAGCTCCACGGCAGGCATGAAGCCCATCTTTTTATCGTCTACCTTATCCAGAAGCTCCGGCACAAGGGAGTTGAGCCGCAAGTAGCGCATGACCTTTTTATAGTTCATTTCATGCGCCTCGCCTACAATCTCAACTGAGCGTTTCCCGACATCGCCTTCCGCAACACCTTTCAGCCGCCCGCCCTGATGCTTGATGTCCTCAACCTCGAGTTCCAGCAGCGCGGCCAATTCGCTGGGGAGCATCCCGTCACGTTGCTTGTTGCTGTCCTTCATGGCCTGAACCGCTTCGTGGTCGGTCATTTCACGGACGATAAAGGGCATTTCATCCAACCCGGCCAGCTCGCTACCGTGGGTGCGGCGATGGCCCGCTACAATTTCGTAGCCGTTTCCGTCTTTCTCCGGGCGGGCAAGACCGGGAACCATTACACCGTTTACGCGGATAGAAGCAACGATTTCCTGCATCTTTGCATCGTCCCGTACCTTAAAGGGGTGCGGACGGAATGTGTGAAACGGATGAACCTCGGAAAGTTTCAGATAAACCAGCTTGCCTTCCTCAACCGGGCGGGGAGGTGTGGTCGGCTCGGGAGCCGTCTGTTCCACAGCAGCTTCCTTCGGTGCCGTATCCTGTGTGGACTTTACGGGCTCCTTGGCATCCGGGGCCTTTCCGTCACTTCGGGACACTTTGTCTCGTTTGGACGGCTTGGGCTTGTCAGGGGCCGCCTTATCCGCCTTGGGTGGGCGGCCCTTGCGGGCCCCAGCCGATTTCTCCGCTTTATGATTTTCAGTCGCAGCCTTTTCCGCTTTCGGCGGACGGCCACGGCGCGGCTTTTTCGGTTCCTCCGTATTGGCGGGCTGCGGTGTTTCTCCGGGGGCTGCCGCCTCTGGCGTTTCGGGGGTTTCCGCCTTTTCGACTTCGGCGCGGGCGTTCTGCCTCTTTTCCGCCATAAGCTCATTGATTTTGTCAAAGGACACAACCACATCGCCGGGCTCAGGTATGGCAGGCCCGGTCTGTTCCTGCTGGGGTTCAGATGCTGCGGCCTGTTCGGGTGTGGAGATAGGCTCGGCGGCCTCCGGGGAAATATTCTCCGCAAGGCCAGTATTCAGTTTTTCATCGGCCATTTACGATCCTCCTTTTCGTTAAAGTTGCACAAATTTGAGCGCTAAAATTTTGTAGTTATTTTTGTGCCTCCTTTCCGTCTATCCACGCAAAAAAGCCGCCCGTTTTTCATGCCGGACGGCTTTTTGCGTAATGTGATAGATCAAATATTATTTTTTCTGGTTTGTAGGCTCCGAAAAGCCTTGTATTTACAGTGTTCCTAATAGGAAGTAATCATATGCTTGGTGATATTGCTATTAATAATGGTTTTGCAAATAGTAAAGCATTTGCAAAAGCATTTAAAAAGAAAAATGATATTCTTCCAAGTGAATATAGAAAAAGAATGAAGCAATAGATCAACGGGCCTTACAAAATTTTTTTGTGAGACCCGTTGAATTGTCAAATGCGGAAATGTGCATAAAAAAGATTGTGTAAATCAAAAAAAATATACAATTAGATGGTTTTATAAAAATAAAAGCAATACAAAAAATCAAAAATGCACTAAAAATATATCAAAAAAACCAGAAAATAGTAGAAAATGACAAGAATGTGACATTGTGAGGTTAAGATAGTGGTAGAAACAAGATATGAAGATTGTTATAATTCAAAATAACAAGAAACAAACTCATATGAGTAGGAGGAAAGAAAATGAAAAAGAGATTAGCGAGAATTCTTGCTGTGACATTAGGCGCAGCAACCTTGCTCACAGGTTGTGGGGGCAACAGTGGGCAGAAAACATCTGATAGTTCCAAGAAATCGGATGATCAGAAGATTACAGAAGACGTTACAAAGACGGAAGGTGAAATCGAGGTTTGGACAAATCTGAGTCAGGAAGAGATGAACTTTTATGTTGAAGAGTTCAACAAAATTGTTCCTGGTGTGAAGGTAAAAGTAACAGTTATGCCATCCAAAGAGTACAGAACAAAACTTCAGAATGCATTCCGTACAGGAACAAATGCACCAGACGTGGCAACATTTGAGATTTCGGATCTTGGTGTATATAAAGAAACAGATATGCTTGAGAATTTAAGCCAAGAAAAATATGGTGCAGAAGATATTTCAAAAGATATGATTCCATATGTAGATGAGCTTTCAAGAGATAAGGAAGGTGATATCAGAGGTCTTTCATGGCAGTCAACACCAGGAGGATTCTGGTATAAGAAAGCTCTTGCTAAAGAATATCTTGGAACAGATGATCCGGATGAATTAGCTGCAATGTTATCTGACTGGGATAAAATCGTAGAAGTAGGAAAACAGGTTTACGAAAAATCCGATGGAAAGATCGCATTATTAGATGATGTTGAATCGGTATTACAGCTGTATGCTTCTTACAAAGGTCAGCCATGGGTAGATGATAACAACCATATTATCAGTGACGACTATATGCTTGAAATGTACAAAATGATGGAAACAGTTGTTTCAAACAAAGTAGATGCAGAAGCAGATATGTGGTCAGCAGGATGGACATCAGGAATGTACTCAAAAGATATGTTTATTCTTACATGCTTACCGACATGGGGACTTAATTTCTGTATTAAACCAGGAATTCCGGATGATGAAATGGACAAGGCAGCTAACACATGGGGATACATGCAGGCACCAATTCCTTATCAGAATGGTGGTACATGGTATGGAATGTACTCAAAATCTAAAAATAAAGATGCAGCATGGGCATGGATTAAAACTATGACATCTAATGTAGATTATCTTGTAAATGGACTTGCTAATACATGGGGAGATTTCCCGGGATATATTCCGGCAATCGAAAAATGTATCGAAGAAGGTCATACAGATATTGTAACTGGCGATCAGCAGTATTTCGCAGACTTCTATGAAACAGCGAAAGAAGTTAAAGGTGATCCAATGACAAAATATGACCGTCAGGCTTGGACAAGTGCAGGCGCACAGATGGATCTTATTGCGACAGGACAGATTACACCGGAAGAGGCAGTACAAGGATTCAAAGAAGATATGAAGAATATTTATCCGGAAATCGAAATTGATTAGTCCATAAAATGAGTATGGATGTCAGATAAAGGAAGCTGCTTCAGTGAAGTACTCGGAGGAGTACCTTCCCTGGAGCAGCTTTTTAAATAGAAAAGGAGGGCTACAAAAAGTGGCTGCAGTAAGCGGAAAGCGGAAAAGAAACAAAATAAATAAAGATAATGCAGGATATTTTTTTATTGCACCATATTTTATCGTTTTTTTAACATTTACCTTATATCCAATTTTATATACATTTAAGTTAAGTTTTATGTCCTGGGATGGATTTGGGGAACAGCAGTTTATAGGATTGGCGAATTATCAGAGGTTACTTCAGGATCAAATGTTTATAAAATCTATCGGAAACACAATTTTTATTGCACTTTTAGCAATGATTCCACAGATGGTATTTGGTTTGGTGCTTGCGTTTTTACTGAATCAGAAGAAATTACGTGGAAGTAATTTCTTTAAAACAGTATTCTATTTTCCGAATCTTGTAACAGCTGTTTCACTTGGTGTACTTTTTAGCTTGTTATTCGATTGGAAAGCAGGTAGTGTGAATCAGGTTCTGATGACATTACATATTATTAAGGATCCGATTAACTGGAAGGGAAGCCCTTTACTGTCACAGCTCATTGTTGCATTGGTGTTATTTTGGCAGTATTTTGGATATTATACCATTATTTTTACAGCGGGTATTCGAGGAATTCCATATGAACTTTTTGAAGCTGCTGAAGTGGATGGAGCTTCAAAAGTACAGACATTTTTTAAGATTGTACTACCGCTTATGCGTCCAATCATGACGTTTGCATTTGTTACATCAATTATTGGTGGTCTTCAGATTTTCGATTTACCGTATACTTTTGGTGGTGCAATGGGAGGAACAAAAGCTTCATTATTAACCATGGTAATGTATATGTATAATATCGCATTTACAAATTTAGATTATGGATATGGTGCAGCAATTTCATATGGATTATTTGTAATTATTATTGTATTTTCAATTATTTTCATGAAATATACAACAGGAAAGAAGGAGCAGTATTAAATGAGTATGCAAAGTAAAAAAGAAGGTCATGGTAAACTTTATCGCACCTTAACGTACATATTTTTAATTTTTCTTGCCATTATCAGTATAGTACCATTTTATAATATGATTATTGGATGTACTCATGATAATGCCGCTTTAGCAACCAGTTTTCAGATGATTCCAGGAAAACATTTGCTCGATAATTATCATCGGCTTCAAGATAATGTAAATATTTGGAGAGGTCTTGCAAACAGTGTTGTTATCTCCGTGATATATACGGCAATTTCTACTTATATTGGAGCACTTACCGCCTATGGTTTTGCAAAATACAAATTCAAAGGGAATAAAGTTTTATTCTGGATCGTCCTTGCAACAATGATGCTTCCTGGACAGCTCGGAATTATTGGTTACTTCCAGGAAATGAATAATTTGAGATTGTTAGATAATTACATTGCTATTTTAATGCCGAGTTTTGCCACACCAGTTATGGTATATTGGATTCGCCAGTATATTGATGCATATGTTCCAAATGAATTGCTTGAAAGTGCACGTATTGATGGTTGCAATGAGTTTAAAATATTTAATAAAATTATTTTCCCAGTAATTATTCCGGGAGTAGCTACACAGGCTATTTTTACATTTGTTGGTTGTTGGAACTCTTATGTACAGCCATCTATATTGCTGTTCTCACAAGAAAAGTTTACATTACCGATTCTGGTACAGCAGATGCAGGGAGTATACAAAACAGATTATGGAGTAGTATATCTTGGCGTTACACTTTCAGTAGTGCCGATATTGCTTTTGTTTATGTTCTGCTCAAAGAAAATTTTGGAAAGTTCAATGTCAGGTGCAGTAAAGGGATAGGATATGGAATATAATTTTGATGAAATCATTGACAGACGCCATACAAACAGTGCAAAATTTGATGAAATGGATGCATTATTTGGAAGTGATGTCATGCATCTTGGTGTGGCAGATATGGATTATCGTTCCCCGGAACCTATTTTAAATGCGATGCAGAAAATTGTAAAAAAAGGTGTATTTGGGTATACGATTTTACCGGACAATTATCAAGATTTGGTATGTCAGTGGATGCTACGCAGATATCATGAAAAAATAGATCCAGAATGGGTTGTTTTTTCACCGCGGATCAATATGGCTCTGAATATGGTGGTAGAGACATTTACCAATCCTGGAGATGGAATCGTACTGCATACACCGGCATACACTGCCTTGCAAAATGCAATTGAAAAATATGATCGGAAGATGATTGAAAGCTCATTAGTATTAGAAAATGGAAGATATCGAATGGATTTTAAACAGTTAAGAGAAGCATTGGACGATAATCTGAAAAAAGGAATCCATACAAGTCTTATGTTGCTGTGCAATCCACATAATCCAACCGGGCGTGTATGGAACAAAGGAGAGCTTGATGAAATTGCATCAATCTGTAAGGATTATAATTTAATGTTGGTAGCTGATGAGATTCATGCAGATTTTTTAAAGAAAGGCAAAGAATTTGTTTCTACGTTAAAGATAAGAACAGAATTGAAAGAACGATTGATCGTATGCAATTCGATTACAAAAACCTTTAATGTACCGGGAGTAATTTTATCGAATATGATTATTCCGGATACAAGAATCCGCGAAAAAGTAAAAGAAACAATTGACCGATGGGGGCTTCATAATCCGAATATTTTTGCTGCGGGCATTATGGAAGCAGCTTATACAGAATGCGATGACTGGCTGGAACAGGTAAACTTTTATCTGGAAGGAAATTATAATTTTCTTGCTAAGTATTTGCAAAAACATATGCCAGAATTTGAAGTAATTCCTTCAGAAGGGACGTACATGGCATGGATTAAAACGAGTAAATTAGGAATCAGTCCAAAAGCTTTAGAGCAATTCTTCATTGAAAAAGCTAAAGTATCAGTATATATGGGTGATCGGTATGGAAAGCATACCGAGGAATTTATTCGTGTGAATATTGCAACTTCCAGAGAGTATCTGGAGAAAGCTTTGCACAGAGTGAAAGCTCATTATGATGAAATTGTGCAAGGAAGATAATGTTTTGGTATGGAGAAGAAAATGAATATAGAATTTTTGGAGAATTTATTAAATCAGATTTCCGTATCTGGAAGTGAAGAAAACGGGCAGCGTGTTTTAAGGGAATATATGGAACAATACGCAGATGAAATAAGAACCGATGAAATAGGAGATGTGATTTGTGTATTAAATCCGGAAAGCCCTGTCAGAATCATGCTTTCTGCACATGCAGATGAGATTGGCCTTGTAGTAACAAGAATTACAGAAGAAGGAAGAATTCAGGCAATTGAACGCGGTGGAATAATGACACATAATTATCCGGGTCAAAAAGTCCAAATCTGCACAAAGAAAGGCATCGTGTACGGTGTTGTAGAATGTAGCAGAGAATTATTGAAAAAGGAAACGGTAAAAGTAGCAGACTTATTGATAGACATCGGCGCAGTATCAAAGGAAGATGCGCTACAGCATGTCTCTTTAGGAGACACAGTTGTACTGGATTCTGGAATCAGAAAGTTGTTACATAATCGAATAACAGCGAGAGCAATGGATGACAGAATTGGGGTATTTGTTATCATGGAGGCTTTTAAACGTGCAAGAGAAAAAGGCTGTAGCACAGGTGTTTATGCTGCTGCCACAGTGGGGGAAGAAACAACGAAAAATGGTGCATTTTGGTGTAGTGCGCAGATTGATCCGGCACTTGCAGTAGTTGTTGATGTTACAAATTGTACAGACTATAGTAGATTCCCAAATGCAGCCGTTTCAGGAGATATTGTTCTGGGAAATGGTCCAGCACTTTGCAATAGTCCAATAGCAACTAAACAGCTTAATGAAAAGATGGTGGAATGTGCTCAAAGAGCAGGTATTGGTATTCAGAGAGAAGCGGCAAGTTCAAGAAGTTTTACAGATGCGGATCAAATTCATTTTTCTAATAAAGGTGTTCCAGTGGTTTTTACAGGGATACCACTTCGGAATATGCATAATCCAGGTGAGGTTGCGGATATGAAGGATGTAGAAGGATGTATAGAACTTATCGCAGAGTTTTTATGCAGTTTTAAGTAGAAGGAAAGCCTTTGCTTTGCAGAGTAGATTTGCAGAGAGAAGGCTTTTTGTAGTATATTTGAAGAAAAAGTAAATTTTGCATAAGGAGAATGACAAATGATCAACCGAGAAGATATGCTGGAATTGACGCGGCGGATGACGCCTGCAAGAACATCATTCACAAGAATAGCAGGCTGTTATGTAGATGCAGACGGAGATTTTGACGGAAGCTTTAACATCAACTTCCTCAAACTCTCTCCGTCAGAAAAAACAAAAAATCTCGCAATCGCCAAAACGATTCCATTTGCAGAGACAAACACAAAACTGAAAAAATACGAGATCCAGCCGGAAAATCAGAAAGCCGGAAGTATGTGGCAGCTTTTGATGGCGCTCAGAGACTGTGAACTCAAAAACGATGCCCTGATGGATACTCTTTATGATATCATCATGGAAAACATCCGGATCACCACCCCTTATGCGATCTATGTTTTCCATGATAACTACGATATCCCAGCCAAAGCCACCGACAAAGAACGCCTCGGAGAATCCGAAGAGATGTTCTCTTACCTCATCTGCGCCATCTGTCCCCTTGTCGGCGAATACGAACCCGGATCCCCAACATCCGGCTTCCTCTTCCCCACCTTTACAGACCGCAGCGGTGACCTGAATCACATAAATATCTATGGCATAACTGAAAAGAAACGTGAAGAACTTGGTAGACTTATATCTTTATAATAATGTGTTGTTGGAAATATTTTAAAGATACAAATTTTTAAAAACTAAAACAAATCATTATACTCAAATTTATGAATATGGTTAAAACCCTAGACAAACAAATTACCATTAGCCATGCGCAGCGAGCTGATGTTCCATAAGGGAAAATTTTCAAGTTGCAGGAGTACCAGAAAAAACGGATAAATAAATGGATCGGGTCAGATTCCCTTGAGCACTATGGAGATGAGACTCAGTATATTGTGGAAGCCATTGCTGACACAATATACGCTTTCAGAGGCTCATCGGAATGCCCAGTGCGTGGGAAGCAGACCCGATCCATTTATTTATCCGTTTTTTCGTATCCCTTCAACAACCTAAACCCTATTCATCCATCAGCAAGCTCCGGAACTCCGTAAAGAAACGTCCCTGCTCTTCTTTGGTCATCTTAACCAGCATCTCCAGGCTTTCCATACTGATCCTCCCGGCTGAGAACAGCAGTTCCGTATAATCCCATTTCGTATATCCATACTCTTTTTCCCAGTCGCAGATTTTCTTCATTCCATAATAATAGCAGGTGAAATATCCCGGCGCATTCTGGTGTGCCTGTACCTGGGCGCGGGCAGTTACGCGGTCAAAGCCAAGCTCTTCTTCGTAGATTTTTACAGCATCTTCCAGTGTCGCTCCAAAATAATACAGCTGCAGATCAACCAGGATACGGACAGAGGCATGATGACGGCGGAATGCAACGAACAGAGGGAAGAACGGGTCTTCTGCAAAGATAAAGGTAAATGCGCGTTCAGTCCGAATACATGTTCCCTCTTCCAGAGGTACACTTTTTGCTCCTATTTTTACAGTTTCCGGTGTTGGATCGAGCGCTGCACGGATAAACTGGACATGATGTCCCGGATAAGTTTCGTGCATGGTATTCATCTTGATCCAGCCATCGGTAATGTTCTGATAATTATACTGATTCAGGAACATCTGGCCGCGGAGCGGTTTGACACGGAAATCACCACCCTCATAACCGCCCCAAGGGTAAGAATCCTTATAGCAAGGCGGAAGAGGAACGCACAGACAGGTTTCATCTTCCGGAAGACGTACATATTCATGAGCGACAGCACGGGTACGTTTCAGATAATTTCTGGCACGTGTATACATTTCCTCGGCACTGTCACAAGGACCGGCATAACGGAAAAGCACATCGCTGACTTCTTTCATTGTCTTCGGAGTTCCTTCCGGAAGCTCTAATTTGGAGGCGATTTCGAATACTTCAGCACGGGTCTTTTCAATTTCTTCTTTATGCCATGCAAGCAGTTCGTCGAGAGATACACCAAGACGGTTTTTCAGAAGGCTGCGGTAAGCTTCCGGATCCATCTTGATGGTCTTTGAGAGATCATCCTTTAATAATTCTTCAGAGTCAGACTGGCAGTCTGAACCGAGTAAATCTGCCATTTCCTGAAGCTGATCGATAAAAATCCGGAAGGACTGTGATAAAGACGCAATCTGTTCTTCTGTGAAATCCGGGAAATATTCATTTAACAGTTTCAGGTCGCGCTGCATATCCAGCCTTGCGCGGGCAAAGGCAGAAGAAAGGGAAGCTTCATTTTCTCCGTATTGTGTGTGGATCAGATTAAGGATCAAATCCTGATTTTCATGAAATGCCTGTAATTTTCTGGTCAGGACATCGAGACGTACTTCATTAGAACGCCGGTCACAGCGAGCGATTTCCTGAAGATAATAGACAAAATCCAGGAGAGGTGCTTCCGGATTGTGTTCTTTTTCTTCGATAGTAAATTTAAGAGAATCCAGGAAGTCATTCAGATGATGCTTCACCAGACGATAGACATTGTCAGGTGTATCCAGGTTTTCAACCTGTGTTTTTAAATCGTTCCATTTTTCGCGGACCGATCTGATCTTTTCGGGAGTCGGGAGAAAAAGGATATTTTCAAAAGAACGGTGGCTTTCGAGTTGGTCATGCAAAATGGCAAGTTCTCTGTCAAGTTCGCGGTAAGTATTGGTTAAGTCAGTATTTTTCATGAGTAAATGGCACTCTCCTTTTTTAGAAATTTGTTCTAATTGTATCTTACCGCAGAAAATGTCAAATGAAAAGCAGGACAGATAAAAAGATTCGCGTGTCGACTTATGCCCCTTTCTGTGATATGATAATCAAGAGATTATTATGAGCAGAAAGGGGCATTTTTTCGATGGCAGCAACATCTGAAAATAAGCCAAAACAATATATATCTGTCGGGATCCTGGCGCATGTGGATGCCGGAAAGACGACGCTTTCGGAAGGAATCCTTTATCTTACCGGTCAGATCAGGAAGCTTGGAAGAGTTGACCATGGAGATGCATTTCTGGACACGTATACGCTGGAGAGAAGCCGGGGGATTACCATTTTTTCCAAGCAGGCGAATTTTGCGCTTGGAGACAAGCAGGTGACTCTTCTTGATACACCGGGGCATGTGGACTTTTCAGCAGAAATGGAGCGTACCCTGCAGGTTCTTGATTATGCAATCCTGGTTGTCAGCGGAGCGGACGGTGTGCAGGGACATACACGAACCCTGTGGAATCTTCTTGCAAGGTATCAGGTTCCGACCTTTATTTTCATAAATAAGATGGATCAGGACGGTACGAACAGACAGGACAGACTTGCTGAATTAAAGCGGAAGCTCAGCGGAGAGTGTGTGGACTTTACAGAAGCGGGTGAAGAATTTCTGGAAGAGCTGTCTATGTGCGATGAGACGGTAATGGAAAGCTATCTGGAAAATGGAAAGATCACGACAGGTCAGATTCAGACGCTGATCCGGGAACGAAAGGTATTTCCATGCTATTTCGGTTCTGCACTGAAGCTGGAAGGTGTGCAGGAATTACTGGACGGACTGGAAAAATACATGGACGGACCGGTAAGCGGGACGCATGCTGAAGAAGCTTTTGGAGCGAAGGTATATAAGATATCCAGAGATTCACAGGGCAGCCGCCTGACACATATGAAGATCACAAACGGAGTACTGAAGGTCAAAGAGATCCTGGAATATATGGCAGAGGAAGAACTTTTGCAGGAGAAAGTCAACCAGATCCGGATTTATTCCGGGGACAAGTACGAGATGGTGCAGGAAGCAGAAAAAGGCTGTATCTGTGCTGTGACAGGACTTACCCGGACTTATCCGGGACAGGGGCTTGGGATGCAGCAAAGTTCTTCGGCACCGATACTGGAGCCGGTTCTGAATTACCGGGTGGAGCTGCCGGAAGGCTGTGATATCCACCGGATGCTGCAGAATTTCAGACAACTGGAGGAAGAAGATCCGATGCTCCGTGTAGTCTGGAATGAAGAGGCAGGAGAGATTCAGGTCCAGCTGATGGGCGAAGTGCAGACGGAGATTCTGCAAAGTCTTGTAAAAGAACGGTTTGACGTGGATATTTCTTTTGGAAGTGGGAATATTGTTTACAAAGAAACGATTAAAAATACAGTTGAAGGAGTAGGGCATTTTGAGCCGCTGCGTCATTATGCAGAAGTGCATCTGATACTGGAACCGGGAGAGCCGGGAAGTGGAATCTCGATCGATACGATCTGCAGTGAGGATGTGCTGGACAAGAACTGGCAGCGACTGATCCTGACGCATGTGCTGGAAAGAGAGCATCGGGGCGTTCTGACGGGATCGGTGCTTACTGATGTGAAGATCACACTTGCCAGTGGACGTGCACATCTGAAGCATACAGAGGGCGGAGATTTCCGCCAGGCTGTGTACCGTGCGATCCGCCAGGGACTGATGCAGGCAGAGAATGTACTGCTTGAACCGTATTATGCATTTCGTCTGGAAATTCCGTCAGAGATGACAGGCCGTGCACTTACGGATATTCAGCGGATGAATGGAGAATTTGACGGACCGGAGACGGAAGATGATATGGCTGTTGTCACCGGAAGTGCACCGGTGTCTGAAATGCAGGATTATCAGAGAGAAGTAACCACATACAGCAGAGGAAGAGGAAAATTGTTCTGTACGCTGAAGGGATATTTTCCATGCCATAACCAGGACGAGGTTGTAGAGGCGATTGGTTACGATCCGGAGCGGGATGTGGAGAATCCGACGGGCTCTGTATTCTGTGCTCATGGAGCAGGATATAATGTACCGTGGCAGGAAGTGCCGGAACATATGCATATTGAGGCACAGCTTCCGAAGATCCTGGAAGAGCGGAAAAGGCTGGCAGGAGAGACAGAAAAAAGTCTGGATGAGACTGTACCGGTAAATTTACGCAAGGAGAAAAGCGGATCAGCAGAAGCAGCAGCCAGAGGCGGCAGGCATTATGCGCGTAATGCCAGAGAAGACAGGGAACTGGAAGAGATTTTTATCCGGACTTACGGACGGGTAGAGAGAAAAGCCGATCGTCTTCCAAAGACTGTGACTGCAGGGAAAACGCCAAAAGCAAAGAAAGATGAAGAAGGCGTACAGGAATATTTGCTGGTAGATGGTTATAATGTTATTTTCGCATGGGATGATCTGAAAGAACTGGCAAAAGAGAATATTGAAGCAGCAAGAAATAAACTGATGGATGTGCTTTGCAATTATCAGGGGTTCAAGAACTATCCTCTGATCCTGGTATTTGATGCCTACAAGGTTGAAGGCGAAGCAATGGAAATCTTCAAATACCACAACATTCATGTTGTGTATACAAAAGAAGCTGAGACGGCGGATATGTACATTGAAAAGGTAATACATGAAGTCGGAAGAAAGTATCATGTGACGGTAGTTACATCAGATGGTGTGGAACAGGTGATCACACAGGGACAGGGAGGTACGATCATATCTTCCCGGGAGTTCCTGGAAGAGGTGAAGATCGTGAACCGGCAGATTCAGGAAGAATGGGAGCTTCACAAAGAGAGTGCGAAAAATTATCTGTTCGATCATATGGACAGAGAGCTTGCCGGTCATATGGAAGAGGTCCGCATGGGCCGGAAAGAATTGGGTGAGAAAGCAAATGATCAATAAAGAGGAATTTCTGAAAACCTGTAATCTGACAGAGGATGACCTTACGGCTGCCCGGATTTCCTGGGAGGAGCTGACAGAGATCTATGAAGATTATATGTCAAAAACGAAATTGTTCCGTCATCTGGGAAAAGAATTTGTAGATGAATATATTTATGATATTGAGCGGGCAGGAATCCATTCCTACCGTTACAGAACCAAGAATCCAATGCACCTTCTGGAAAAGATTATCCGGAAGCGGAAAGAAAATTATGCAAAATTTGAACATATCAACAAATCGAATTACCACAAATACATCACAGATTTGATTGGTATCAGGGTTTTCTTCCTTTACCGGGAGGACTGGATCCATTTTCATAAGTTCATCACTTCGATGTTTGAAAATAATCCGAACAATTATGTAGAGGACAGGCTGCGGGATTTTGATGAGGATCCGGAGCACTGCTATATCGCAGAACGTCCAAAAGTATACAAGCGTTCCGGAGATACGAGGATTTATGACAGTACGCAGATTGAAGTGCGGACAGGCGGGTATTACCGTTCACTGCATTATATCATCAAGTATCACGGATACTATCTGGAAATCCAGGGCAGAACGCTTTTTGAAGAAGGATGGAGCGAGATTGATCATGATATTGTGTATCCGTATTACAAGGATGATGAGATGCTGACGGAGTTTTCCGGACTGCTGAACAGGCTTTCGGGAGTGGCAGATGAGATGAGTTCGTATTTCAGAAAGATGAAAAAACTCAGAGAAGAAGAACCGGATAAAAAAATAAAGGATTTCTTATAAAAAATTAAAAATAAAAAGCAAAAGACGTTTAAAACAAAAGGAAATAAAGTATTGTAAAATTTGTTTGACAAATAAAAATTGTCTAATTATAATTACACCCTATTAAACGCGACGGGGCATAACAAAAAGTTATGTTCCGTTTGTTTTATATACTGGGAAATTACATTTCAAAGTATATAAGAACAGAAAGGTCAAATGCCAAGAGGCATAGCTGCAGAAAATTGCGGTTATGCTTTTTTGTTAGGTCAAGGATGAAAAATTGAATCATTTAGTATAAAACAGGCAATAGTTGACAACCCCGCAAAAATCAGTGTAATAACAGCAAGTCCCAAAAAGAAAAATCCAAGAGAAATCTGATCAAATACCTTTCCCATAATTCCATAGCACAAAGCAGTGGTGCAAGTGCGCAGCATAGAAACAACGGACAAGATAGTGGCACGATATTTGGAGTCTATATAATCCTGGATAATACTGTCAGAAACAGCAAAAAGTATTTCCGGTATAAAACAGGCAATAATTGTAAAAATCAGGAAAACAGAAGGATTTTTCATGCGCATCAATAGCAGAAACAGAAATCCCTGTATGAATAAACCATATATAAATATCTGTTTCCGATTTAATATTTTCAAAATAAATCCAACTAACAGGTAGGCTGCTGAATTGATAAAATACGATGCGGAAAAGAAAAGTCCGATTGTTGCAACAGTAATGTGAATTCGATCTAAAAACAATTGATTCATATTATAATATCCGCAAAATATACCATCTGTTATGCTGGAAATGAGAATGAAAAAGCATAAGATTGTTCCAGGTCTGTATTTTTTGAAATCGGTTTTGAGATGAACTGTTTTGGAATTATGTTCCGGTTCATCAATATTTTTTAAAAATACAATTGCAAAGAGCATGGTAATTATCTGAATACCATAAACAAGATTCCATGAATATGCAGCCAGTTCTCCACCGATAAAGATTGAAATACCAATTGTCAGTGATTCAAGTGAAAGAACTTTTGAATTTATTTTCAAATAGTCATTTTCAGTATGCTCTCTTTTTAAAATATCATATAATAATGCACTGTTACTACCGGTGACAAATGTGTAGGCAAATCCTTCCAATCCTGCCAGAATCATAAAAGCAACCGGTTTTTTGGAGATTATCATTGTAAATGAATGAAGTGCGAGTAAAAAGCATCCGAGCATCAGGGAGTTCCGTTTTCCGAATTTATCACCAAAATAGCCGGTAGGTATTTCAAAAATGGTGATGGAAATATTTAACACAATGGAATAAAGTGCCACTTCGGAAACGCTTAAACCTTTGTGGGTTAAAAACAGCAGAAAAATTCCGCGGGTCAGGGCGATGGAAGTTAGTACCGTATATAGTGTGTAAAAAAGTAAGTTTTTGCTTTTATAAAATGGTTTCATGAGTGTACCTTTTTGTGATAATATTTGTGAATGAAATACAGTTATTCTTTAGTATATCATGCATGAATTTATAAAGAAAGAAATATATAGGGAAGTGGGAAGCGAGCGTTGCTTACTTCCCACTTCCCGGTTATAATTGGAATAACAGAAATTAAGTCAGAAAGGATGGATTCAATGGAATATATAACATCTCTACAGGCAGCAGATAAATGGAATCTTTCAAAACGTCAGGTAAATGCGCTGTGCAAAAGCGGATAAATATATGGTGCAGTAAAAAAAAGGACAGCGTTGGATGATACCGGAGGATGCAACTTTTGAAAAATATCTCAATCATTACGATGTGATTTATCTGGATATTACCTTGTAGGAATTAATTACAAAAAAGCAACGAAAGAACATACCTGTAAAATAGAAGTGATTATTCTTTAATCAGGCATTTATGGAGGAAGAAAACCATGCGATTTCTTCATTTATCAGACCTGCACCTCGGTAAGCGTGTGAATGAATTTTCCATGCTGGAGGATCAGGCATATATTTTAAAAGAGATACTGAACATTATCGATGCGCAGAAGGTGGAAGCGGTTCTGATCGCGGGTGACGTTTACGACAAAGTGATTCCGCCTGCGGAAGCAGTGCGACTTTTGGATGATTTCCTGACAAGGCTTGCCGCGAGGGAGTTGCCGGTATTTCTGATCAGTGGAAACCATGATTCTGCAGAAAGAGTTGCTTTCGGTTCAAGACTGATGAGCAGCAGACAGATCTATCTTTCACCGGTATTTGAGTCGGATGTAGAACCGATAACGATAAGTGACCGGTACGGTGAGATCAATATTTACATGCTTCCATTTGTGAAGCCGTCTTTGGTAAAAAGAGTGTATCCGGAGGAAGAAATCATCACCTATCAGGATGCTGTAAATGCGGCAGTGCAGCATATGCAGATTGACACAGACAAACGAAATATCCTGCTTGCGCATCAGTTCGTGACCGGTGCGGCAAGATGTGATTCAGAAGAGCTTTCTGTAGGCGGTGTGGATGATGTGGACGCAGCTGTATTTGAAGGATTTGATTATGTGGCGCTTGGACATCTCCATGGCCCGCAGAAGATCGGGAAAGAGACAGTGCGGTATTCGGGGACGCCGCTCAAATATTCTTTTTCTGAAACCAATCACAAAAAAGCAGCAGTCATCGTTGATGTAGAAGAAAAAGGCAAAATAAATATTCAGCAGATTCCATTTTTGCCGAAACATGATATGCGGGAGATCAGAGGCACGTATATGGAAGTGACTGCACTGGATTTTTACAAGGATATGAAAACGGATGACTATCTTCATATCACTTTGACAGATGAAGAGGATATCCCGGATGCGATCGGGAAACTCAGAACAATTTACCCGAATATCATGAAGCTGTCTTATGACAATCTGCGGACAAGAGCGGCAGTGACAGTGAGAGGAACGGCGGAAGTAGAGGAGAAATCCCCGATGGAGCTTTTAAGAGAGTTCTATGAGCTTCAGAACAACCAGTCTATGACGGATGAGCAGGAAGAGATTGCCAGAGGAATGATGGAAGAAATATGGGAGGATGAGAGATGAGACCGATAAAACTTACGATTTCTGCATTCGGACCGTATGCAAAAGAGACAGAGATCCTTCTGGATGAACTTGGAGAGCGGGGGCTTTATCTGATAACTGGTGATACCGGTGCCGGAAAGACCACGATTTTTGATGCAATCGCATTTGCACTTTATGGGGAAGCGAGTGGAAATGAAAGAGAGCCGGGGATGCTTCGGAGTAAATATGCGGATCCGAAGACGCCGACCTTTGTGGAATTGGAGTTCTTCTATCAGGGGCAGAACTACCATATCCGGAGAAATCCGGAGTACATGCGTCCAAAGGACAGGGGCGAGGGCATGACGCTGCAAAGAGCGGATGCGGTACTGGAATTTCCGGATGACAGGCTTCCGGTCACAAAGGCAAAAGAGGTCACGAAAGCAGTGACAGAACTGATCGGGCTCGACCGCGGACAATTTACTCAGATCGCAATGCTGGCGCAGGGAGATTTTATGAAGCTTCTGTTTTCAAAAACTGAGGAGCGAAGCAAAATTTTCCGGGAAATTTTCCATACCAGACCGTATCTTGCATTTCAGGAGAAAATGAAAAATGCAAGCGGCAGATTGCAGGAACAGTACGAGGATGTCAGCAAAAGCATTTTGCAGTACATGAAGGATATCAGCTGCGAAGAGGATGACGTGCTTGCTACGGATGTGAAAAAGATCCGTGAGAGCAAAGCGGTGGTTCATGCGGACAAGGTTCTGGAAGTGTTGGAAATTCTGACAAATCAGGATGCAGATTCGGTGAAAGAAAAGAAGAAGAATTTAACGAAGATCGAGAAAGATCTGGAAGAGCTGAACCAGAGAATCGGAAAGGCAGAGGCAGTGATCCGTGCAAAAAAGGAACTGGAAAAAGCTGAGCAGACGATAGCAGAGAAGACACCAACGCTGAAAGAACTGGAGATGGCACTGAAGAAAGAACAGGGAAAAGTGCCGGAAAGAGAGCAGCTGACAGAAGAGATCGGAAAGAGGCAGGAAAAGCTTGCAGAGTATGACGAGCTGAAAAAACTTCAGAAACAGATCAAAGAGCTTGAGAAACAGATTGAGATATTAAAGGACCGGGAAAGCCGATATCAGGAAAAGAAAGCGCAGATGCAGGTACAGCTGGAACAGAAAAGGAATTTACTGGAACAGCTGAAGGATGCGGAAATAAAAGTTCTGAAAGTTACAGCAGAACAGAAAGAGGTTTCAGTAAGAAAAGAAGCGGCAGAAGACATTCTTATTCAATATAAAAGATACCAAAGACAGAAGAAAAGTGTGGAAGAGGCGCAGAAGGCATACCTTGTCATGCAGGAGGAATGTACAGAGCGAAAGACACAGCTTGCCTGGATGGAGAGGGCATTTCTGGATGAGCAGGCGGGGATTCTTGCAAAGGTTCTGAAAACGGGAGAGCCGTGTCCGGTGTGCGGATCGGTCCACCATCCATGTCCGGCACAGATGACGGAAGGTGCACCGGAAAAAGAAGAGCTTGAAAAATACCGGAAAGAGACTGCAGATGTGGAGAAAAAGACGAATGATGCAAGCTTTAAGGCAAATGAAAAGCTGGTGCAGTTAAAAGCGCTGGGAGAAGAAATCCAAAAGAGTGTGAAAAGTTTTGACAGCAGCATACAAGAAGAGATTGAAAAATCGCTGGCGTTGATCGGTCAACAGATGGATGTCCTCGAAAAGTCAGAAAAGGAATTACAGAAAAAGCTGGAAGTAGCTAAAGAAGCAGTGGCAGAAAAGCAGAAACTGGAAGCTGAGATCCCGGAAGTGGAGCAGATGCAGAAAAAGCTTCAGGAGGAAGAACAGGAGCGAAAGAATCAGCTCCTTGTGTCTGAGAGAGATAAAGCAAATGCAGAAGAGCAGGCTGTGAAGGTGCGTGGCAAACTGGAATTTCCGGAGAAAACAGAAGCAGAACAGAAGATCAAAGAGCTGGATAAGCAGAAAAAAGAGATTGATAAGAATCTGAGTGCTGCCCAGAAGGCATTCCAGGACTGCAGTCAGTCGGTAGAAGCGGCAAAGACGAAGAAGAAAACGCTGGAGAAGCAGATTGCAGGTAATAAAGAAACCGATATGGAAGAACTTGTCCAGGCACGACAGGAAGTATCAGGTGCGAAAAAAGAGCTTCAAAAACAGATGGAAGAGATCAGGATCCGTTATGAAAACAATCTGAAAATCAGGAATGCGATCGACAAGCAGAGTGCAAAGCTTCTGGAGCTTGAGCGGAACTGGACACAGGTGCGTGAGATTTCCGATACGGTAAACGGAAAAATCAAAGGAGGTTCCAAAGAAAAGATCAAATTTGAAACCTACATCCAGACCAATTATTTTGACCGGATCATTGCCCGTGCAAATACGCGGTTTATGGTGATGAGTGGAGGACAATATGAGCTGAAACGCCAGACTGATACGGATGACCGGAAGAGTCAGAGTGGTCTGGAACTGAATGTAATCGATCACTACAATGGTTCTGAGCGAAGCGTGAAGACGCTTTCCGGCGGGGAATCCTTTAAAGCTTCTCTTTCGCTGGCACTCGGACTTTCTGATGAGATCCAGGCATCGGCAGGCGGAATCCAGCTGGATACCATGTTTGTCGATGAAGGATTTGGTTCACTGGATGAAGAGTCACTGGAACAGGCGATGAAAGCACTGAATGGTCTTACGGAAGGCAACCGTCTGGTGGGAATCATTTCCCATGTACAGGAATTAAAAGCAAGGATTGATAAACAGATTGTGGTTACAAAAGAAAAATCAGGTGGCAGCAGAGTGGAACTTAAGATTGACTGATCTGTGCCGGAGAAAAACTTCATGCTGAGATGAAGCGGAGCACCAATGGAGGTGGGGAGAATTTGCCGAAGCTGGATGGGGAGGAAGATTTTTATGAGCTGTTTTTTGCGGGACTGGAGCAGAAGGAAAATAAAAATCTAAGTGAATAAAAATACTATGAAGAAATGGTTTTGACTTTCAGATATGCAGCAAGTGTGTTAAGATAGGTACAGACTATTCATAAAATGTGCAAGAATATACAATTTGAAAAGAGCGAATATAAAAGGAAAAAGGAGTAAAAATCATGCCAGTTTTTGATTTTAAACACACACCAGATGAAAAAAAGGCCCAGGAATGTACTTATACAACATTCCGCTCGAATGAGACAGAAGCGACAGCGGAGAAACCGATGCTGGTTCTGGATAACAGCAACCGGAAATGGAAGCATCATTCCTGTGGTGTTTTCACCAACCCGATTAAGAAGACATCCTTTGAATTTGACGAGGAAGATGGAACTGTAAGTGCGGACATTCTCCAGATCGATGCGAGATTTGTAAGCCTGATCAAATGGCTGGGCGAGAACCACATCAATGTCCGTCTTTCCGGTGAAAACCGTGCAGACGGCTATGCAGTATACAAGATCCGGGAGATCGCATTCGGTGGGGCAACCAAGCTTTCAGCTGAAGATGGTTTCCTGCAGTTCATGATCGAGCGTCTTTTCGCAAGCAGTGCACCGACAGAAGAAGCAGTGGATGAGGAAATGGAAGAAGACGGCGACAGCATGAAGCTGACAAGCCTGCAGAGTATCACCGATTTTATGAACTGTGCAGGAAGAACCCTTCCGGACAATATCCGTCTGTGGGCAAGAAGAAACCTTGCTGTTGCAAGATCACACGAAGTGTCACCGGAAGAAAGAAGACATGCGCAGAGAGCTCTTTCAATCATGATGAATATTCAGTGGAAGAGCAATTATTTTGAATCCATTGATCCGGATGAGGCAAGAAGAATCCTGGATGAAGAGCTTTACGGAATGGAACGTGTCAAACAGAGAATCATCGAAACAATCATCCAGATCAACAGAACGCACACTCTTCCGGCGTATGGAATCCTTCTGATCGGACCGGCCGGAACCGGTAAATCGCAGATCGCTTATGCAATTGCACGTATCCTGAAGCTTCCGTGGACAACTCTGGATATGAGTTCCATTAACGATCCGGAACAGCTTACAGGAAGTTCCCGTGTATACGCCAATGCGAAACCGGGAATTATTATGGAAGCATTTGCGGCAGCAGGAGAATCCAACCTGGTATTTATCATCAATGAGCTGGACAAAGCAGCATCCGGAAAAGGAAATGGGAATCCAGCGGATGTACTTTTGACACTCCTTGATAACCTTGGATTTACGGATAACTATATTGAGTGTAACGTTCCGACAGTTGGCGTATATCCGATTGCAACTGCCAATGAAAAAGATCAGATCAGTGCACCGATCATGTCCCGTTTTGCAGTTATCGATATCCCGGATTATACACCGGAAGAGAAGAAGATCATCTTCTCCAGATTTGCACTTCCGAAGATCCTGAAGAGAATGAGCCTTCGTCGGGACGAGTGTACGGTGACAGATGAAGGTCTTGATGTGATAATTGAACTTTATTCCAATACATCAGGAATCCGTGATCTGGAGCAGGCAGCCGAACATATTGCGGCAAATGCACTGTATCAGATTGAGGTTAATCATGTAAAAGAAGTTGTGTTTGATGGAGAAGCAGTGAGAGCATTGCTTTCATAAGAAAATTAAAATATGAAAATGTAAATGATGATACCAAGGTCAAAAGATTCTATTTCTGTTAATATTTATAGATGCAGTAAAATTGCAGAAGGAGCCGGAAAAGAAACATAGGGTACGGGTGACTTTGCACTATAGAGATGAGATCCAGTCAATTGTGGAAGCCATTGCTGACACAATTGACGGTTTCGGGAGCTCATCGGAATGCCCAGTGCAACGGAACCCGTACCCTATGTTTCTTTTCAGGTGGTGCCTGTCATTTTACTACCCCTGTCTATAATAACTCAGGAAATCAGAAATTTTCCCCACTGCTTCTTTCAGAACTTCAATTCGTGGCAGATATACTACCCGGAAATGATCCGGCTGTTTCCAGTTAAATCCACTTCCCTGTACGATCAGGATTTTCTTATCCTGCAACAGATCCAGTGCAAACTTTTCATCATTTATAATGTTGAACTTCTTCACATCGATCTTCGGGAACATATAAAATGCAGCCTGCGGTTTAATGGCAGTGATTCCCGGAATGTCAGTTAGTGCTTTGTAAATATATTCGCGCTGTTCGTAAATACGTCCGCCCGGAACGAGGTAGTCGTTGACGCTTTGATTGCCCCAGAGAGCGGTCTGAACGACAGACTGTGCCGGAACATTGGAGCAGAGACGCATATTGGAAAGCATCTTGATTCCTTCGATATAATCTTTTGCGATTGCTTTATTTCCGCTGAGAACCATCCAGCCAATACGGAATCCGGCGATCATATGGGATTTTGAAAGGCCGCTGAAGGTGACGCAGAACAGATCCGGTGCCAGTGAAGCAATGGAAATATGTTCTTTTCCGTCCATAACAAGGCGGTCATAAATTTCATCTGAGAAAATGATCAGGTGATGTTCCCTTGCGAGATCAACAATCTTCTGCAGAACCTCTTTCGGATAAAGTGCTCCGGTCGGGTTGTTCGGATTGATGATTACAAGAGCTTTGGTACGGTCTGTGATCTTACGGCGCATATCTTCGATGTCCGGATACCAGTCAGACTGTTCATCGCAGATATAGTGAACAGCCTTTCCGCCGGCAAGTGTTGCACAGGCGGTCCACAGAGGATAGTCTGGTGACGGAATCAGGATTTCATCTCCGTTGTCAAGAAGAGCTGACATACACAGGTTGATCAGTTCGCTGACACCATTTCCGGTGTAAATGTCACTGATCGTGACATTTGGCAGCTTTTTGATCTGGGAATACTGCATGATTGCTTTACGTGCAGAGAAAAGTCCCTGAGATGGAGAATATCCTTCGCAGTCAGAAAGCTGCTGACTCATATCATAGATAACTTCATCTGGTGTGCGGAAACCGAATGGAGCCGGATTACCGATATTGAGCTTCAGTACATGGGTACCGCGTTCTTCCATACGGGCAGCTTCTTCAACAACCGGTCCACGGACATCGTATAATACATTATCGAGTTTGGATGATTTTTTGAATATATGCATGGCAGAACTTCCTGCATTATCATTTTTGTCGGTTATTGTCTTTTTCATCGGTGTAGTTCCTCTTTTTGAAGAGTTTGAAGTTCCGACAGAACCAGAAGTCTTAGTGGTAGACGGAGCTTTTGGGGCAACGGAGTTGTTTTCCCGAGCAGTAAAGTTTTCCTGACTGTCACCGAGCAGCCAATCGGCATCTACGTGAAGCGTATTTGCCAGAAAATGGAGGATATCATTTCTCGGAACAGTTTTTCCGCTCACGTACTGGCTTACATGGCTTTTACCTAATTTTACATTATTTTCTGCGGCGATATGAACCAGATCAATCTGTTTCAGGTTCTGTGCATACATCGCCTCTTTAAGTCTATCTGAGAAAGTTGTCATTTGAAAATCTCCTTTCAAACTAAAAAGTTCAATTTAAAAATAAAACAGTGAAGTTCAAAACTTAAATTGATTATAGCACTTCGAATGATTTGGTTCAATAACAAATATTATTTTTGGTTCAAAAAGTTTGATTCTAGCAACGGCACCCTGAAAAAAGGCGGTATCCCGCCAAAATTCAGATGCTCTGGTAACTTAGTTGCCGAGTAGTTCACAAATAATGATAAGTATTACGTTTCAGGACGATAAAAGTTCCGGTAACGCATAAAGTTAAAAGTTCAGCAATTGCAACTGAACACCAGACTCCGTTGATTCCAAGAATAAGCGGGAGCAGAAGGACTATAGCCATCTGAAAGACCAGTGTTCTGAGAAACGAGATCAGCGCAGAGAGCAGACCGTTGTTCAATGCGGTAAAAAATGCAGAGCCATAAATATTGAACCCGTTGATCAGGAACGCAAAGCTGTACAGACGGAAGCCACTGCGTGTCAGTTCAAAAAGCCCCTGGTCATAACCGACAAACAATGTGGCGAGTGGTGTTGCAATGAGCTGCGCGATGATAAATAAGGAAACAGCCCAGGTTCCAATCAGCCTGATACTCTTGTGAAAAAGATTCTTTAGTTCATCCTGATTGTTGGCGCCGTAGTGATAGCTGACGATCGGGGCACTTCCAATCGCATAACCAAAGAAGATCGAAACAAAGATAAAATTGACATACATGATCGTTCCGTAAGCTGCAACGCCGTCTTCACCGGCAAATTTCATGAGCTGCATATTATAAAGAGCATTTACAACAGAGCTGGAAAGATTGGTCATAAGCTCGGACGAACCGTTGGTGCAGGTTTTTAATAAGATTTTGCCATGGAAATGTGTTTTTCTGAGCTTTAATAAGCTGGAATTTTTCCGTCCAAAGTAGAATAACGGGAAAAGTCCTCCGATAAACTCTCCGCATACAGTCGCAAACCCGGCACCGGGAAGCCCGAGGTGGAGTACAGCTACAAATAAAAAGTCGAGAACCATATTTGTCACGCCGGCGATCACGATTACGCGAAGTCCCAGATGTGGCTTTTCGGCAGTTACAAAAAAACTCTGAAATACATTCTGGAGCATAAAAGCAGGCAATGAAATACAAAGAATACGTCCATATAAAATACAGTTGTCAAGAAGTGCACCATTTGCACCGAATAAAATGGCAACAGGTTTTACAAGGAACATACTCAGGATTGCGATAATGATTCCCCCGATAGCAGTGATATAGACGAGCATGGAAAAATACTCATTGGCTTTTTCTGTCTTTCCTTCACCAAGCGTCTTTGCAACGATGGCACTACCACCGGTTCCGATCATGAAGCCGAGAGCGCTGATGCCCATCAGGAAGGGCATGATCAGATTCACCGCTGCAAAAGCGCTTTTTCCAACAAAGTTGGAGACAAAGAGTCCGTCAACCACACTGTAAATGGATGTGAAAATCATCATTATAATAGATGGAAAAACAAATTGCAGAAGTTTTTTATAAGTAAAATGTTCGGATAATTGAATTTTCATAGTTTATAGATCCTCCTCAAGTTTAGAAAGCCTAGAACGTAAGGCATGATTATATTTAGCATTCAGGCGCAGAAGCTGTTCACATTCTTCGGGGCTGAAAGAAGCTAAAGTATCATTTTCAATCTGGATGAGAGGAAGCAGCTTTTCCTGAATAAGTTTCTTGCCGGAATCTGTAAGATGGATATGCATACTCCGTCCTTTTCCGGGAGAAAGAGTGAGATATCCGTCGGCCTGCAGTTTCCGGATGGATGAATTGATCGTCTGCTTTGGCAGGCAGGAAGCCTTGCAGATATCACGCTGCAGACAGTTATCACCCATATCAAAAAGTGCATAGAAAATCTCAAAAGCGCTGTCAGACAGATGCAGTCTGCGGGCAGCTTCGTGGTAAATTTCATTTGCTTCTTTATATAAGCAATTGTATTCTTTTAAATATTTGCTGATCAGTATAGTAGAATCCATAATTTCCTCCATTTATACAATTATATAGATGAATGAATTTTCGATCATACAAAGTAAGTCCGAAATCATACTTACAAGAGTATAGTCTGAAATCGGACTTATGTCAAGCGCTGATTTTGCAGGTGAAGGATGAAGCGTAAATTTTGCAGGTGAAGGATGAGGGAGTTGTGGATAATGCATAGAAGGTGTAGCTTTACATAAAAGAATAAGAACTGCTTTTGCATAATATAAAAGAAGATAACAGGTATACAACTGTGTGGATTGTATACATTTACAATACAAGTAATGTATAAACCAAAGTTGTATTGTCAGTTCATAAAAATTTTACACATAACACACAAAAAACTGGTTTTTATCGAAAAAAATCGGTTCGAATAATGGCATAATGCACAAAACAGATAAAAAATACTAGTTTTTGATGGGTGAAACATATGGTTACAATACAACTTTGGAAGAAAACTTTCTTGTATTTTCTTGAAAAAACCATAGTCAAATAATATAATCAAATCATCAAGAAAACGGAGATGGAGGAGAAGATATGAAAAAAGTTTTCAAAAAAGTAACAGCAGCTACAATGGCAGCTACAATGGTAGTTGGACTTGCAGCATGTGGTGGTAGTGGAAGTGGATCTTCTGACAAGAGTGCTTCAAAATCAGGCAAGATCAAAATTGGTGTTTCTATTTGGTCTTCAACAGACGTACTTGGATCACAGTGTAAGAAAATCCTTGATGAAGCAGCAAAAGCTCTTGATGTCGAAGTACAGTATGTTGACCAGGGACATGTTTCTGAAAAAGTTACAGCATCTGTAGAACAGCTTGCAGCAGCAGGATGCCAGGGAATCATCATCTGTAACTCATCTGATACAGAAATGACATCTGCTATTAAGACATGTAATGACAACAAAGTTTATCTTGCACAGTTCTTCCGTGTAATCAGTGAAAAGAACAGCGCAGATATTTATCAGGCAGCTAAAGATTCTGATTACTACATCGGAGCTGTACATGAAGATGAACCGGCAAACGGTGAAGAACTTGTAAACATCCTTCTTGAAAAAGGAGATCGTAACATCGGTCTTATTGGCTGGGAGCAGGGAGATGCTACATGGCTTGGAAGATGGGAAGGTTACAAAGCAGGCGTTGAAAAATGGAATAAAGAAAACCCGAACGATAAGGCAACTCTTTCTGAACCACAGTATGCAGGTACAACTTCAGAAGGTGGATCAAAAGCAGCAGAAGCTTTAATGGCAGCAGATCCAGATCTTGATGCACTGATCCCAGCTGGTGGTGGTGGAGATCCACTTCAGGGAGCAATCGCAGCAGTTGAACGTGCAGGCAAGACAAGTGATATTGATATCGTTTCTACAGACTTCCTCCCAGACCTTGGAGAAAGACTTGAAAATGGATCTATGGCTGGTGAATCTGGCGGACATTACTGTGATCCGCTGATTTCCTTCATGATGGTTTACAATGCAATCAAAGGAAACTACAAAGACTTCGGTGGTAAATTCGAAGATGTTCCATTCCCATATCTGTATGTATCATCACCAGATGACTACAAAGCATATGAGAAATATTTCGTAGACCAGCTTCCATACACAGATGAAGAACTGGTTGATATGTCTAAACTCAGCATGGAAGACTTAAAGGCAACAGCTGCTAAGGTATCTATTGAAGATGCAGCATCACGTGCAGGTAACTAGGATAGACAAATAATAACGACTATTAACTCAGAAAGGGTGACGTCGCAAAGGCGATGCCACCTTTTCTAAATCAGAAATGACAATTATGAAGAGGTAGATAATATGGGCACTAGTAAAAAACTTTCAGGGAAAGTGATGGGATATCTGATCTTAATCGGTCTGGTCGTACTTTCCTGGCTGATCTTTAAAATCTTGACACCACATAACTTCGGTTCCTTTTCCAATATGCTCAATTACTTTCAGGCGAGCCTGATTGCTACCGTAGGTGCAGTTGGTTTCTATTTTGTAATGGTAATGGGAATGTTCGATTTCTCAATTGGTGCAAACATCATGCTTTCCGCAATCGTTGGATGTGTATTTGCAACCAGATTTAACATGGGCTATTTTGGACTTATTATTGGATGCGTTCTTACAGGCGCAATCGTTGGAATACTGAACGGTATCTTCTATGTAAAGCTTCGTATTCCATCAATGATCGTAACAACCGGTCTGGCTCTTATTTATGAGTCAATCGCAAACTATATTGCAGGCGGTGTTGAGCAGACACTTCCGGCAAACATTCGTGCATTTGGTCAGATGCCATGGGATATCATCCTTGCATTAGCGGCTTGTGCAGTAGCTTACATATTCTTAAACTACACTAAAATCGGAACTTATACCTATGCAATCGGAAGTGATGAGTTCGTTGCAAAGAATATGGGTATTGATGTAAATAAATATAAAGTACTTGCATTTATCTTAAGTGGTGCATTCCTTGGGGTTATGGCGATCTTGACAATCAGTTATGGTTCTTCTATGGTAGCTGTTACCGGAATGGCATCTATGAGCCGAAACTTCGTTCCGACTATGGGATGTTTCTTTGGCCTTGCATTTAAGAAATACGGAATGCCACTTCCGGCAATCATCATCGGTGAGTTCGTAATCAACATCATTTTCTTCGGTTTCATTGCTCTCGGAGCACCGACTGCAATCCAGGATGTTATCACAGGACTTGCACTGCTTATTATCATTACTGTGACAACAAAGGCTACTAAGGGCGAAATCGTCAAGTAATGAAGGGAGGAAGACAGCAATGAGTGAAGTAAGATTACAGGTAAAAAATCTTTGTAAAAACTTCGGTATTACAAAAGCAGTTCAGAATGTATCCTTCAATGTAAACAAAGGAGAGGTTCACGCGCTGATCGGAGAAAACGGTTCTGGTAAATCCACTCTGACCAACATGCTGACAGGTATCTACAGCATTGGAAGCGGACAGTTCATTCTGGACGGAAAAGAAATTCATCCGAAGAACCAGGTAGAAGCAAACAACGAAGGTGTATCTATCATCGTACAGGAACTTGGAACTCTGTCAGGACTTACAGTTGCAGAGAATATTTTCCTCGGACATGAAGATCAGTTCGTACATTTTGGAATTAAAAATACAAATGCCATGAACAAAAAAGCAACAGAGCTTTTAAAGCAATATGGCTTTGACAGAATTAAAGCAGCTGACATGATCGACAATTACAACTTCGAAGACCGTAAGCTGGTCGAGATCGTAAAGGCTACCTATTTTGATCCGAAGATCGTTGTTATCGATGAGACAACAACTGCTCTTTCACAGGAAGGACGTGAAGAGCTTTACAAACATATGGAAAGAATCAGAAAGAGTGGAAATACAGTTATTTTCATTTCACATGACCTTCCGGAAATCCTTGATAAGTCGGATACAATCACAATCCTTCGGGATGGTGTTTACATTGATACTGTTAAGAGTAAAGATGTAACAGAAGATGATCTGAAGAAACTGATGGTAGGACGAGAAGTAACAGGTGATTATTATCGTGCAGATTATGGTGAAAAAGTATCTGACGAAGTTGTATTATCAGTAAAGAATGTTACTGTTCCTGGATTGATCGAAGATGTAACATTTGATCTTCATAAAGGTGAAATCCTTGGATTCGGTGGACTTTCAGAATCTGGTATGCATGAAATCGGAAAAGCTATTTTCGGTGCATCTTATGACCGTACAGGTAGCGTAACACTGGCAGATGGAACACAGATTAATGATATTCCGACTGCGATCAAACACAGCATTGCGTACACATCAAAAGACCGTGATAATGAATCTGTTGTTCTGAATCAGAGTATCGGAGACAATATCTGCCTCCCATCACTGGATGAACTGGCAGGAAAGTCACATCTCTTAAGTGACAAGAAGCGTAAAGAATTTGCAGACAAATATGCAAAACAGATGTCTGTAAAGATGGTAGATGTAAACCAGTTTGTATCAAATCTTTCAGGTGGTAACAAACAGAAAGTCGTTCTTGCAAGATGGATCGGAAAAGATTCTGACATCGTTGTACTGGACAGCCCGACACGTGGTATTGATATCAAAGTTAAACAGGATATCTACCAGTTAATGAATCAGATGAGAAAAAATGGAAAATCCATTATCATGATTTCAGAAGAGCTGATGGAGCTGATCGGTATGTGCGACCGTATCATAATTATGAAAGATGGAAAAATCAGTGGTCAGCTGGATAGAGATAAGAACCTCGATGAAAATGGTCTTATTTCTATGATGGTATAAGGAGGCAGCTATGGGAAGTCAAGTAAGTGCAAAAACAAATGATAAAGAGCAGCAGCTGAAAAAGGCATCTAAGATGACCTTAATTCGTTCGCTCCTGCCAATCGTAGGATTGGTTGTTATTTTCCTGTTATTTAATGTTCTGACAGATTTCCGTATGATGGGAAATATGTCACTGGTACTTTCACAGGTATATGTAACTATGATTGCAGCTATGGGTGTTTTCTTCATTATGACAATGGGAGGTCTGGATTTCTCTCAGGGATCTATCCTCGGTATTTCATCCATCGTTGTATGTATTCTTTCACAGAAAAGCATTCCACTCGCAATTATCGGTGGCATTGCATCTGGTGCGGCAATTGGAGCTCTGAATGGTTACTTTTATGTATTCCGTAAGATTAAATCCTTCATTGTTACAATTTGTACCATGTTCTTATTCCGTGGATTTATCAAATACCTTACAACAAATGCACCTGTTGCAGGTTCTGCAAAACTGATCAACTATGACAGTACAGGACTTAAGGTTGCATGTACGGTAGTTATTTTGATTATTGGATTCATTGCATTCCGTTATACAAAGTTCGGAACTTATCTGAAAGCAATCGGAGCCGGTGAAAAAGCAGCAATGTTCTCTGGTATCCGTACAGATAAGATGAAATTCCTCATCTATGTACTTGCAGGTGCAATTACAGGATTTGCGGCATTTATCAATGTAATCAAAGTCGGATCGGTTACATCTTCAGGTGGTAACCAGCTGGAAACACAGATTCTGATCGCGCTGGTATTAGGTGGTATGCCGATTTCCGGTGGCGCTAAGGTTCGTTTTGAAAATATTGTTGTTGGATCTTTACTGTACATCGTACTGAACAGTGGACTGACAATGATGGGATTCACAACACAGATGATGCAGCTCATTCAGGGTATTGTATTCCTGATCTTCGTGGCAGTATTCGCAGACAGAGAATCTATCCAGGTAATCAAATAATAATTTACATATTGGGGAACTGACAGCTCTCGTTTACGAGAAGAATTTTCCGGATGTATACAGATCGGAAGTCAGGATTTGCAGTCCAAATAAGATTGCGGATCCTGATTTTTGGTCTATGTGGCAGAAATGGAGAGTTTATGCATAAGACAGAACAGGAAGGACTTAAATACCAAAAATTATATAATTGGGCACACACACTGATCACCAGTGGTGTGATTAAAAATATGGATAAATTTCCGTCAGAGACAAGTCTTCAGAAGAAGTTTGGGTATTCCAGACAGACCGTGAGGACGGCACTGCAGCAGCTAGAGGAAGAAGGTCTGATTACCCGTGTGAGGGGAAGCGGAACCTATGTTTCTTACGACAGCAATGGAGTAAATGGAGAAAGACCACAGATAGGTCTTCTTCTGAGCTATTATTCTGATTATCTGTTTCCACGGGTATATGATGGGATTGAAGCTTCGCTGACAGAAAAAGGGTATGGAATTGAGGTTGCAGTAACGAAGAACCGTCTGAATGATGAGGCAATTTATCTGGAGGGATTGCTGAAAAGTAATGTTAGTGGTCTGATCATTGAGGGATCAAGATCTGCATTTCCAAATCCAAACATTCGTCTTTATAAAGAAATCAAAAGAAAAAATATTCCGACGCTGTTTATTCATAATCATTATGAAAATGTGCCATTTGACAGTGTGGAAATGTCGGATTCCAGATCGGCTTACGAGCTGACCAGGATTTTGATCGAGAACGGACACCGCAGGATTGGTGGAATTTTCAAATATGATGATATGCAGGGAATTGAGCGGTACAAAGGATTTATTCAGTGTCTGTCGGATTACGGTGTAAAATTTGATGATGACTGTATCCGCTGGTATTCAACAAAAGATATGGAAGAAAAGCTGAGTAAAAAAGGACTTCTCCGTATGTACAGACGGACGAAGGATTGTACAGCGATGATGGTCTACAATGATGAAGTGGCAGATTATTACATGGAGTTTCTGGAAGAGAGGGGGCTGCATGTGCCGGAGGATATTTCACTGGTATCCTTTGATGATGCGGAGCTTCAGGATTCAAGTACCAGTATCCAGCTGGTGACAGCAGTGCATCCAAAGTATCAGCTCGGGCGTATCACAGCAAAACACCTTCTGCGTATGATGGATGATACAAACTGGCAGCAGAAAAATTATTCGTACCGGTTTCCGGTAAAGATTAAAGATGGAAACTCAGTGCGGAAAATATAGAAAGAGTGAAAAGCAGGTGACGAAATCCGGCAGCACTGAATGCATTCGGAACCTGTTCAAGCTCGGCAACCATTCCGATCAGTAAGAGTTGTGTGGAGAATGAACTTGGTGTTTCCAACCAGATTTCCAGTATTGCGATCGCATCCTTTGCGGCACTTGCTACGATGGCAGGACTTCCGGCAGGTGTTATGGGCGTTTATATCAGTATCAATACGCTTTGCGATATGGGAGCAACCTGTGTAAATGTTATTGGTGATATGGCAGGATGTGTGGTATTGCAGGAGAAGATTGATCTGAAGTAGGACGAAAGAAAATAGACGAAAACATAGGCAGCTGGTCTGAAAAGATCAGCTGCCTTTTTACATATTATTCATCTAATAATTTGAATTTCATATACACCGGATCATGATCCGAGTAGCTATATCCGGTATTTACATTTTCATATTCTGTGTATTCAATATTATCGGAAGTAATAAATCCGTCCAGCGTCACCGTGTAGGTCACACCAGGTACATATTCCATATCTGCATTCCGTGCACTGTCCCAGAGAGCATCCTTTTCACTGTCAGAAAGATTGTCCAGGCAGAATGAAAAGTGTTCCGGAAGCTCTTCGCGTGGGAATGGATAAGCCCAGGACTCACAATTTTCTGCATCTTTTTCGGATGCCTTAAGGTCATGGTTGAAATCACCACCGCAAAGTACATAATTACCGGCTTCGTATTCCTTTTCCATATCTGCACTCAGCATACGGATCTGTGCTTCGCGAATCGCATCACTGTTGCCGTAAGCAGACATGTGCAGCAGGAAGATAACCAGTTCCTTCCCGTTATCTACAGGGACTCTGGAAATGCTGTAACAGCGGTCAAGGTCAAAGAACTTGCTGAAGCTTGTCGATATCGGAAAGCTTCTTCTCAGAGAATCCGTAACCGGATATTTGGAGAAAAGAGCAAGTCCGGAACGGCTGCGACCATGCGGCTGTGTGAATGGATAAAAAAGGAATGCGGAATCGTAATTCTGTGCAAATACCGTATTGTAACTTGGAATCGTATCCTTTAAAATTGAATATTCATCTACATGGTAGCTTCTTGTAGAGTTCAGATCAATTTCCTGGATCAGTGCGAAATCCGGATCTTTGGAAGCAACCAGTTCTCCGGCACCCTGAATATCAGATTCGACACTTTCCTTACTTTTTGCCCAGGAAGATTTTCCACCGTCCATAAAGAAGCTGAAGTCCGGCGTGTAGGCTCCGAAACCAACATTGTAGGTCAGAGCGGAATATTCTTTCTCGGTTGTCAGTGTGTCAGCTGCGGCTGTTCCACCGGAAGTTTTCTCGATCTTCAAAGCCTGATTATCCGGAATTCGGTGATAGCTTGCAAAGAGATAGATCAGATATGCAATCAGCGCAACCAGAATGATAAGCAGGAAGATTCCGAGAACTTTTAATATCTTTTTTATGTTCTTTTTCATAATATCCCCTTTTTGTTTGTTAAATTTCAGATAAATCTATGTAAAATATAAGTTTACTATAGCATGTTTAAAAGATTATTTCTATAGAATTGAGAAAAGAAAACAGGTATAGTAAACTATAAAATAATGCGAAAAATCTCATTGAAGTTCTTCTTGCATCTCGTTATAATAGGAAATGGAGAAATGAAATCACAATAATATTGGGGAAATAATATGTGATTAGATCCGAGTATTTATTTAATGTTTGGGAGGTTTACCATGAACGAAAAGAATTACAGCAAAGTACCAGTATTTGAGAACGGACTTGCACAGCCGGTATTTCCACTTACAGATGGAAAGACAGGAGAAAAGTATGATCCGGCAACATCCAGTATCGTAAGATATTGTGTTTATGTGGAAACGGATTACGATGTGGACGGAGATGGAAAAAGAGATCTTGTGAAAGCTGTTGTCCAGGTACCAAGAAGTGCAGTAGAGGGGAATTATAAGGCTGCAACTTTATATGAAGCACGTCCATATGCGGCGGGAGTCCAGGAAGATGGATATCCGCATATGAAAGAAGTGGCAGAAAAAGAATATCATCCGGTTAATTTTGCAGATCTTGACAAAAAAGTGGATGCGCATGTTCCGCAGGGATGTATCAGTGCAATGGATCTTTCTTTAAAAGCAGATCCGGCAGACTGGTATTATCCGGATAAAGGAAATAATAACATTATGGTTTTTGAAAATATCGACACCTTTGATTATTATCTTGTACGTGGATTTGCAGTTGTTTTAAGTGCGGGATTTGGTTCAAAAGGATCTGACGGATTCAATTATGTTGGTTCAGACTATGAAAGAGACGCTTTCAAAGCAATTGTAGAATGGCTGCATGGAGACCGTATCGGATATGCAGACCGTGAAGGAACGGTTGAGACAAAGGCAGACTGGTCCAACGGAAAGGTTGCCATGACAGGAAGATCTTACGCCGGAACCATGCCGTTTGCAGTGGCAACAACAGGAGTAGAAGGACTGGAGACAATCGTACCGATCGCAGGAATCGCGGACTGGTACAGCCAGCAGAACATGCAGGGCGCACAGCGGTACTGGCCGAAAGAAATGCTGAACAGCTTCCTTGCTTATTTTTGTTCCAGCCGTTACAATGATGAGACATTAACCGAGAAGCAGCGGGATGACATGGGAGCGTTCCATCATGAGATGAGCCTTCAGCAGATCAAGGGTGGATTTGACTATAATCCGGAATTCTGGGGTATGGGAAATTATCGTCTTCATGCAGACCGGATCAAATGCAGTGCACTCATCGTACAGGGACTGAATGACGAGAACGTGTCTACCAAGCAGTATGAGATGATGTACAAATCTTTCCAGGAGGCAGGAAAGAATGTAAAAGCAATCCTTCATCAAGGTGCACATATCACACCAACGATGCCGAAGCGATATGGAATCCTTGTGGATGGTAAATTCTATGATGATATTATCAATGAATGGATTTCTCATTATTTATACGGAGTTGAAAATGGTGCAGAGAACAGACCGGCAATCCTGGTGCAGATGAACTATGACCAGAGAAAATGGGAGACAGCAGATTCCTGGGAGACAGCATATAAGATGAATCTTACATGCGAAGAACAGGGAACAACTGTAATCGATACAGACTGGGAAGCAGCGGGTGTCAGTGCAGAGAACTTCGATGATGTGATGGGTGTGAGATCAAGCAATATGGCACAGCGTTATGTGACGGATCCGTTTAAAGAGGCAGTGACATTACAGGGAACAACTTGCGTAAGATTAAGAGCAGCGTTAAAAGATGGAGATGCAGAAGCAGATTTCAATCCGGTAAACAGTAATGATGCAGATACTCTGACGATGAAGCTTGGAATGCATGAAATGTCAGGACGTATGGATGATGTGAAGCTTACTCTTCTTCTTTGTGACGTGTGCGATGAAGAATTTGACAGCATTCAGTCTGTAGATCCGCAGAGAAATACAATTCCGGTCAATGTGGTAAAAGAAGGCGGAATTATCAGCGGAGGAGAGGTTCCGGCATGGAATGAAGCGGAGTTTGCTACTGTACATAAGAAATACCGTGTGATCACACGGGCATTTGCAGATCTGTGCAATCCGGAAGCAGGATATGAACCGGAGACAGCACAGAACAGTATCGAACTGAAAAAGGGTGAATACCATGATTACCATATTTATCTGAATGCGACAAGATATACGGTAGAGCCTGGACATAGTCTGGCACTGGTCATCACGACAGAAGATCCGATCAACTGTCTGATCCACAAGACCTATTCTGTGGAAATCGAGAATGCATCAGTAACAGCGGAAGTTCCGATGACTGCAGCGGTAGAAAATCGTGTGATGACGAGAAAATAAATTACATAAAAGAATAGTTATATAAGTATTTCATGAAGGATCACCAAACAGGCTTTGGTGGTCCTTTTTTACAGTAATGCAGATGTATCCTATGCTTCAGAAAAAAATTTTAAGATATATCGGGATAATTCTTTTTATTTTTTGGTAAATATTGTAAAATAATTAGAAATGAAAATAACAGGAAACTGCGTAGTAGAAGTCTGGAGGAAAAGACATGAACGCGGAAGAACGAATGACAAAAGAACAATTAGAAGAAGAAATCCGACATTTTCGGAAGATCTTTCAGGAGATCCGTCTTTTCCCGATTGGAAATATATCAGATATCGATGAAGAATGGAGAAAAATCAATGAGCGGCAGAGATGCTATCATTATTGGAAACGGGAAACACCCTGTGATAACTGTGTAGCGATGCGTGCAGCGACCACGAAAGAAGAAAAAGGAAAGCTGGAGATTGTAAATGGCAAGATTTATCAGGTGATCGCACGTTATATAGAAGTAGATGAGAAGCCATATGTACTCGAGCTGATCCGTTGCCTGGATGGTGACTGGTCGATTGGAGAGATCAATCATGAGCGTTTGATAGATATGTTTGTACATTACAATGACAGGTTATACAGAGATGCAGTGACAGATGCATACAACCGGCGGTATTATGAGGATGAGATGAAGAACAAGAAGAAAAATGCCGGGGTTGCACTGATCGATCTAGATGATTTTAAACTGCATAATGATACCTACGGACATCAGGCAGGGGATATGGCACTCTATACGGTTGTAGATATTATCCGGAAAAATATCCGTAAGACGGATAAGCTGATCCGTTTTGGCGGGGATGAATTCCTTCTTGTGATGCCGGAAGTTACGGAAGAAGTTTTTAGCCAGAAACTGCAATTGATACAGGAGCGTATCTATAATGCAAATGTTCCGGGATACCTGAATTTGCGGCTTTCTATCAGTGCCGGTGGCGTGCTGACGGAAGGAGACAGTATTGAGGAAGCCGTGAACAGAGCGGACAAGCTGATGTATCAGGCGAAGGCTACGAAGAATAAAGTGGTTACACAGAAAGATGAAAGAGAGCAGTACGAGAAGCATAACCAGATTAAACAGCGGATCCTGGTTGTCGATGATTCAGAGATGAACCGTGCGATTCTCTGTGAGATGCTGAAAGATGATTTTGAGATCATTGAAGCAACGAACGGACAGGAATGCGTTTCGCTAATAGAACAATACGGGAAAGAGATATCACTGGTACTGCTTGATATCGTGATGCCGATTATGGACGGTTTTGAAATTCTGATGTATATGAACCGGAATCACTGGATTGAAGATGTGCCGGTAATTATGATATCCAGCGAGGAATCTGAGAACTATATCCGGAAAGCGTTCAAGTTTGGAGTATCCGATTACATCAGCAGACCTTTTGACAGCAAGGTTGTATACCAGCGTGTATTTAATACGATCAAGCTGTATGCAAAACAGAGAAGGCTGATTTCCATGGTATCCGATCAGATGCATGAAAAGGAAAAGAACAATCAGATGATGGTAGAAGTTCTAAGCCAGATTATGGAATTTCGTAATGGAGAGAGCGGCCTTCATGTTGTCCACATCAATACATTGACGAGACTTTTTCTGGAAAGACTTGTTGAGAATACGGATGCATATAATTTGACGCCGGATGACTGCTATCTGATTTCAACAGCATCCGCGTTTCATGATATCGGTAAGGTTGGAATTGATGAGTCGATTCTGAATAAGCCTGGAAAGCTGACTAAAGAAGAATTTGAGACTATGAAAGAGCATACGCTGATTGGTGCTTCTATGCTGGATAAGCTGGAGCATTATAAGGATGAGAAGATGATCAAGATCGCGTACCAGATCTGCAGATGGCATCATGAACGTTATGATGGTAAAGGGTATCCGGATGGTCTGATCGGAGAACAGATTCCAATTGCGGCACAGGTTGTATCTGTGGCAGATGTTTATGATGCACTGGTGAGTAAGCGTGTATATAAAGATGCGTATTCACATGAGCAGGCGATGAAGATGATCCTGAACGGAGAGTGCGGAGCGTTCAATCCGCTTTTAATGGAAGTTCTTGTGGAAATCCAGGATAAAATAAAAGAAGAAATACGTTACGAGGCATAAAAAAGAAGAAACGTCCGCCATGAAGGTAACGATCGGACGCATGCTTCGGAAAAAGGATGCATCAGATGGTGCGATGACGCCGTTTCAGGCAGTCTGTACGGCACTCGCGACAACGGTCGGAACCGGAAATATTGTAGGAGTTGCAGGAGCGATCGCGATCGGAGGACCGGGGGCAGTCGGAAGCTTCTTTATCAGTATGAAAAAAGGTGTGTCCAGAGGAATTTTCTCTAATGAGGCAGGTCTTGGTACCGGATCGATTGCACATGCATGTGCAGATACAAAAAAACCGGTGAAACAGGGATTCTTCGGAATCTTTGAGGTATTTATAGATACGATCGTAATCTGTACACTGACCGCACTGGTAATCCTGTGCAGTGGGGTTCCGATTGGTTACGGTGAGGCAGCAGGTGCGGAGCTTACGATTCTTGGATTTACTTCTACATATGGGAACTGGGTATCGATCTTTACCGCGGTTGCGATGTGCTGTTTTGCATTTTCAACCATTATTGGGTGGGGGCTTTACGGAACCAGATGTATTGAATTTTTATTTGGAACAAAGGTCAACAAACCGTTTATGGTGCTGTATTCACTGGTTGCGATCGTTGGAGCAACGATGGATCTTGGGCTGATGTGGAATATTGCAGAGACATTTAACGGACTGATGGCAATCCCGAACTTGATTGCAGTCTTCCTGTTATCAGGAGTTGTGGTAAAACTTGTAAAAGAATATTTTGCAGGGGAAGGAAAAGGCGTATAAAGAAATACCTGACAGAAGGATAGAAGGCTTTCTGTCAGGTATTTTTTAATTTCCAAAATCAACGCCATACATTTTAAAATGTGTCTCAATACGCTGTTTGGCTTCCCAAAGAATCTGGACAGCTTCTTTTTCTTTAGACTCGGAAATACGGAAGGTTGGGATGGATATACTTAAAGCAGCGATTGGTGCATTATTGTAATCAAGCGAAACGGCGATACAATTTACCATTAAATTCGTTTCTTCATGTTCCACGGCATATCCCCGTTGACGGGTAAGTTCTAGCTCTTTAAGTAGATCATTTATGGTAGCGATTGTGTGTGGTGTATATGCAGTGAGAACTTCTGGAAACAGGCTACGAATTTCTTCTTCGGATTTATAAGCAAGAAGTGCTCGCCCCAAACCAGTACAGTACAAAGGAAGCTGCTTTCCTACGGAAGACATCAGGCGGATTGGCTGAGGTGAATCCTTTTTTGCGATATAAAATACCATGTTTCGAGATTGGATACCAAGTTGGCATGTTTCGTTACTTAATGCAGTAATGTTATTCATCTCCTGTTGAATGAATTGTAAAGAAGTCTTGCGGTTATTATAGGCTACACCAACAGAATATGTAGCAACTCCGATACGATAGCGAAGCGTATCCTTTTGCATATAAATAAAATTACGGGCAGTCATCGTATGAACAAGCGGCATAATGCTGCTTTTTGGGGCATTCAGTGCTTTGGCAAGTTCGGTAAGAGTCATTCCTTCCTCAGAGTTGGAAAGAAGCTCCAGTATATCGAGCACCCGTTCAGTAGGGCGGTGTTCAGTTGTTGCCATTGGTTTAAATCTCCTTTATTAACATTGAAATAATCTAAAGTTCAATCAAGTATATAAAAATTATATCAGATATTTGTATGGAATTCCAGAGCTGTTTGACGTATATGTAGAAATTTATATAGAATAATTGTGCAAAATGATAAAAATAATGAATTCATTTAATGATATATTGACAATAAAATACATAAGTGCTATTTTAAAAGCATGAAGTATGTAAATACATACGGAGTACGTATATACGCGCAAATGAAACGAAAGGAAAAAAGGTAAAGAGGAGGCAAAAAACTATGATTATGAACTTTTTGAAGAAAGTACCGGCTGGGATGATGATTGTTCCGCTTTTGATTGGAGCAATTTTAAATACGTTCTGTTCGTCGATACTTCAGGTAGGTTCACTTACAACAGCAACTTTTTCAAATGCAGGTGCGGCAACAGCGATGGGAATTCAGCTGGTATGTCTTGGAACAACGTTAAGATTTAATGAACTCGGAAGTGTGTTAAAAAGGGGCGGAGTCCTTTTGATTTCCAAATTTGTGGCTGGAGCAGTAATTGGTATTGTTGTTGGTAAAGTGTTCGGTACAGATGGATTTCTTGGATTATCTGCATTAGCAATTATCTGTGCGGTAACAAACAGCAATGGTTCCGTATATCTTTCCCTGATGCAGTCTTATGGTGATGAAGTGGATAGTGGCGCAATGGCATTACTCTCATTGAATGATGGTCCATTTTTTACACTGGTCGCAATGGGAGCTTCAGGACTTGCAAATATTCCGATTCTTTCAATCCTTGCAGCAATTACACCGATCATTGTTGGTATGATCCTTGGAAATCTTGATAAATCATTTTCTGATTTCCTTGCACCGGCAGGACCGATTTTAATTCCTTTTGTAGGACTTACACTTGGAGCAGGAATTGATCTTTCCGCAGTTATAAAGGGAGGACCGTCAGGAGTTCTGCTTGGATTTATGACTACTTTTATTGGTGGAGCATTTATTGTATTATGTGATCGGAAGATTTCAAAACGACCGGGTTATGCCGGATGGGCAGTAGCGACAACAGCAGGAAATGCAGTAGCTGTACCGGCAGTTGTAGGACTGGCAGATAAGAGTCTGGAAGCATATGTACCACAGGCAACTGCTCAGGTAGCAGCATCCGTAGTTATCACAGCGATTATTGTCCCAATTGTTACAAACTGGTGGGCACATAAATACGGATGTCCGAAATTCCCTCTGGAAGAGAAGAAAACAGAAGCAGCGAAGTAACAAGATATATTGTAACATATTAATTTAAAGATACCAGGGTCAAAATATCTTTTGACCACAACATCATTTAAACATGAAAATAGGAGATGAGCAAAATGGCAGTAACAGTTAACGCAGCAATTATTGATGAAAAAGATACCGTCGTTGTAGCAATTGAAAAGATTAATGCAGGAGATGAAATAATCTGGAGAGACAGAAACGGAGATGTACAGAAGATTACAGCAGCTACAGATGTACCAATGTACCATAAAGTAGCAATCAAGGAAATGCCAAAAGGAACGGAAGTAGTAAAATATGGAGAACACATTGGTCTTGCAGCATGTGACATCCATGTTGGCGAGCATGTACATGTACATAATGTCCAGAATCACAGAGAAAATCTTTAAATGCGGAATATAAGAAGACAGGAGGAATTTAAAAATGGAAAAAATGACTTTTTGGGGATATAGAAGACCAGATGGAAGAGTTGGAATCAGAAATAAAATTTTAATTTTACCGGCAAGTGTCTGTGCATCAGATACAACGAGAATTATCGCATCCCAGGTAGAATCCGCAGTTACATTTAATAACCAAAATGGATGTTCCCAGGTTCCGTCAGACCAGCAGTTCACAATGGATGTAATGGCCGGATATGCAGCAAACCCGAACGTATACGGAACGGTCGTTGTATCACTTGGATGTGAAAACTGTCAGATGGATCTTGTGTTAGATGCAATTAAAGAGAGAACGAATAAACCAATCCGTCATTTCATTATACAGGAAAATGGAGGAACGATTTCTACAGTAGAAAAAGCTGTCCGTGCAGCAAAAGAGATGGCACAGGAAGCTTCTCTTCTGCAGAAAGAAGAATTTGACTTTTCTGAGCTGATCATCGGAACAGAATGTGGAGGTTCGGATCCGACTTCAGGACTTGCAGCAAATGTCCTGATCGGAGAGATGAGTGACCGTATGGTAGAACTTGGAGGTACTTCGATTCTTTCTGAGACAACAGAATTTATTGGCGCAGAACATATTCTGGCACGACGTGGAAAGACAAAAGAAATCAGTGACAGAATTTACCAGATCGTTCATGACTATGAGCATGCGATTAAGTTGGTAGGACATGATATCCGTGAAGGAAATCCTTCTCCTGGAAACAAAGAAGGAGGACTTACAACATTGGAAGAAAAATCATTGGGATGTATCCATAAAGGTGGTCATTCAGAAGTAACAGCAGTATATGATTATGCAAAACAGGTAGAACCAAAACAGGGACTTGTTATTATGGATACTCCGGGAAATGACCCATCATCAGTAGCGGCAATGGTAGCCGGTGGATGTCAGATTGTCGTATTTTCTACCGGACGTGGTACACCGACAGGAAATCCGCTTGCACCGGTAATTAAGATCACCGGTAATAAAGTTACTTTTGCAAATATGTCCGATAATATTGATATTGATGCAAGCCCGTATATTTACGGAACCAAGACGATGACAGAACTTGGTGATGAGCTGATGAAAGAAATCAAGGAAGTTGCGGATGGCAAGCTGACAAAAGCAGAAGCTCTTGGATATACAGAAATGGCAATTGCGAGAGTTTGTAACTATATGTAAAAAATGAGGTGAAAAAATTGCGCTATACCAGAGTAAAAGATAAAAATGGAGAAATTCATCTAGCAGCTTTCGAAAAGGAAGAAACCGTGTTTTTTCTGGATGAATTATTCCCGGAATTAAAAGGGAAAACGTTGATAGATTTTGTTCATATGGTAAATGGTGATCCGCAAAAAGCAGCACAGATGATCTGTGCTGCAGATGGATCGGTACATAGAATGGAAGAGCAGGAGATGTTGACACCGATTGAACATACGGTTCACGATATCCTCTGTGTCGGAGTCAATTACACAGATCATCTGGAAGAGACAAAGGAACATCTGGCAGGAGCTGTGTCGGATGAAGTATCCGGTACCGTGTATTTTGCAAAAAGAACAAACCGTATTCTTGGGGCAAATGAAGAGATCCAGGGACGGTTTGATATCGATGAAAAAGTGGATTATGAAACAGAATTAGCGGTCATTATAGGAAAAGAAGGAAAAGGAATCACGGAAGAAAAAGCAGAAGAATATGTATTTGGATATTCCGTATTTAATGATCTTTCTTCAAGAGATCTTCAGACCAGACATGGACAGTGGCTGATGGGAAAAAGTCTGGATAATTATACGATCATGGGACCTGTGATCGTAGACCGTACAGAGCTTCCGATGCCATTAGAACTTGATATTAAAAGTTATGTGAATGGTGAACTCAGACAGAATTCAAATACAAAATATCTGATTAAAAAAGTTCCGGGGCTGATTGCTGAATTGTCCAAAGGAATTACTCTGGAGGCTGGTGACATTATTGCAACCGGTACACCAGCAGGTGTTGGAATGGGATTTACGCCACCAAGGTTCCTGAAGAAAGGTGATAAAGTTACATGTGAGATAGACAGGATTGGTCAGCTGACGAATTATATTGTCTGATTTTTACAAGAAAGTGAATTAGGATAAAGATAGGAAGAGAGGTAGAAAATATGTGTAAAATCGTTACACCAGTTGTTACAGTTTTTGATGAAAATGAAAAACCGGATTATGAAGGGAATAAAAAGGTAATTGATTTCCTGATTGAAGGAGGCGTTGATGGAATTCTTGTGTTGGGATCGTCCGGTGAATTTACAGGACTTACGAAACAGGAGAAACATGATTTCTTCAAATTCTATGCAGATTATACTGCAGGGCGCACAAAGCTTTATGCTGGAACCGGAAGCCTTAATTTTGAAGATACTGTGGCGTTGTCAAATGAAGTGAATGAAATGGGCTATGAAGGAGCAATGGTTATCGGACCATGCTATTATGCACTGGATCAGGAAAAGATTTTTGTATATTATGATACGCTTGCAAAAGCGGTAAAAGGAAATCTTTATATCTACAATTTCCCGGCAAGAAGTGGACATTCCATCGCTCCGGAAACCTTGAAAAAGCTGGTGGAAAATAATGCTAACATTAAAGGCTTAAAGGACTCCGTATCAGAACCAAATCATACAAATGAACTGATGCTGGCAGTAGAAGGACATGAGTTTGAGATGTTCTCAGGATTTGATGATCAGTTCCTTTATAATCTTACATCCGGAGGAGTAGGATGTATCGGGGCACTTTCCAATATTGTCCCTGAGATCTGGAGTGATCTTGTAAAATCAACAAAGGAAAAAGATTTTGACAGAGTTATGGCGTTATCGGAATTGACGCATGAGCTTATGCCACTTTATGATCTGGATTCAAATTTCTCATTGCTGTTTAAAAAATTGATGCAGCACAGAGGTGTAGAAATTGAAGACCGTGCAATCTTCCCGTACAATCAGATGGAAGAAAGTGTGTATAAAAAAGCAGAGATTTTATTAGATAAAGTTATAAAGAAATATCAGAAATTGAAATAATAATATGTAGTAAGAGCAGACATTGCCTTCCCGCCGCAAGGAATGTCTGCTCTTTTGCATATTTATATATGAAATGAATACTTACCAGGATTCAGGTAATATAAGGTCTTCTTTACGCATTGCAAGAGAAGCGCCTGGAACGGAAAAGTCCGGCATACCATTTTCATCCCAGAAAACTTTGCCGATATAAGCATTTCTTCCGGCATCATAAAGTGGCTGATAGTCTCCTTCACCCAGATAACGTTCTTCCTGGCGTGCGTGATAGACCATCAGATCTTCTGTGTCATCGGTAGAACGGGTAAAGCTGTTATGTCCAGGTCCGAAGAAGCCGGTGGTGCGACTGCTCTGGAATACCGGGTAAGGGAGCTTTGTCCAGGAAGAAGAGTCCAGAAGATCAGAATCTTCGCTGGCATATAAAAGTCCCATATTGTAAAGAGCATCTGTGCCACTTGCTGAAAAGGTAAGGAAGATCCGCCCGTCATGCTTTAGCACAGCGGGACCTTCATTTACAGCGAATCCGTGGAGCTCCCAGTTATACTCCGGATGTGTCAGAAGAACAGATGGAGTACAGATTGTCCATGGATTGGATAATTTGGCAATAAAGATATCGGAAATATTGTTTGTCTTTTGTGCCCATACAAAGTAATCTGTATCGTTGTGATGGAAAAAAGTGTGATCCAGCGAAAAGTCTGTAAAAGCAATATCATTTTCTACAGTTGTCTGGATCGGCCCTTTGCTGATCCATGGATCAGTCATCGGGTCATCACCGGTACAGGCAAGGCAGTGTGGACGGATCCGCCATGAAGAGTGGTCAGATACAGTCGTGGTATAATATACATACCAGCCACCCTGAATATAATGGATCTCAGGAGCCCAGATGTGAGGACTTACACGATCAGGACCGATAGGTTTTCTTTCGTAGATTATTTTTTCTGTGTAGCGCCCGGAATTGTCAGTCAGATCTTCGAGCGTGTCTGCGCTGCGCAGGATGATGTAAAGATACTGATAAGTACCATTCAAATTATGGCCTGCGTCGGTATGAGAGCCGAGAAAATAGTATTTTCCATCCGTGTGCTTGTAGATATAAGGGTCTGCACGGTGGCTGATGATCGGTGCTGCATAGTCGTTGTCCTGAATATGTCCAATACCATCTTCGCTGCGGATGATTCTGCGCAGTTCCTTCATTCTATTGGTATAAGTTACCTGTACGGTTGCGGAAGAATCGTCCATTTTGGAGACAGATTGTATACATACTGGCTCTGGCTTCCCATATTTATTTTGTAAAGAAAAGAGACCGGAGACAGCAATTTTTTCGCCGTTTGGATCTTGATTGGCTAATGCGTCGGATACAGGAAGTTCTTCGCACGGAAGGATGATTGAAAATCCGCCGTTAAGGGCGTACCAGTCTTTGCGGTTGTAGCTGTATTCGAGATAATAATGATTTTCTTCAGGGATCTCCCATGAGACATTCACGGATCGTATATAAGCAGAATCCTGCTGATCGTGATAGAATTTATCTGCCATAGGAAGTGTAATTGATTGTTTCATAAATCCTCCTTTGGCATTGCATTTATAAGAAAACAAGGATTTTTATTAATTTTAGCATAGAATTAACTGATTGACAAGGCGGAAATGGATAGTCTAAGATAGAGAATAAGAAGAAAAATAAATGGGAAGAATGACCGGAAGAATAAAAAAGGGAGAAAAGGAAGCAAAGAGATGGTTACGATCAAGGAGATTGCAAAGGAATGCAATGTTTCTGTAGCAACAGTATCAAATATTTTAAATCACAAACCTGGCGCAAGTGATGAAACCAGGAAGATCGTGATGGATAAGATAAAAGAGCTGAACTATAAGCCAAATACTGTGGCGAGAAATCTGAAGACAAAGAATACCAGAACAATCGGGGTTATTGTTGAAGATATGACGATCTTCAGTATCCCGGATATTGTAGATGGTATTACAGAGCATTGCGAGGAGAACAGTTATCAGATTCTACTGATCAATCTGAGACTGTTCAAGAAATACAATGATTTTTACTATCACAGAGATGATTATTATGGACGTGTCGGTGAGGAGATTGACAAGCTGATCGCAAGACAGGTAGAGGGGATTATTTATGTTACGGCACATGAGAGAATTATGCGCTGTATTCCGGAGAATTTGCCGATACCAGTCGTTATGGCATATGGATATACAGCGAATAAAGACATTCCGTCAGTGGTAGTGAATGACGAAGATGGAGCGCATCAGATCGTGGATTATCTGATTGCAAACGGACACAGGCGTATCGGAATTATTACTGGTAAGCCGGACAGTATCCATATGCAGGAACGACTTCTTGGTATGCAGAGAGCTCTTTTTGAAAATCAGATATTATATAATCCTCAGGCAGTATATTATGGAGATTGGACAAGAAAAAGTGGATATGAGGGAACGAAGCAGCTTCTGAAACAGGGGATAACAGCAATCTGTTGTATGAATGACCTGATGGCGGGTGGAGTATATGACTGTCTGGAAGAGAACGGAATACTTCCGGGGAAGGATATTGCAGTAACCGGTTATGATAACCGTGAATTATCCGGATATTATAAACCACCACTTACCACCATTTCCCTGCCTCTGCATGATATTGGTTATACGGCGAGTGAGGTGATCATGCGTATGGTAGAAGGAAAAAGATTAAAAGAGCCGGAAGGAATATACCGTGTTGGATGTCATATGTTAGAGCGGAGCTCGGTTGAAAATATTACAGAAAATTCATGAATTTACACTAAAAATAACAGAAATCAGAAAAAAATAAGCGCTTATAGAAGAGAAAAATGCTCTGTAAGTGCTTATTTTATTGTGTGATTGTGCAAAATACACAAAATTAAACGTTTAAGTTCTACTTGCATTTATAATAAAAGTGCGTATATAATTAAAACAAGCAAGAAACAGGTAAATAAAATAAAAATATGAGCCTGAAAAACAAAAACAGCATTGCATATTTAAGAAAAACGGGAAAATTGTAAAAAAGAATATTAAACGATTAAGTATATATAGATCGTATTTAATATTCCGAGGAAAAATTATGGATGACAAGAAACTAAAAACGGTACCGCTGAATAAGATTAAGATCTCAGATCGGTTCTGGAACAGATACACCCATCTTGTGAAAGATGTTCTGATTCCATATCAGTGGGATATCTTAAATGACAAGCTTCCGGATGTGGAAACCAGTCATTGCATTGAAAACTTCAGGATTGCGGCAGGAGAAGCGGAAGGCGATTTTGAAGGAGCAGTATTCCAGGATACAGATGTAGCGAAGTGGCTGGAAGCTGTAGCATATTCTCTGGCAGTAGAGCCGGATGAACATTTATCTTACCTTGCTGATAAAACAATTAACCTTATCGGTCGTGCCCAGTGCGAAGATGGTTATCTGAATACATATTTTACGATCAAAGATCCGTCAAAGCGTTGGACGAACTTGAAAGAGGGACATGAGTTATATACAGCAGGGCACATGACAGAAGCAGCGGTTGCATATTATAAAGCAACCGGAAAGACGGAATTTCTGGATATTATGAAAAAGTTTGCAGATCTGATCTGCAGGACATTTGGACCGGAAGAAGGTCAGAATCACGGGTATCCGGGACATCAGGAGATCGAGCTTGCATTGATCCGTCTGTATCATGTTACCGGGAATAAGAAATATCTGGAGACAGCAAAATACTTCATCGACCGCAGAGGTGTAGGTGAAAATTATTTCTTAGAAGAGGAAAAGAAACCGGAATATAAACAGATCTTTCCGGAGTTTGCCGAATATGATCCGAGATATTCACAGTCCCATCAGCCGGTAAGAGAACAGAAGACGGCAGAGGGACATGCAGTAAGGGCTGTGTATATGTATTGTGCAATGGCAGATCTGGCATATGAGTATCAGGATGAAGAGCTGATGGAAGCGTGTAAGACATTGTGGGAAGATATGACGAAACGCCAGATGTACATCACAGGAAGTATCGGGGCATCCGGACTTCTGGAACGGTTTACAACGGATTACGATCTTCCAAATAACAGTAACTACTCAGAAACATGTGCATCGATTGGACTTGCGCTCTTCGGAAGAAGAATGGCACAGATCACAAAAGATGCGTCTTACATGGATGTTGTGGAAAGAGCACTTTACAATACTCTGTTGTCGGGAATTGCGCAGGATGGAAAGAGCTTCTTCTATGTAAATCCACTGGAAGTATGGCCGGATAACTGTATTGAACGTACTTCTAAGGAACATATAAAACCGGTCAGACAGAAATGGTTTGGAGTAGCATGTTGTCCACCGAACATTGCGAGAACACTGGCATCTATGGGACAATACATCTATTTTACAGATAAGAACACAGTATATGTAAACTTATATATTTCCAATGAAGCACAGATCGATCTGGATGAAGGAACAACAAAGATTCAGATAGAAAGCGACCTGATCAATACCGGTCACATCGTATTAAAGGTCACACCGGATGAAGGAAGCACAAATAATCTGGCGATCAGAATTCCGGATTATGTGAAAGCGTACACCATCCGGAAAGACGGGGCACTTTTAGAGCATCAGGATATCTGTCAGGCATATCTTACGATCGGTGGAATCAGCAAACAGACCGAGATCGTAATTGATTTTGAAGTACCTGCAAGATTTGTGAGAGCAAATCCGAATGTCAGAGAAGATGTGGGAAAAACTGCACTGGTGAAAGGACCTCTGGTGTACTGTCTTGAAGAAACAGACAATGGAGAGAATCTTCCGGCTATCTTCGTGGATACGAAACAGGAAGTCAGAGAAATGTTTGAACCGGAACTTCTTGGAGGCGTGACAACACTTCGGTTTAAGGGAAAGAAACTGAACGTGGATACGTGGAAAGACGGAGCGTTATATGATAGCCGGGAAATGGCATTCGAGGAAGTAAATCTGAAAGCAGTTCCATATCATTGCTGGGACAACCGCAAGACGGGTGAGATGCTGGTATGGATGAAAGAGATGTTTTAATTAAAGAATCTATCAGGGGACATACAACCCTGTGGAGAAATAAATACCCAAAAGGAGGAAGAAATATGAAAAAGAAATTAGTGTCAGTGATTCTTTGTGCAGCTATGACAGCAACAATGTTGCTCGGCTGTAGCGCAGGAAGCGAAAAGAGCGACTCCGACAGCAAAGCAAAAGGGGAATCAGGCGGAACAAAAGAGATGGAAGTTGATGGAGATGCAACCACTCTTAATGTATGGACATTCATCGAGTTACACCAGGAATTCTACACCAACATGGCAGAGAAGTGGAATGAGGCACATCCGGATAAGAAGGTTAAATTAGTACTTTCTAATATGCAGTATGATGATATGCACAACAAATTATCTCTTGCACTGGAATCCGGAAAAGGTGCTCCGGATGTAGTTGATATTGAGCTTGGAAAATTCCCGGCATTTACAAGTGGTGAAATCGGACTTATGGATCTGACAGATGCGATCGAACCATATAAAGATAATGTAGTAGAATCCCGTCTTGACATCTATGGGAAAGATGGAAAATATTATGGCTTCCCAACACACGTTGGTACAACCGTTGCATTCTACAACGATGATCTGTTAAAAGAAGCAGGAATTGATTACACAACGATCAAGACATGGGATGACTTTAAAGAAGCCGGTGTTAAATACCATGAAGCTACAGGTAAAGAATTTGCCTGCGCTGAAACAACAGCTCAGTGGATGATCAACCTGATGTTAGCTCAGAAAGGTACAGATTACCTTGACAAAGATGGAAAACTTGATCTTACAAACGATAAAGTAGTAGAAGTACTTCAGTATATCAAAGATATGCAGGAAGCAGGCGCACTTGCAACCGTAGCTGGTGGACAGCCGGATAACGAAGAAGCTTATCCGGAATACAACAGTGGCAACTTTGCAGTACAGATTATGCCTTTCTGGCAGACATCAAGATTCACAAACTATATGTCTGACCTTGATGGCAAGATCGCTATTGCAGCACCTCCGGTATTTGGTGACAACGATGCAGTTAAGACAATCGGTGGTGGCGGAACCGGTACAGCAGTTGTTAAATCTTCTGAAAACGCAGAACTTGCAGCAGAAGTATTCGCTTACATCAAACTGTCTGAAGACGCTAACAAAGAAGTTTGGAATGTATTAGGATTTGACCCTGTTAATACAGCAGTATGGACAGATACAGATCTTACTCAGAATCCGGACAACCAGTTTGTAAAATACTTCAAGACAAAACCGTTTGATACATTATTAGAGCTCCAGGATGGCATTGGCTCACTTGCTTCTTGCACAAGCGAAAAATATCCATCTATCAATAACGAGTTCTGCACAACAACACTGAATAACATTTTTGAAGAAGGAATGGATGTTAAAGAGGCATTGGAACAGTCTCAGGAAACTCTTGAAAATGAATTTGGTGGCAAATAAAAAAGTTACAATTAAGTAACTGGTAATGTAATATTCAGGGGTTGCGTGCAAAAGCTGCCGCAGCCCTTTCTATAATTTAAGAAGGAGGATACATAAACCATGAAGAAACTGTTCTATTCTCAGAAATTAGCTCCTTATGTGTTCATCCTTCCTTTTGTCCTTACTGTTATATTTTTCTGGGCAGTTCCAATCGCGAACGGAGTCCTTTTAAGTTTTCAGGATGTATTACAGGATAAATGGGTTGGATTGGATAATTATAAGAGACTTCTGTCCGACAAGATATTTTTAAAAGCTCTGGCTAACAGTACTCGATACATGATCGGAACACTGGTGCTGCTGATTCCGTTTCCGATGTTTTTCGCAACGCTGCTGAACAGTAAGCTGATGAAGAAACCAGGATTTTTTAAATCAATCTATTTTCTTCCGGCTTTGACATCAGTTGTAGTTGCAGGTACAATCTTCCGTCTGATGTTTGGTGAGATGGAGACTTCTCTTGCCAACCAGGTGATCGGAATGTTCGGACTTGGACCGATCAAATGGTTAAAGAATGATCTGACTGGTTATTTTGCACTGTTACTTCTGGCATGCTGGAGATGGACAGGTGTTAACATCCTGTACTTCCTTGCCGGATTACAGAGCATTTCAACAGACCTTTATGAGGCAGCTTCTATTGATGGAGCAAATAAATGGCAGCAATTTACAAGAATTTCCCTTCCACTTCTGAAGCCAACCACCGTATACGTGCTGACAATCAGTATCTACGCAGGTCTTGCCATGTTTAATGAAAGTTACATGTTATGGAAAGGTAATAACTCGCCACAGAATATCGGGCTTACGATCGTTGGATATCTGTACAGGCAGGGAATTGAAAAACGTGCAATGGGTTATGCCTGCGCGGTAGGGCTTGTACTTCTGGTTATTGTTATGATCGTCAATATGATACAGTTGGCGGCAACAGGAACATTTAAGAAGGAGGAGAGATAGTATGGGTGAAAAGAGAAAAAAGAAAGACCGGCTTTGCACAGTATTGATGCTCATTTTCTTCTCAATCCTGGCTATTCTGATTATTCTTCCGATTTATACGATCTTTCTTGCCAGCTTCAAGCCGGGCGGAGATCTTCTGCAGTATGGTCTGAACCTCGGAATTGACTGGAAACGTATGAGCCTGGATAACTACGTGCTTCTGTTTACAGGACAGCATAACTACTGGAGATGGTTCTTTAACAGTATCTTTCTTACTGTAATTACCGTAGTAGCCACACTTCTGGTAAGTGCATTTGTAGGATATGGATTTGCGGCTTATGAATTCAAAGGGAAGAATGCAATGTTTGTTGTCGTTCTTCTGATCTTATCTGTTCCGCTGGAAGTCATCATGCTTCCTCTGTATAAGCAGATGACTAACTGGGGACTGATGGACAGCTATATTGCGATCATATTACCATTTGTTGCACATGCATCCACAATCTTTTTCTTCAGACAGTATCTTCTTGGACTTCCAAAATCACTTATGGAAGCCGGACGAATTGACGGAGCGACGGAGTATGGTATCTTTTTTAGACTGATCATGCCGATTATGAAACCTGCATTTGCGGCCATGGCGATCTTAAATGGTATGAACGCATGGAACAATTACCTGTGGCCATTACTGGTAATCCGTTCTTCAGAAAAATATACACTGACACTTGGACTTAACACCTTGATCAACCCATATGGAGATAATTATAGTCTTCTGGTTGTAGGTTCATTCTTCTCGATCATTCCGATTTTTATACTGTTTGTATGCTTCCAGCAGTATTTTATTGAAGGTATGACAGCAGGTGCAGTAAAAGAATAATTGTTGTAAAATAAGAAGGTAAGATAGAATAGGAGGCTGAAAATGAGTAAGACAGCGAAGATGATCATTGATAAAGATTTCCGGATTTCCAAGGTAGATGAGAGAATTTATGGTTCTTTCATTGAACACCTCGGACGTGCCGTATACGATGGCTTATATCAGCCGGGCAATCCGTTGTCGGATGATGATGGATTCCGTAAAGATGTCATTGATCTGGTAAAGGAACTGAATGTGCCGATCATCCGTTATCCGGGTGGAAACTTTGTATCAAACTTTTTCTGGGAAGACAGCGTAGGACCGGTGGAGGAGCGTCCGGCACGCCTGGAACTTGCATGGAGAAGTCTGGAAGAAAATAAGATCGGATTAAATGAATTTGCAAAATGGACGGATAAAGTAAATTCCAACATGATGATGGCAGTAAATCTTGGTACAAGAGGAATTGCAGATGCATGCAATCTTCTGGAATACTGCAACCATCCTGGTGGAACGAAATACAGTGATCTTCGTATCAAACATGGAGTGAAAGATCCACATAACATTAAGGTATGGTGCCTGGGAAATGAGATGGACGGACCGTGGCAGCTCGGACACAAGACCATGGAAGAATACGGACGTCTTGCAGAAGAGACCGCAAAGGCAATGAAACTGATCGATCCATCCATTGAACTGGTATCCTGTGGAAGCTCAGCTCTTGATATGCCGACATTCCCGAAGTGGGAATCTACCACTCTGGAGAATACATATGATTATGTAGACTATGTATCTATGCATCAATATTATGGAAATCGTGATGATGATACCGCAGATTTCCTTGCATGCTCTGATGATATGGATGAATTTATCCGTACAGTCATTGCAACCTGCGATTATGTAAGAGCGAAAAAACGTGGAAAGAAAAATATCAATATCAGTTTTGATGAGTGGAATGTATGGTTCCATTCAAATGCGGCAGATGATGATATCACACAGAACCATCCATGGCAGGTAGCACCTCCGATGCTGGAAGATATTTATACATTTGAAGATGCACTGTTAGTCGGTCTGATGCTGATCACATTGCTGAAACATGCAGACAGAGTAAAAATTGCATGTATGGCACAGCTGGTCAACGTAATTGCGCCGATCATGACAGATCAGGGAGGCGGAGCAGCCTGGAAACAGACAATTTTTTACCCGTTCCTTCATGCATCCAGATATGGACGTGGTGTTGCATTAATGCCGCTTGTTCAGACAGCTAAGCATGATACTGCAAAACATGAAAATGTTACTGACGTAGAAAGTGTTGCAGTGTATAATGAAGAGAAAGAAGAACTTACAATTTTCGCTGTTAACCGTACACTGGATGAAGATATTGAACTGACAACAGATTTAAGAGGTATGGAAGGCTTCCATCTGACAGAGCATATTGTAATGGAAGAATCCAATCTGAAACTGGTGAACAGTTCTTATGAACAAAAAGTAGTACCAAAGACAGTAAACCGTTCAAAGATGGACGGCGGAATTATGACAACTCTTCTTGGAAAAGCATCATGGAATGTAATCAGATTAAGTAAGTAGAGGCGGATAGATAATGAAATTTCTGGCAATTGACAGTCCGGTAATGAGGGTACTTGGGCGACTTGGAGATATTATAATATTGAATATGATCTTTGTAGTTGGATGCATTCCAGTGATCACCATTGGAACTTCATTAAGTGCATTGTACGCGGTAGCGATGAAGATGGCAAGAGGGGAAGAACCATCCGTGTGGAAGGAATTCTGGAAAGCGTATAAAAGGAACTTCAAACAGGCAACCATTTGCTGGCTGATCATGGCTGTCGTTGCCATACTGTTGTTTGTGGATTTTCGTATCATAAGAGTTTTTCAGGGAAGCATGTATAGTGTGATGCGTGTGATTCTGGCAATTATTCTTGGAATGTGGATACTGATGTTCCAGTATCTGTTCCCGTATATTGCAAGATTTGAAAATGGTATTTTTGCGACATTGCGCAATGCATTACTTCTTGCAGCAGTGAACATTCCGTTTACAATCGTGATTACAGGTTTAAGCGTCGGATCACTGATAGTGACATTATTTACATCCAGATCATTTGTAGTTGCAAGTATTTTATGGGTGTTCTTCGGATTTGCAGTATTATCGTATGCACAGTCATTTCTGCTGTGCCGGATTTTTGAAAAATACGAATAGAGTTGTGAACACTAAATAGAAAATAATATAACAGGGACAAGACAGAAATCGCTATAATGCCTGGAAATTCAGGTGTTATAGCGATTTTTTGCCGATCCGGTAATATGGACACCGCCGTACCAGATTCCTTCATTTTCAAAATTTCCAACTTTTGATGGCTTTTCTGATGGAAGAAATTATCCCATAACAATTTCTACATGATATTCATTCACATTCTCATCCGGTCGAATACAGATTCCGCCTTTTGCTTCTTTATCGGTTCTTACAGGTGCAAGATCTTCTGATTCCACGTCATATGCATCCGACGATCATCTGTGAGTACACATATGGCTCTGTGTGGTGGATATCACTGATGTCTTCAAGGTAAGCAGGGCAGGTCTTGCGGTAGATCTCAAATGCTCTGTTACCACGTCCGATTCTCGTCTCAGCAATCGATACCCATGGATTGTTGTGGCAGAAGATACCTGCATTTTCTTTATATCCCGGTGAATAAGAAGAAATTTCACCAAGGTTGAGGTGATAAGTTGTATATGCAGGCTGGAGCAGAACAATACCGTACTTTGTAGCCAGCTTTTCTTTAACAGAATTCAGAGCTTTTTTCGCCTGGCCGTCATTTACACCGACATCGGCAAGTACACAGAATCCCTGTGGTTCGATGTAAATCTGGCCTTCCTTGCATTCTTTGGATCCGACTTTTTCGCCAAATGCATCGTAGGCACGGAGATCAAAGCACTTTATGAGATCACGCCACTGATGGGAATTAAGACACTTCTCGGTGGAAATACAGAAGTTACATTTGTACAGGGATACAAACGGGATGAAAAGAAAGAAGAGTCTGAGGCGAACTGGCAGGAGACCAGCCTGGAAGATGGCGGTGGAAGCAGAAAAGAAGAGCAGTCTGTGGATGTGAAAGTAAAAGAAGAAAGAGCACTCCTCAGAAAAGAGGCAGCAGAGCTTGCCGCGCAGTATGATGAGGTCATTCTGGTTGGTGGTCTGAACCATGAACATGACAGTGAAGGAAATGACCGCGCAGATATGAAGCTTCCATATGAGCAGGATGAACTGATCCGAGAAGTACTGAAGGCAAATCCGAATACGGTGATTGTCATGATGGCAGGAAGTCCGGTTGAGATGGGAAGCTGGATCAAAGACGCAAAGGCTGTTGTATGGAACTGGTATTCCGGAATGGAAGGTGGAAATGCGCTTGCCGAAGTTTTATTTGGAAGAGTAAGTCCATCCGGAAAGTTGCCGGAAACCTTCTACAAAAAGCATACGGACTGTTCTGCACATGCAGTCGGAGAATTTCCGGGCGACGAAAAGGTGCGTTATAAAGAAGGCGTTTTCGTAGGCTACCGCTATAATGATACTTTTGGGATTGAACCGGAATTCTGTTTCGGACATGGACTTTCCTATACAACCTTTGCCTATTCAGGTGCAGAGATAAAAAGGAACGGGGCTAAGCTGCAAGTCAGCTGTGATGTGACCAACACAGGAGACAGAGCAGGAAAAGAAAGCGATGTAGTTGAAGTCAGAATCGGAAGCTCATCAAGGAATATAAGAATTGCGAGAGTGTTGTAAGAAGATGAAATGGAGAATCATCCGCTCCGGTATCAGCCGGGGTCTGGGAGATTCTCCATTTTTATTTAATCATGATTTATTCATTTATTTCAAAACGCCAGTGCTGCCTGATTCCCGGATATTTCTGGTGATCGACTTCGCTCATAAACATATCGTATGGTCTTGCACAGATTTTGAATGGTGCATACATTGCCTGGTAGACAACCAGCTTTTCGCCTGTTTCAGTATGCTCGGCGAAAGCCAGTACATTGTAGAGATATTTGGTGCTCTCTTCGGATACCCATTCTCTTTTGAAATGGCGCACGATATCGCCAACATGGATTTCATGGAGGGGTTCTGCGTCATTTTTTTCGGTATTGGCAGAAAGCGTAGAAGCAGGCTGTGCTTCTGGGATAACCGTACTGGTTTGTGTTGAGGCAGACGATTCCGGGTGGAAAATTACAGACGCAGAATCTGCTTTATTTTCCGGATCGGCATCCAGATAAATATATTCATCTTTATCAAGAGAAACCGGTGCGCCGGTCTTTCCGATAATATGGACACCACCATACCAGGTGCCTTCGATTTCAAAAGTATCTCCGATCTGATATTCGGAAGAATATTCATCGTTCTTTTTTATAATTTTAATCTTATCCATAGATAGTACACTCCTGTTTGTATTTGAAAACTAATCTAATTATATGTGCATTTTCCAATTTTTCCAACCTAAAAATGGGAAAAATCGTGTATACTGGAAAGTACTAGTTGCTGGTCACAGGTACTGTGAACAGTAACTAGTACTACGGAAAGGGGAAAGATAAAATGGTAAAACCAATTATGAGAGATCTCTTTTTTCTGCGCCAGAAGGCAGAGAAAGCAACGAAAGGAGATTTTCCAGTTGCAATTGATTTACTGGATACATTAAAAGCGCACGAAGATGGCTGTGTGGGAATGGCAGCAAATATGATCGGGGTAAATAAAGCGATCATTGCAGTCAATATGGGATTTATGAATGTTGCGATGTTCAATCCGAAGATTGTAAAGAGAAACGGAAAGTATGAGACAGAAGAAGGATGCCTGTCTCTGGATGGCGTAAGAAAATGTGTGCGTTATCAGGAAATTGAAGTAGAATACGAGGATATCAATTTTAAACGGCAGAGACAAAAATACAGTGGATGGACGGCGCAGATTATTCAGCATGAGTGCGATCATCTGAATGGGATTATTATTTGATGGTATCCCAAAATCAAAGGTCTGGCATTATGGTTTCGCGTTTTGTGGAAAGAAAGTCCTGATTGGAACAGATAAATCGGAATAATGTTGTTATTACAACAGAAATGAAAATCCAGAAACCGTATACTTATCCATACAAAAAAAGAAGGTATGAGGAATGAAAATATGAGTAATACAGCGACGATTTCGCAGGGACAGGAGATTTTAGCACTCCAGGATGAACTGACCGGTGCGCTGATCGGTCTTGCCAGATCCTGTGGTAACAATCCAAAGACAGAAAACACAGATGAGATTATCATCGAAGGTCTTGTGCATACGATTACGAACAGTAACACCGGGGCAGCAGCTTTAAAAGCGATGATCGAAAAAGTAAGAGAAGAAAAAAATACCGTCGCACCGGATTGCGCAGTCTGTGCAGCACCGTGTGGCAATACCTCCGAATATGATGTGAGCAATATCTGGAAACACGAAACAGATGTGCGCGGCGTGGAGACTGCAATCCTTTTCGGAATCCGGGAGATGGCAGCTATCATTTCCCCGGCTGTCGTTATGGGGAAAACAGATGCGGAAGTGAACGGATTTTTCTATAAGGCACTCTGCATGATCAGCTATGGAATGAGTAAAGAGGATCTGTTTCCGGTTGTACTGGAACTGGGGGCGATGAATCAGAAGTGCAGAAGGCTTTTGGAACAGGTATAGTATAGAAGGATAAAGAGGTTTATGGCTTAAGGGATTTCTTGACAGAAAACAGGGGATTTGGTATTGTTTAAAAGATGGAAATATCTGACAGACAAAAATGAACCGACAGAAAAAGAAATGAAATAATAAGAAGCGGGTTGTGTCGGACAATCCGCTTCTCTTGTGTTAAAAGGAAAAGAGGATAAAAATGGAACTAAGTATACTTTTGATGGAACAGATTGCAAAACTGTTTATTATGATTTTTATGGGATATGTGGTAGTCAAAATGGGATTGCTGAAAGATGAAGACAGTAAGGTACTGTCAACACTGGTACTGTATCTGATCGTACCGTGTGTGATTTTGAATGCGTTTCAGGTGGATTACACACCGGAAAAAGTGAGTGGACTTGAGCTTGCCTGTATCGCATCGTTATTGCTCCTTTTTATTTTACTTCCGGTTGTGAATCTGATCGGGAAAGTTCTCAAACTGAATGAAGTAGAAACGATGTCCATTTATTATTCCAATTCAGGGAATCTGATCGTACCACTTGTGGCATTTATGCTTGGAGATAAATGGGTATTTTATGCGTGTGTATTTATGGGACTTCAGACTATCTTTTTCTGGACACACTGTAAAAAAGTACTTAGTCATGAAAAAGGATTTAATCTGAAGAAAATATTCTTTAATATCAATATCATTACGATTATCATTGCGATTACTTTGTTTTTTGCCAAAATACGTCTGCCGGAAATCATTACAGGAACGCTTAGTTCAGTCGGAGCAATGATTGGACCGGCAAGTATGTTTGTAATTGGGATGCTGATCGGTGGAATGGATTTAAAGAAAGTATTGACGAATAAGAAAGCATATTTTATTTCGTTTATGCGACTGATCGTGATTCCGCTTATTGCGTTGCTTATCCTGAAGGTAAGTGGTCTTGTGGGATGGAATAAAGAAGGAGAAGAAATCCTTTTGATCGTATTTATGGCGGTAATTTCGCCGGTTGCTTCAACTGTTACACAAATGTGTCAGGTATATGACAATGATTCCAGATATGCCAGTGCGATCAGTGTGCTGACTACACTTGGAGCGATTGTGACGATGCCGTTGATGGTACTGGTGTTCCAGATGGTGATGTAAATAGAGAAGAGAAAAGAATGTTCTTGGAAACAGGGGCGTTCTTTTTTTGTGTCAGGAAATAGTTATTAGTAGAAAATGTAGAAAACCTTTTGCTGAATATAATACAAGAGACTTTGTGATAAATGCACAAAAAAATAAAGGGAAAATTGCTAAATACAACAAAAATAAATAATAGTATTTACATTTCATAGGCAAGGTTGTATATTATAGAAAAAGGAACTGGTCATGACGACATGACATCATAACAAAGGAGGAAGAAAAATGAAAAAAAGAGTAGTACAGGCATTGGGATGCTTACTTGCAATGACAATGGTAGCAGGAAGCCTGACAGCATGTGGAGGAAAATCTGAGAAAAAAGCGGAAAAAAAGGAAGGAAGCGATGTAAAGGTTGCAATTATTTGTTCGGCTGCCGGACAGAATGATAATGGATATAATCAGTCTGCTGTGGAAGGAGCAAAAAAAGCTGCCGATGAATTTGGAATTGAATATAAGGTTGTCGAGCCTACAACAGGTGTACCACAGGCGCTGGAATCACTGGCTGATGATGGATACAATGTAATTTTCAATCTGGAATATGATTTTGAAGCGTTGATTCAGGGAACAGGTGGAGCACAGCCAATTGCAGAGATGTATCCAGATACAACATTTGTATGTGTAAATGATAATCCAAACCAGGATAAAGATGGAAAGACAATCCATGATAACGTAATCAGTGTATTGTTTGATGTACATCAGGCATCTTTCGTAGCAGGTGCACTTACTACATTGGTAAATGAAAATGCAGAAACTTTATTTGGTACAGATGGTTATAATTTCACACCTGCAGATAATGGCGGACGATCCGTAGGATTTATCGGAGGAACTAATTCAAATGGTATCACGGTATTCTCTTATGGATATATCGAAGGTATCAACTATGAAGCTGAAAAGCTGGGTGTAAATTATGATTACTATGCAAAATATGATGCAGGATTTGCTGATTCTGCAACAGGAAGTACAGTAGCAGGAACATATTATAATCAGGGAGCAAATATTGTATTCTCAGTAGCTGGTTCTGTAGGTGATGGTGTTGCATCAAAGGCAAAAGAAGAAGGAAAGCTTGCAATTCAGGTAGATGCTAACAAAGATGATCAGCAGCCAGGATATGTTCTGACAAGTGTTATTAAAAATACAGAAGTACCTGTATATGACATTGTAAAAGAAGCAGTAAATGGAAAGATTGATAAGATGGATCGTGCACAGACATATTCATTAGCATCAGGCGCAGCTTCTATTACAGATCTTTCAGAAATCAGCAAACATATACAGGATAGCGGAAAAGACAAATGGGAAGAAATCAAAACTGAAATCAAAGATGTAGAAGACAAGATTTCAGATGGAACAATTGTAGTAACGGATGCGCAGAGTGGAGAAGAATTCGATGCTTCTAAATGCCCGAATGTTACAGTAAAATAGTTGTTTTGACAGAAAGGAAGCAGCAATATGAACAGCATGATACAGACGGTTGATCTGACCAAAAAGTTTAACGATTTTGTCGCAAATGATCATATTAATCTGGATGTAAAAGAACAGGAGATTAAATGTATTGTAGGTGAAAACGGTGCAGGAAAATCTACAATGATGAATATGCTCTACGGATTGCTGCAGCCAACAAGCGGAAAAATCCTGATCCGGGGGAAAGAAGTTACACTGAACAGCCCGGTTGATGCGATTGCAAACGGGATAGGGATGGTGCACCAGCATTTTAAGCTGGTGCCGTCTCTTACCGTATATGAAAATATACTGTTGGGTGCGGAAATTACACAGAAAAAAGGCGGAATGAAAACTCCGTTTATCGATCAGAAAGAGGAAATTAAAAGAGTTGAGAAACTGATTCAGGAAAATCATCTGGAATTAAATGCAACAGATAAGATTGAAGATATATCTGTCGGTGGACGTCAGAGAGTAGAAATTCTGAAGATGTTATACAGAAATGTAGACATATTGATTCTGGATGAGCCGACAGCCGTACTTACACCACAGGAAGTTGATGAATTGATTGCAACGCTCAAAAATCTAAAAGAGCAAGGAAAAACAATCATTGTTATTACACACAAATTAAGGGAAGTAATGGAACTGGCAGACAGTATTACTGTAATAAAACAGGGAAAAGTTGTTGGAAATGTATTAAAGAAGGACACAAGTGAACGAGAACTGGCACAGATGATGGTCGGAAGAGATGTTGTTCTTACTGTAAATAATGAACGAAAACAACAAGTTGAATCAGAGATTATGTACAAAGCAGAAAATCTTACGACTGTGAATGACTATGGAAAAGAAGTTGTATCAGATATGTCATTTGAAGTGCATAAAGGTGAGATCCTTGGAATAGCCGGTGTTGAAGGAAACGGACAGTCAGAGCTTGTAAAGCTTATGACTGGTTTGATGGAATCGACGAGAGGAACAATATTTTTTGACGGTAAAGATATTACAAACTGGTGGCCGGAAAAATTAAGAAAAGCAGGAATTGGAATTATTCCTGAGGACAGATATGCACAGGGATTGTGCCGGGAAATGACGGTTTCCGATAACTGTATAGCAGGATATCACGGAGAAAAAGATGTTTGTAAACACGGACTTTTTAATAAGAAAATAATCAATGCCAAAAGAGATAAATATATTAAAGAATTTGATATCCGTCTTGGTGATGTGAATGGCAATATAGGCAATTTGTCAGGAGGAAATGCGCAGAAAGTTATCATTGCAAGAGAGCTTTCTGCAAATCCCAAACTTCTGATTGCCTGCCAGCCAACGCGAGGCGTTGATATCGGATCTATTGAATTCATCCATAAACAGATTCTGAAATTCAGGGATGCAGGAAATACTGTTATCCTGATTTCAAGTGAACTGTCAGAAATTATGAGTTTATCTGATCGGGTAATTGTTATGTATAAAGGTAAAATTTCAGGTGAAGTATCGCCAAAAGAAGTATCTATGGCTGCTATGGGACTACTGATGGCCGGAATTGGAAAGGAGGAACAGGATCATGAAAAAGAAAGATAGTATTATAAAAGGAATCGTCAATTCTGTACTTCCGGTAATTCTTGCATTTGCATTTGGAGCAATTGTTATTGCAGCGATCGGAGAAAGTCCACTGGAAACTTACGGGGTATTGATCAGGAAATCACTTTTGACAGAAAAAGGCTTTATGAATACGCTGCATTATGCATCGCCGCTTATTTTGACAGGACTTGCGATTGCAATTACATTCAAAGCTAATTTGTACAACATGGGTGTAGAAGGACAAATGCTTTTGGGAGGATTCTTTGCAGGAATCACTGGAGCATATCTTAACATTTCCAATCCATTTATAAGTAAACTGATTTGCTTTTTAGTTGCAATTATTTGTGGAATGTTATTTGCATTGATTCCGGCAATTTTGAAAGCAAAATGTAATGTAAATGAGATGGTTGTAACTTTGATGTTAAACTATGCAGTTTCAAAGACTTTGGAATTTTTAACCACCGGTGTATTCAAAGATAAGAGTGCAGGGTATGTGGCTACACCAACGATTAAAGAGGATGTAATGTTCAAAAGATTCGGAGCATCAAGAATGACTATGTTTTTTGTAATTGCAATGATTATTCTGGTGATTATGTATTTTGTTATGAAAAAATCAAAACTGGGATATGAAATTACAGCAATCGGAAAAAATCCGGAATTCGCAGAAGCAACAGGTATGAATGTCGGCAAGAAAATCATTATCATGATGCTGATCAGTGGCGCACTTTCCGGTGTGGCTGGAGCAGGATGGATGTTAAGTGATCAGTTTAAATATACGCTGACATTTTCTGCAAACCCTGGTCTTGGATGGGATGGTATGTTGATTGCTCTGCTCGGTGGACATTCGCCAATTGGAATTTTGATCGCGGCAATCTTTTATGCTGCATTAAAAACCGGTAGTGACAGCATCAATATGTATACTGCAGTTCCGAAAGAAATCGTTGCAATTATTCAGGGAATGATCATTCTGTTCCTGGCAGTTAAGTTTATTGGTGATAAAACAAGCGTATTTGGTCGTTTTAAAAAGGCGAAAAAGGAGGATGCATAATGGAATTATTAAATAGTATTTTGTATGACACAGTATACCATAGTGCTCCTATTATTCTATGCGTGATCGGTGGAATATTTGCATATAAAGCAAATGTATTGAATATCGCACTGGAAGGAATGATGCTGAATGGAGCATTTATTTCAGTGTTAGTCGAGTATCTGACAGGAAGTGTGGCTCTGGCAGTGATTGCCGCAATCGTAACGACTTTATTGTGGGGACTTGTATTTTCATTCTTAGGAATTACTTGTAATGGTAATGTTATTGTTATCGGTCTTGGAATTAACTTGATTGTTCCAGCGATTGCAAAATTTGTACTGAAAGTTATGGAGCTTGCTAATATCAGTCTTCAAGATGTAGGAGTTGCAGATTTTAAGATCAATATACCGGGCATCAAGAGTATTCCGCTGATTGGTGGAATCGTAAGTGGTCATCCGGTCATTACATATCTGGCATTTATTGGAATTGCGGCAGCAGCTATTCTGATGTACAAAACAAAATTTGGAATCTATGTCAGAGTTGTTGGTGAAAATGAAGATTCAGCGATCAGTCTTGGACTGAAAACACAGAAATACAAATATATTGCTGTTCTGATTGGAGCATTTTGCTGTGCATTAGCCGGAATCAATTTATCAATGGAGAGAATGGCAATGTTTACAAGTGATATGACAGCAGGACGAGGCTTTATCGCAATTGCAGCAATTTATTGTGGACAGGGGAAACCGGTACAGTCTTCACTCTATGCAATCTTATTCGGTGTTGCAAGATCACTTGCGGTCAATTTAAGTGTATATGCAGGACCGGCAGCAGGAATGTTCGATACAATTCCATATATCATCATGGTAGCGGTGCTTGCAGTTGTTTCATTTATGAAATTTAAGGATGTTAAGGTAAGAGGATACAAGTTCGACTAAGGGGGAGGAAAATGGCAAAGACAGCATTGATTATTGTGGACATGGTTCGCGATTTTACGGATCCGGAAGGTCTGGTATTTTATCCTGAGAATCAAAAGATTCTTCCACGGATTAAAAAGGTTCTGGATGAAAGCCGGAAACATGAACTGCTGATTGTTTTTTTACAGCACTGTAACAGAAAAGATAAAGTAGATAAAAAAGCACAGTCCATGAGACCAAATTGTATAGAAGGGACTTTTGGAATTGAAATTGATCCAATGTTGGAAGTTGATGAAAAGAAAGATTATGTCATCCGAAAGAGAAGGTACAGTGGATTCTTCGGCACAGACCTGGATCTGGTATTGCGGGAAAATGAAGTGGAAAATGTAGTCGTTGTTGGAACGAAAACAAACTGCTGCATTCGGGCAACGGTGACAGATGCATTTTATCTGAATTACAACCCATATGTTATCCGGGAATGTGTGGCAACGAATTCAGAAACAGTTAATGAAGTTCATCTGACAGATATTGATAAGTATCTGGGAAAAGTCATCGATATGAATACATTCAGCAAGATGCTGGAAGAGGGACAGTTGTAGGAGGCACGGATAATGAAAGTAGATGTTCTGACAAGCGGCTATGTAAGTATGGATCACATTATAAAAATAGCAACACCTGCCAAAGTGGGATTTACATCACTGGTTACAAATAAATCCAATTCAAAAATTTTTTACGGAGGCTGTTCTGTAAATATTGCCTATGCACTTTGCCGGCTTGGAATGAAGGCAATGCCAGTTTTAAGAGTAGGCGGAGATTATGAAAGTAATGGTTTTAAAAAGTTTCTGGAAGAAGGAAATGTACCACAGGATGGGATTACACAAATAGCAGAGGAAGCAACCAGTGTATGTTATTTGTTACAGGATAATAATAACGATCATATTACCATATTTTATCCTGGAGCAATGGATGGAAGATATGCACAGAAAATGAAAGACAGCTTGTTTGAAACGGCAAAGCTGGGAGTGATAACCGTTGCATCAAGACCAGACAATGAAGAGTTTTTTGCAAAATGTAAAAAGCATCATGTACCGGTAGTTTTTGGAATGAAAGATGATTTTGATGCATTTCCAGAACCATTTTTGAAACAGTTGTTAACAGAAAGCAAAATCATTTTCACAAATGAAGTAGAATGTGAAATTATTGAAAAGCTTTTCGGACTAAATACGATTACAGAGCTGTTTAAAATTGGAAAAGCAGATATCATTGTGACAACTCTGGGAAAAGACGGAAGCATTTGTTATGTGCGGGAAGACGGAAAAATACGGAAAGAAGAGATTGGAATTTGTCAAGTGGAACAGGTAGTAGATGCAACTGGATCGGGAGATGCTTACATGGCAGGATTTGTTTATGGATATTTACATGGATATTCTCCGGCAGACTGCTGTAGGCTTGGAAGTGTATTATCTTACTTTGTTTTACAGGCAGAAGGGTGCTGTACAAATGCGCCAACAGAACAGGAATTATTACAGAAATTTGAAACATTACGTTGAAAGGGGAAATGCAGATGAGTACATTATATATGGGAGCAAGCGAAGAAACGGTTGCGAAATATGTACTTTTTTCGGGAGATCCATGGAGAGTAGAAGTTGTAAAAAAGTATTTGGATAACCCCAAAAAAGTTGCATTCATGAGAGAGTTCAATACATATACAGGAACCTATAAAGGAGTAGAGATTACAGTAACGTCGACGGGAATCGGGGCACCGTCCGCAGCGATTGCGATGGAAGAGATGTATGAGTCTGGAATGCAGGTCGCTGTAAGAATGGGGACAGTAATGTCTATGCAGGATGATATGCTGGGACATTTTATGATTCCGATTGCCGCAATGAGGCGTGAGGGAACCAGTCAGACCTATGTGGATCTGAGTTACCCTGCGGTTGCAGATATTGAACTTGTTAATGTGATGAACGAAACAGTTCAACAAATGGGAAAACGGTATTTGAATGGACTTAATTGTACGATGGATGGATTTTACAGTTGTATGCATGATTCTAAATTTTCTCTGGAGTGTGGACGTGATATGTCAAAAACATTTGAAGAGGTCAAGAAACTTGGGGTAACAGGAATCGATATGGAATCTTCATGTATTCTGACACTGGGACGACTGATGGGAGTTAAGACCTGTATTTTAACAGTGGTTACGGTACTTGAAAATTTGAAGGAAACTTTAAAGGGACAGGATCGTGTAGATGCAGAGGATTTACTCTGTAGAACAGCGCTGGAAGGAATTTATAATTATCATATAAAAAGAGAGGATGGTAAACATGAGTAAAGAGATACTTACTTTAAATTCACAGACAGTAATCGGAATGGTGCATTGCCTTCCGCTTCCGACAACAGCTGGATTTGATGGGGATTATCAGAGAATTATTGACCGTGCAGTTCAGGATGCGGTTACACTTGAAAAAGCAGGGGTAGATGCTGTTATTGTAGAAAATATGGGGGATACACCTTTTTCCGCTTTTTTAAATAAAGCACAGGTAGCGGCGCTTACAGCTGCAGCATATGCTGTGAAACAGGCAGTTCAGATTCCAGTAGGACTTGACGCAGCGTTTAATGACTGTGAAGCAGATATTGCGATTGCTGCAATGGTAGGAGCATCCTTTATCAGAGTTCCAGTATTTGTGGATACAGTATTGTTTACAGATGGAATTATTCAGCCATGTGCAAAGAAATGTATGGAATATCGCAAGATGATGGGACAGGAAAATGTTAAAATTCTTGCCGATGTGCAGGTAAAACATGCGCATATGTTAAGAGAACATATTACGATTGAGCAGTCAGCAAAAGATGCTGCATCAAACGGAGCAGACGGAATTATTGTTACAGGTACACAGGTTGGAGAAGAGACACCACTGGATCTGATTAAGAGAGTGAAAAATGTAGTAAATCTTCCGGTGTTTGCAGGAAGTGGTGTAAATGCAGAAAATATTCATGATCAGCTTCAGACAGCAGATGGTGCGATTATCGGTTCCAGCTTGAAAGAGGGAGGAATTTTAACAAATCCAATCTCTTATGAACTGGTTAAGAAAGTATTAGACGGATTGAAATAGAGAAAGGCAGGAAGATAAAAATGATGCGACCAATGAAACTTGCAGGATCAGAATTGATGTTTGGAGAAGGAAGTCTTGCATATATTAAGACAATTAAAGCAAAAAAAGTCAGTATTGTTATTGGCGGACATAGCATGGAAAAGAGTGGAATGCTGGCAAAGGTAGAAGGATATTTTAAAGAAACCGGTGCTGAAACAATGGTTATCAGAGGCGTAGAACCAGATCCGTCTTTTGAAACTGTACTCAGAGGAAGAAATGAAATGCTGGAATTTGAACCAGATCTGATTGTCGGACTTGGCGGTGGATCAGCAATGGATGCTGCAAAAGCAATGTGGATCTTTTATGAACATCCGGAATTGACTCAGATGGAAGATATTCTTCCGCCGAATGAATTTCCGAAATTACGAGGTAAAGCAAGAATGTGTTGTATTCCTTCGACAAGTGGAACAGCAAGTGAAGTTTCACGTTCTATCGTAATTTCAGATAATGAAAAAGGATTAAAGCATGGTGTTGGAAATATGGAAATGATGCCGGATATCGCAATCTGTGATCCGGAAGTAACAATGTCTATGCCGGCTAAGATTACCGCAGAGACAGGAATGGATGCGCTTACCCATGCACTGGAAGCACTTGCTTCAAACCGTGCAAATTATCTGTCAGATATTCTTGCAAGCCAGGCAGCCCAGGATATTATGGAAACTTTACCGACTGCATATGAGAATGGCAATGATATAAAAGCAAGAGAGACTATGGTACAGGCATCTATGGTAGCTGGAATTGCATTTACCAATGTATCGCTTGGAATTGTACATTCTATGGCGCATACAATCGGTGGTATTTTCCATGTATCACATGGTCTGGCAGACGCCATTATTTTGCCGTACATCATCAGATATAATGAGCAGAATGAAACTGCGAAAGAAGTTTATGCAAAATTTGCAAAGAGAATCGGAGCAGAAAATCTTCATGAAGCAGTAGAAGCGTTAAATGAAAAGTTAAATATTCCAAAATGCTTTAAAGAGATCATTCCGGATGAAGAAAAATATATGGCAAAACTGGATGAGATGGCTCCGCTTGCAAAAGCTGATGGATGCACAAAAACAAATCCGGTTATTCCGGAAATTGACGAATTTAAAGAATTATTTATCAAGGTGTACAGAGGAGAATAAAAATGGAGATTATTTGTTATTTATCAAATGGATATCCTACAATTGAAGCAAGTTATAATATGGCAGTAGAATATGCAGATGCAGGATGCAGAATGATGGAAGTGGATTTTCCATCCAGAAATCCATACCTGGAGAGTGATTATATTGCAGGAAGAATGAAAAAAGCACTGGAGGCTTGCGATGATTATGAAAAATATATGGATTCAATTGTTGCCATTCAGAAGAGACTTCCAGATGTGAAGATTCTGGTTCTGGCATATGAAAATACAGTTGAAGAGATTGGTGTAGACAGATTTATTGAGTTCTGCCTGACAAATAATTTAAAAGATATTTTGCTTGTTGGCTTAAAAGATGATATTATTAAAAATAAGATAATTGCAGCGGGGCTTCAGGTATCTTGTTATGTACAGTTCCATTTACCGAAAGAAGAAGTGGAAATGGCAAAACAATCAAATGGATTTGTATATTTACAGGCGAAGCCGTATGATACACAGCAAAAAAATGAGGAATATCCTACATTAAAAGATTGTGTAGAGTATTTAAGAAGCTGTGGAATTGAAAGACCTATTTATTGTGGGGTAGGCGTTCATGCACCAGAAGATGTAAGACTAGTAAGAGAGGCAGGCGGGGATGCAGCGTTCGTTGGCAGTACAATTCTAAAACTTCATGAAAATATTCCTGCAATGAAAGAAAAGATCAGGGAATTTAAAGCTATGTGTTAACACTTGGAATATTCTGTGATCAAAAAAGGTGAGATGGGGTGAAGGAGATGTTCGACGAAAAGTTACCTAAATATTATCTTGTGAAGAAGGCAATCGTAGAGAATATTGATAATGAAGTTTACGATTCAAAGGAGCCGATTCCGAGCGAAAGAGAATTGATGGAGACTTATCAGGTCAGCAGAATTACGATCCGGAAAGCGATTGATGAATTGGTCACAGAAGGATATTTGTACAAAGTCCAAGGAAAAGGAACCTATGTAAAGACGGATGAAGGAAGTAACAATCTTTTTTCAATTACGAGTTGTACGGAAGATGTATTAAAACTGGGACTAACACCAAGTAAAAAAGTTGTTGTTTCAGAGCTGGTTGATGCGAATGTAAAGAGAGCAAAAGCACTTGAGATTACAACCAGTGATAATGTTTATATGATAGGAAGAATCTTATATGCAGATAAAGAGCCGCTAAACTATACGCTGACTTTTCTGCCGGAAAAGATTTTTCCGGGTTTATCAAAGTATGATTTGAAAAAGGAATCCCTTTATCAGATCATAACAGAAGTTTATGGTGTTAAAATAACAAAGGCAAGAAGAACGATTGAGGCGATCGGGGCACAGGATGAAATTGCCGAGTATTTGGACATCGAGGAAGGAACACCGATTATTCTGTTTCGTTGTATTACATATGGCATTGTGAATGGAAGAGAAATTCCGATCGAGAATTTTAAATGCTATTATCGAACAGATAAATTTAAATTCTATATTGATCAGGTGAGATAAAAAATCAGGGAAATAGTAAAATTGAGCACATCGAGCTCTTCGAAAAGTCGTCAGCAGAAATGTTGGCGACTTTTCAATTTTTGGAAAAATGTTACAAATCTAATACAAAAAACAAAGAAAAAAGTGGCAAACAGGTGTGAATATAGATGGAAAAATGTTACAATACTAATAATGGAGGTGCAAAAGCATGCTGGAAAGAAAGATATACAGAAAATTAGATGAGTGGAAGCGGACATCAGATAAAAAAGCACTGTGCATTATTGGAGCCAGACAGATAGGGAAAACTACCATTATAAGAGAATTTGCAAAGAAAAATTATGAGCATTATGTTGAAGTTAATTTTATCTTAGATAAAGAGGCGGGGAAAATATTTGATGGTAATTTGGATGCAGATACAATCATTACGAATCTGACTGCGTTTAAAATGCAGGAATTTGTACCTGGAAAAACTTTGATTTTTTTAGATGAGATTCAGGAATGTCCAAATGCCAGATGTGCAATTAAGTTTCTGGTTGAGGATGGAAGATTTGATTATATTGAATCAGGATCGCTTTTAGGAGTACGATACAAAGAAGTACCATCTTATGCAGTTGGCTATGAAGAAATCTGCTATATGTATCCGATGGATTTTGAGGAATATATAAGAGCAAATGGAGTTCAGGACTCTACAATTGAATTATTGAAAACATGTTATTCTGAACACAGTGAGGTCCCGGAAGTGGTTCATCAGACTATGTTGAAATTATTTTACACGTATATTGTTGTCGGAGGAATGCCTGCAGTTGTCCAGATTTATGTGAATACGCATGATATAGGAAAAGTCGTTGCACTTCAGAGAGAGATTTTAGAATTGTATCGTCTGGATATTGGAAAATATGCAGAAGGGTCAGACAAAATTAAAATCAGGGCAATTTTTGACAGTATTCCGGCACAGCTTAACAGCAAAAATCGGAGATTTATTTTAAATAAAATAGATGATAAAGGAAGGATGAACCGTTATGAAAATGCATTTTTATGGCTGAGTGATGCAGGAGTTGCACTTCCTTCTTACAATATTGAAGAACCTCAGCCGCCATTGCGTCTGAATGAAAAAAGAAATCTGTTTAAACTATTTATGGGAGATACAGGGCTTCTGTGTGCAGCATGTATGGAAAATATTCAATTTGCGCTGTTGAATGGTAATATGGAAGTGAACATGGGAAGCATTTTGGAAAATGTATTTGCACAGATTATTAAAAGCAACGGTTTTAGTTTGAATTATTTTGAATCGAAAAAATATGGAGAATTAGATTTTGTGATTCAAAACGGAATGGAAGTAGATTTGCTGGAAATAAAATCCGGAAAAGATTACAAAAAACATTTTGCATTATCAAAAGTGTCGGCAGTAGAAAACTGGGAGTTTGGAAGAAAAATCATATTCTGTTCCGGAAATGTAGAGGAAGAAGAAGGAATGGAATATCTTCCGTGGTATCTGGCAATGTTTTACCAGGTGAATAAAGAACCAAAAGAATATAAATATGAAGTGGATTTGTCGGGATTGTTATAAAAAGAGAGTGCTCTTTGATGCAAAAAGGGTATTTTTTACATCTGCTTATTTTTCACTACTCATTTTCCACTTGACATTCCCCCACTTTCATCATACCATTTTGTAGAATGTTTATTGTTATGAAAAGTGGATTTACAGAAAAGGGGAAAATCACAGATGAAAAATTGGAATCAGGTTAAGCTGGTGCCGGAATTTAATGAACAGGGTGTAGCCTGTTATAAACTGGCCGGTGGAAACTATGTAAATGAATATTATGTTGTATCGGAAGCAGAGACAAGAAAGCTTCTGAATACACCGGAGATCGTCGGATATGAGGTATATGACTGCCTGATTCCTTCTACATCTCAGATGCTTTACTATTTTAAGGAACAGAAGAAAGTGACAACTGCAAATATTCTTTCTATCTTGAGAGGAGCGTTGAACTATCCGTTGGAGGAAAGCTGCTACAGAGAGCACATCCGTGTACACGATATCAGTTTCTTATCCAGTGAACGTGTATTTGCGGATGAAGAGATTGCAGGGCTTGAAATCAAATATAGTAAGCTTACCATGGTTCCGGACAGCACACTGATGATCGGAGATATCATTGCAAGTGGGGAGACTCTGATCCACTGCCTGCGCTATGTGACAGATTTTTACAGGAAGAACGGAGCAAAGCTTCGCAATATTATCATTTTCACAATTGGTGGAACAAAGGGAATTGAGATTCTTGAGAATCTTACCAGAGAGATCCGTGAGTTCTGGCCGGAATTTGAAGGGTTCATTACCGTGTATTATGAAGGAATTTTCAGTACTTATCAGGATAAAGGTGTGTCAGGAATCAACCTTCCGGATGTGGACTTCTACTGGAAGGATGGAATCATCGCGCCGGAGTTCAGAAGAGAGACACTTTCCATGTGCAGTCCGCTTTTTGAAAAATGTATCATCTACGATGGCGGGGCAAGACGCTATGAGATTCATGAGCATGTAGAGGAAGTTCTGGAATTCTGGGAAGGAATCAAAGAGAGAGCAGATAAGATCGATTTTAAAGAACTGCTTGATGAAAAGATTGGATACCCGACACCGATCAGTTATGAGGACTGGATCGAGAAGAACCACTATGAGAAGATCCGTCCGGCAGACACCAAGTGGCTGTACCGTCAGGAACAGGGATATATCGAGAGTATGAAAAATATTACATTAAAAGAACTGGCAGATCAGAGAATTACCGAATTTACCGATTCTTTGAAGAAATATATGCTATAAAAAGAATGAACTTGTTGATCACAGAGAATGGAATGAGGTAAAAAATGAGCAAAAACACGAAAGATACAACTGTTGATATTGACTATGCGGACCAGGCAGTCCCGAAAGAGGGCAGAAAAGGTTTCCTGACCATGTTTATGATTATGCTGGGATTTACATTTTTCTCGGCAAGTATGTGGGTTGGGCAGCAGATGGCAGCAGGACTTGATTTCTGGGGATTTATCAAGTCCCTTCTCCTTGGAGGAGCGATCCTTGGTGTGTACACAGGACTTCTGGGATATGTAGGTGCAAAGACCGGACTTAGCATGGATCTTCTGGCAAAAAGAGCGTTTGGAGAAAAAGGATCTTATCTTTCTTCTGCAATGATCAGCTTCACTCAGATCGGATGGTTCGGTGTAGGTGTTGCGATGTTTGCAATCCCGGTATCAGGAGAGCTTCTCGGTGGAAGTAAGGCTGCGATGTGGGCTCTGGTATTGGTTGCAGGAGGCTGTATGACCGCTTCTGCATATTTCGGAATTGATTCCCTTACGGTGGTAAGCTATATTGCAGTTCCGCTCGTTGCGATTCTTGGAACGGTAGCAATGGTGATGGCAGTTCGGCAGGGAAATGGAACGATCGTTGACCAGTTTGCAGTATCCAGTGGATCTGTGACCGTGATCGGTGGAGCGGGTATGGTAGTCGGTTCCTTCGTATCAGGCGGAACGGCAACTCCGAACTTTGCAAGATTTGCAAAGGATGCCAAATCAGGTACAATTGCAACGGTTGTAGCATTCTTTATCGGGAATTCACTGATGTTCTTTTTTGGGGCGATTGCCTATATTTTCGTTGGCGGAAATGATATCTTTGAGGTTATGATCCGTCTGAATCTGTTCTATATGGCGATTCTGGTTCTGGGACTCAATATCTGGACCACCAACGACAATGCGCTGTATTCAGCAGGTCTTGGACTGGCAAATATTTTCCGGCAGAAGAAGAAACCGATGGTTCTGATTTCAGGTATTATCGGAACACTTCTTTCTGTATGGCTGTATTACAATTTCTGTAACTGGCTGAACGTACTGAACTGTACCCTTCCGCCGGTAGGGATTATCCTGGTGCTCTCGTACTTTATAAATAAGAAGGAGTACGATAGTGATAAAGTAGAAATCAAAACTGTGAACTGGTTTGCCGTGATCGGTGTGATCGCAGGTGCAGTGGTAGCAAATCTTGTGTCATGGGGAATTGCTTCGATCAATGGTATGGCAGTTGCAGCGGTCTGCTATGTGGCTGGACAGGTGGTTTGCAAAAATCGTGAAGAAGCGGCAGAAAATGCATAAATGAATAGCGTAAATGAACGGGCAGATTCGGGGAACAGAGTCTGCCCGTTGTTATATTATGGAGCAGGATTACGCATAAGGTTATCAGTCTAAACAATATTATTAAAAAAACTGACCATAAGTCAATAAACAAATTGACTTATGGTCAGTTTTGTTGTATATTGGTTTTGTAAAATAAATGACCAATAGTCATTGAAGGAGAAAAAATAAAAAAGAAAAGAGGAATAAAGTATGGTAAAGGTTGGCAAAAAGATTGTTAAATTCAGAGTACCGATACTGATACTCAGTATTATCCTTTTGATTCCGGCTGTGTGGGGGTATGTGAACACCAGGATCAACTATGATGTGCTGACTTATCTTCCGGAAGACATTGAGACAATGCAGGGACAAGAGATCATGACGAATGATTTTGGGATCGGGGCATTTTCGATGCTGATGGTAGACGGCATGGAAGATAAAGAGATTGTGAAGCTGAAAGAAAAGGTAGAGAAGGTAGACGGAGTAGAGAATGTACTCTGGTATGATTCACTGGCTGATATTTCGGTTCCACAGAGCGTGCTTCCGTCAAAGCTGTATGATGAGTACAACACAGAAGACGGAACAATGATGGCGGTATTTTTCAAAGACGGAACTTCATCCGATGAAACCATGAAGGCAATTACCGAGATCCGTAAGATCACCGGAGAGCAGTGCTTTTTAAGTGGAATGTCTGCGATTGTAGAGGACACCAAAGAGCTTGCCGAAAAGGAAACACCACTTTATGTACTGATCGCAGTCGCACTTTCTGCACTGGTTCTGGCAATTACGATGGAATCGATTTTTGTTCCGGTATTGTTCCTTTTGAGTATCGGAATCGCAATCGTATATAATCTTGGAACGAATGTATTTTTTGGAGAGATTTCTTATATCACGAAGGCACTGGCAGCGGTACTTCAGCTCGGTGTCACTATGGACTATTCTATTTTCCTGATGCACAGTTATCAGGAGCAGCAGGTGCGCTATAACGGAGATAAAGAGCGGGCGATGGCACACGCGATTTCCCAGACCTTTTCATCCGTAATCGGAAGTTCAGTTACGACAGTTGCCGGATTTATCGCACTTTGCTTTATGAGCTTTACGCTTGGAAAAGATATCGGTATCGTTATGGCAAAAGGTGTTATCTTCGGAGTTCTGGTCTGTGTAACCGTTCTTCCGTCCATGATCCTGTGCTGTGACAAGCTGATCGAGAAGACAAAACACAAACCGCTGCTTCCGGATATTGGAAGAATTTCGGATAAGGTGACAAAGCGTTACGTGATTTATGTAGTAGCATTTGTGATCCTTCTGTTTCCGGCGATTTACGGAAACAATCACACAGGTGTTTACTACAATCTGGACGAATCGCTGCCAAAGGATCTTCCGAGTGTCATTGCGAACACGAAATTAAAAGAAGATTACAATATGAATACCACACATATGATTCTGGTGGACAGCTCGGTTGCAGGTTCTGACGTCAAGAAGATGTCACAGGAGATTGAAAAAGTAGATGGTGTTAAATGGGTACTTGGACTGGATAACCTGGTCGGCTCCGGTGTTCCGGCAGATATGCTCCCGGAATCTGTCACCGGTATGCTGAAAAATGACAAGTACCAGCTGCTGATGGTAAATTCTACGTACAAAGTAGCAACGGATAAAGTAAACAAACAGATTGAGCAGATTGATAAGATCATGGATAAATATGATAAGGGTGCAATGCTGGTAGGAGAAGGACCATTGACAAAAGATTTGATCAACATTACAGACACGGACTTTAAGCGTGTAAGTGCAGTGTCTATTGGAATCGTATTTGTGATTATTCTGCTTCTGTTCAAATCAGTTACTATTCCGGTGATCCTGGTCGGTGTGATCGAATTTGCGATCTTTGTGAATATGGGTATTCCGTTTTACACTGGAACAAAGCTGCCGTTTGTGGCATCAATCGTAATCGGTACGATCCAGCTTGGCGCGACTGTGGATTATGCGATTCTGATGACCACCAGATATCAGAGAGAGAGAAGCCGCGGCGCAGGCAAATTTGACGCGATCACAACAGCACATAAGTTCTCTGCGCAGTCGATCATCGTCAGTGCGCTCAGCTTCTTTGCTGCAACGATCGGTGTCGGACTTTATTCCAATATCGATATGATCAGTTCGCTGTGTATCCTGATGGCGAGAGGTGCACTGATCAGTATGGTGGTTGTTGTGCTGATCCTTCCGTCCTTATTCATGGTATTTGACAAGATTATTGTAAAGACGAGCAAAGGTTTCCGACCTACAGGCTTGAAATCATAACCACATCATAGTATAATTTCCTTGGATTATTATATGATACAAGGAACGGAGAAAAAGATCCGTGCGTATCAAAAGGGCTGATACAATCCTACTATCATAAAAGGAATAAGGAGGAATCCACTATGATTAATTGGAACAATTTGGATACACTTACATCATTTAAAGAACTTTCGGAAGTAGAACGTGTCAATCTTGCAGAAGTGATGTCCGGTGAGAACGGAGCAGAACGTGTTAAGGATTACAGCGTTTCGATGACAGAGGATCTTACTTACAATTACGCTGCAAAAGCAGTAGATGATAAAGTACTTGCAGCACTTGCAAAGCTTGCAAAAGAAGCGCAGCTGACAGAAAAGTACGCAGCACTCTACAATGGAGAAGTGATCAACACAGGAGAAAAGAGACTGGTTCTTCATCAGCTCACCCGTGGACAGCTTGGAGATAAAGTAGAAGCTGACGGAGTAGACAAGCGAGAATTCTATGTTAAGCAGCAGCAGAGGATCGCAGATTTTGCCAATAAAGTACATGCCGGCGAGATCACAAATGCAGCAGGTGAGAAATTCACAACAGTCGTACAGATCGGTATAGGTGGAAGTGACCTTGGTCCTCGCGCAATGTATCTTGCACTTGAGAACTGGGCTAAGAAGAACGGCACATTCAAGATGGAAGCCAAATTCATCAGCAATGTTGACCCGGATGATGCAGCAGCAGTACTGAATTCAATTGATGTAGCACATTCTATTTTTGTTCTGGTATCAAAGTCAGGAACAACTCTTGAGACTCTTACCAATGAGTCATTTGTAAAAGATGCCCTGAAGAATGCAGGTCTGGATGCTTCCAAGCATATGATCGCTGTTACAAGCGAGACATCACCACTTGCAAAGAGCGATGATTATCTTGCAGCATTCTTCATGGATGATTATATCGGAGGACGTTACTCATCTACTTCAGCAGTCGGTGGTGCCGTACTTTCGCTGGCATTCGGACCGGAAGTATTTGCACAGTTCCTTGCAGGAGCAGCAAAGGTAGATGAAGTTTCCAAGAATGAAGATTTATTGAAGAATCCGGCAATGCTGGATGCGATGATCGGTGTATACGAGCGTAATGTACTCGGATATCCGGCAACAGCCGTTCTCCCATATTCACAGGCACTGAGCCGTTTCCCGGCACATCTGCAGCAGCTGGATATGGAATCCAATGGTAAATCAGTTAACCGCTTTGGCGAACCGGTAGATTACCCGACAGGTCCGGTGATCTTCGGAGAACCAGGAACAAACGGACAGCATTCCTTCTATCAGCTTCTCCACCAGGGAACCAACATCATACCGCTCCAGTTCATCGGCTTCAAGAACAGCCAGATCGGAACCGATGTTGTGATCCAGGACAGCACAAGCCAGCAGAAGCTCTGCGCAAACGTAGCTGCACAGATCGTAGCATTTGCATGCGGTAAATCAGACGAGAACCGCAACAAGAATTTTGAAGGTGGACGTCCGTCAAGTATTATCATCGGTAAAGAACTGACACCAGAGACACTCGGTGCACTTCTTGCACATTTTGAGAATAAGGTTATGTTCCAGGGATTTGTATGGAATGTGAACAGCTTCGACCAGGAAGGTGTTCAGCTTGGGAAAGTACTTGCCAAACGTGTACTTGCCCATGAGACAGACGGAGCACTGAAAGTATACAGTGATCTTTTAGATATCTAATCAGAATTAATGAAAGAGACCAGAGTCGGTGCGGATTTTAGGATTCGGACCGACTTTTTGGATACGAAAATATGCAAGAGAAGCTACCAGGATATTCTGTCAGGATTTCCGGCTGAATGATTGTTTTTTAGGAAAAAGACATAAAACCAGGAAAAGAGAAAGACTATGAAATTAGAAAATTACGAGGTGCATCTCCCGAATTATTCCATCGGAGATGCAATTTACGATAAAATCGGACCGGTCTGTGAATCTTATGGAAAAACGGTACTTGTGATCGGCGGAAAAAGGGCACTTGATGCGGCTTTTGATAAGATCAAAGCGGCGGTCGACCAGACGAATCTGGAGATTATTGGAAAAGAACTTTATGGGAAAGACTGTACCTATCAGACGGTAGAAAAGCTTCGCCGGATGTCGGTTTATCAGAAAGCAGATATGGTATTTGGAGTAGGAGGGGGCAAAGCACTGGATACGGTAAAATGTCTGTGTATCACAGATGATAAGCCGGTGTTCAGCTTCCCGACAATCGCATCCAACTGTTCGGCATGTACATCGGTGTCAATCATGTATAACGAGGATGGTACATTTCTGAAACCGAATTTCTTCGTGCGTCCGGTCATGTATGCATTTATCGATACAGAAATCATAGCAAAAGCACCGAGTCAGTATATGTGGGCAGGAATTGGTGATACCTATGCAAAATACTATGAAGCAACAATCTCATCAAGGGATGAAAGACTGGAACATTTTACCTCACTTGGTGTAGCAGTCAGTCTGATGTGCAGGAATCCTCTTCTGGAATATGGACCGAAGGCATTTGCAGACCATAAAAAGGGACTGTGTACATACGATGTAGAGCAGGTGGTTCTGGCGATCGTTGTGACAACCGGAATTGCATCCATTTTCCTTACAAAAGATTTCACACCGGATTATAACAGTGGACTTGCACATGCAATTTTTTATGCTCTGACGAAGTATCCGGTGATCGAGCAGCGGCATCTGCACGGGGAAGTAGTTGGATTTGGTGTGCTTCTGGCACTTCTTGTAGATGGACAGGAAGAAGAATTTGAGAAAATATATCAGCTGAATCGCGAGATAGGGCTTCCGGTGTCCTTGAAAGAAATTGAGATTACAGAGGATGAATGGAAAGAAAGTATGGGACATATTCCGAAAATGTCGGATGTAGCACATTACCCATATAAGGTAACCCGGGAAATGCTGGAAGATGCAATGCAGAAACTGAAAGAAAGAGTCAGAAAGGATCAGAGCCATGAAGAATAAGAAATCCGCAACTTCCTCTATGATTCTTGGGGTAGCGTTTGTCTGGTTTACAACACATTTCGGAGGTGGATTTGCCTCGGGTGCGCAGATCTACAGTTATTATGTGCGTTATGGAATCTGGTGTCTTCTGATGCCGGTTCTGGCCATGGGATATAATGCGGTATTTTTCGCGTACTGCCTCCGGTTTGCGAGAAAGCATGAGGTATATGATTACCGGTCTTATAACAATGCGTTTTATGGGAAGTTTGCGCCGGTATTTTCCAATTTGTTTGAAGTACTGTATATTTGTGTGATGTGCGTGGCTCCCGCAGTTGCATTTGCGACAGGCGGAGCGACCTTAAGTACCCTGACCGGACTTCCGTATCTGCTGTGTACGTTGATTATCGGCATATTTATCTTCGTTGTGGCAGTATTTGGAACAGACCTGGTGCGTAAGGTGGCTTCTGTCCTGTCTGTCTGCATTATCGCAGGTCTTCTGATTGTGTATATTCCAAATATCATCGCAGGTGCAGGGCAGATTGCAGATACAGCTTCACGGATGACTGCAAATGGCGGATCCTTTGGGAAAGCACTCTATTCAGCATTTATTTACGGAACATTCCAGCTGGCAAATGTGGCTGTTTTTGTGCAGCATGCCAAGAGCTTTGAAAAGCCGGATGATGCGATGCAAAGTATGGGAATCGGATGGATCATCAATGCACTTATGATGATTATGGTTGTGCTTGGGATTATGACTGTTTGTACCAAGCCGGAGATGAGCGAGGCGAGCGTCCCGACACTTTTTATGGTGCAGTGCGGTGTTGGAAAAGGATTTATGATGCCGCTGATTTCTGTTTTGATCATTCTTGGAGCGGTATCTACGGCAGTTAATATGGTGGCTGCAATGGTGAAAAGAATCTGCAGTAGTCTTAATAAAGTGAAGAAAGAGACGGAAATGGGTAAAAAAAGTAAAATTGGTACAAAGGAAATTGTGGCAGCATTTATCTGCTGTGTTGTAGATTTTGGAATCGCACAGTTCGGGCTTCTGACACTGATCCAGAAGGCGTATAGTGTGCTGGCGTATCTGGCGATTCCGGTAATCCTTATTCCATATCTGATCCACATGGCAGTGACCAGATTTGATACGAAGTAATGAGAGAATAAAGGGAAAAGAGGACAAAAGATGCCAATCGGTGTTATAGTAAATGTAAGTATGGTGATGCCGGTTAGTTATCTTTGGAGTACTTATATTTTACCATTAGTGAGGTGATGGAATGGCAAAGATTACAGTGTGGTCAAAGCAGCATGAAAATGTCTGGAAAGTTCTTCAGGAAACCGGACGATATACGGTAAAGCGAGAGTATATCATAAAGGATCTCAAAGAACATTCGGAGCTGGTTCTGGATACTTATGAATGGCTGGTCAAGAATGGACCGGACTACGGGAATAAACCGGCGGATGTGGAATTTCCGGTATGGGTATCCTTCAGGCAGGATGCAACGATGCTTCCGGAAAAAGGAAGAGTGATCCTGGAACTGGAGATCGAAGAATCCCTGATTACCAGAGTGAATTTCACAAAATGGGGAATGATCCTCAACTATTCCTATATTCCGGCAGACAAGGCGGATGAAAAGCGGCACAAAGAGCTTCTGGAAGCCTATGGAGTCAGCGACACGCAGGCGTATATGTCGCAGTTCTATCCGGAGATCAAACGGGAGATCCGGGAGAGCTGGAAGAGGCTTTTTGATGATGACATCCAGATCGGAAGTGATGGATGTTATGGAAACATCTGGGAGGTGCGAAGAGAATGGGTGAAAAATGTAATACAATAACCTTATATGCATCACAGGCAGACCCGGTAATCGAAGCAATTGAGCGGAATGGCGTGTGCTATTCCAAAGAGGCGTATGTGCGGAAAAAATATCAGGAAAGTGCAAAGATTTTCACAACAGCCTATTCCTGGTTTGTGCGTGAGATGGAGAAATATGTGAAGAAACCGGATGGTGCGGAGTATCCGTACTGGGCATTCCGTGAAGCCTATAATGTGGATCAGTCGATGGGCGGCAACTTCCTGACACTGGAAGTACCATTGGATGAAGTTCTGCTTTTTGATATGTATGACTGGAATAAGATTCTCTGTCTCAAATATATTGGGGAAGATGAAAAAGATGAGGAGCAGTTCCAGGAGCAGCTGGAGATGTATGGGATCAAAGAGATGGATGCGGTGTTGAGTAATTTTTATCCGTTACAGAAGCAGCAGATCCTGAAAAGCTGGCAACGTCTGACACGGTATCATGAAGAATTGGTACATGGAAATACAGAGCTTGTAAGGGATGTACAAGCAGGACTCTGGAGAATAAAAAAGGAGTGGATCAGATAGATGAAAGTATTGGTATACAGAAAATGCAGCACCTGTCAGAAGGCGCTGAAATGGCTGGAGGCGCATGAGATTGCATTTGAGGAACGGGCAATCGTGGAGGAAAATCCAACCTATGAAGAGCTGAAGGAATGGCATGCGATGAGTGGGGTCCCGCTGAAAAAGTTTTTTAATACAAGTGGGATGCTTTATAAGCAGATGCAGCTGAAAGACAAGCTTCCGACGATGACGGAAGATGAGCAGATAAAGCTGCTGGCGACAGATGGTATGTTGGTGAAAAGACCGTTTGTAGTTGGGGACGGATTTGTACTGACCGGGTTTAAAGAAAAAGAATGGGAAGAAAAATTGTTGAAGTAGTGGGGAAGATGAGTGCTGTAAAAGGTGCTCATCTTTTTATTCTGCCTGTAAAGAGTGTGTAAAAAGAATTGAAAGAAGACGGAACACTTACGAAACTGAGTAAGAAATGGTTTGGACAGGATACGGCTCCGGAAGAGGACCGATTTGAAAAAACGATAAACTAAAAAGAAAAATAACGGGTAACTCAATGAAAAGAGGAACCCGTTATTTTTTATTCAGATTTTTTTGATTTTATTAGACCAAGAAGCAGGACGGTCGGAAAAATAATGGCTGCGAAAATCCCGGTTTTCAGACTGCCGCCGGCGTAGGAAGATACCAGACCTGCAAGCGTCGGACCACCGGAACATCCCAGATCTCCGGCAAGTGCAAGGAGGGCAAACATTGTTGTGCCGCCACGTGGAATAGAGACGGATGCGGTGCTGAAAAGTCCCGGCCACATAATTCCAACGGAGAATCCGCAAAGCGCACATCCCAAAAGGTTCAGCGCAGGAAATGGAAGGATGGAAATACATAAATAGGAAAGGATGCAAAGAATGCAGCTTCCTCTCATGAACAGATCCAGCCGGATCCTGTCTCCGTATTTTCCGTAAAGCAGCCGGGAAGCCCCCATACAGGCTGCAAAGGTAAGAGGACCGGCAAGATCGCCGAGTGTTTTGGAAATGTGCAGGCTTGTCTCGGCAAAAGTGGATGCCCATTGGCTGACTGCCTGTTCGCTGGCACCGGCACAGGTCATCATAAGCATTAACATCCAGAAGATTTTAGATGTGCACAATTCTCTGAGAGAAAGTCCCTGTTCACCTTCTTCGTGAAGGGAGTAGATTGGTGCACTTCTGAAGAGGAAAGTGTTAAATATTGGGATGACAGCCCACATAAGTGCGAGGATTTTCCAGTGCGATATTCCGAAAAACCAGAAAAATGCGGTTGATAACAGAACAACGCCCACATGCCCCCAACAGTAAAAGGAATGCAGGAGACTCATTGCTTTTTCTTTGTTATCAGTAGGGCAGGCTTCAATGATCGGGCTTACCAGTACTTCGAGAAGTCCACCGCCGATCGCATAAATGATAACTGCGATTACAAGTCCGGTATAAGGGGAGGAAAAAACTTCCGGAAGAACGGTGAGTAATATCAGTCCTGCCGCAGAAAGAATATGCGCAATTAAAATCGAAATGCGGTATCCGATCCTGTCGATGAAGAATGCGGATAGAAGATCGACAAACAGCTGAATGATAAAGTTGAGTGTGATCAAAAAGGTAATTCGTTCTAGTGAAATATGGTAATTATTTTGGAAAGTGACAAAAAGAAGAGGAACAAAATTATTTACGATAGCCTGAACGATGTAACCAATAAAACAAGCGTAGATGGTCTGCATACAATTTGTGTTTTTTTTCATTTCTTAAAAGCTCCTTTCAAAATAACACTATATCATATTGGAGGGTGGATGTCTTGACGAATATCGCAGAAACATAGTACAATATCTTCAAAACACAAAAGGTATAATGAGATTGAATGGGCATGGTTAGAAAAAATTCTCCGAATTTAGTTGACTTTTTGATACATCATGATATCATTACTTCGTATGGCTGAAGTGTTCGGGAGGGCGGAACAACTGGCTTTGTAAGAAGAACAAAAGAGAGAGGTTTTGGGAAAAGGAAAATGAATGTGAAATACGATTACGAGAGAATTGTACAGGGGATCCTGGACATTGGGGAAGCTATGATTAGATGCGGAGCGGAGAACTTCCGTCTGCAGGACAGTCTGTACCGTATTTGCAGAAGTTATGGATTTGTAAAGTATGATATTTTTGTTATACCAAGCAATATCCAGATTACGGTAGAGACACCGGAAGGGCAGATTATTACACAGATTCGGCTGGTAGAAATAGGGGAATGTGACTTTGACAAGCTGGATTATCTGAATAATCTGTGCCGTAAAGTCTGTAAAGAAAAGCCGGATGCAAAAGAACTGAGAAGACAGTTTGAAGAGGTGATGGGAAGACCGGAACAGAAGTGGTACACCCATTATGCGGCCGGTATTTTAGGTGGTACCGGATTTGCGGTATTCTTTGGATGTGATATAAGGGATGCGATCATTGCGGTGATTGTATCAATTGTGATCGTTGCGGCAGGAAACTGGCTTGCCGAACGTGAGAAGAACCTGATGGCATATAACCTGATCTTATCGTTTATTGCAGAGATGATCATTCTGTTATCTGTCAAATTTGGATTTGCGGATCATGAGGAGCGTATCATGATCGGAATTGTCATGCTCCTGATCAGTGGACTGAGTACGACGAACGGAATCCGTGATCTGCTTCAGAAAGACTTTATCTCCGGATCGATCAATATCATGAATTCTATGCTTGGTGCTTCCGGAATCGCATTTGGTACGGCGATACCGATGATTCTTTTTGGTGGTGTAGAGGCGGAAGGATTTATCCTTACCCCGAATCTGATCGTACAGTTAATTTCCTGTACTGCAGCCTGCGTGGGATTTGCACTGTGGTTTAAGATCCGGGGCATGCAGGTGGTTTACTGTGGAATCGGAGCATTTTTTACATGGCTGATTTATGCACTTGTTTATGAGGCGCGTCCAAGTAACTTCCTTGCAACTACAATTGCGGCGACATTCGTTGCATTCTATGCATTTATTATGTCGCGGATAAATAAAGCTCCATCAACAATTTTCCTGACAGCGTCTGTATTCCCGCTGATTCCTGGACCGAATCTGTACTATGTAATGTACGCATGCGTAAGTGGGAATATGCATATGCTTCTGGAACAGACGATCACACTTTTTGCAACCTGCGTTGCAATTGCATTTGGATTTAACTTTGTAGATATTGCATCAAGAACTATCATGCGTGGTATGAAGGTAGAATATCACATTGGAAAAAGTGACAGATAAATAAAAAGTTTCAGCCGCGGATTTCATTCTGCGGCTGAAATTTTAGCCTGTGTGCCGGGAATATGCCTGGATGAGAGCAGATTCCGGATGCACCTGGACAGTCCGAAGGCTTTCGTAAAAAATTATTTAATTTCTTGACTTTATACTTTCGGTATGGTACACTAACCTAGCGAATGGAAGTATAGGTCTTTTTTTTATGCCTATTTTTAACAAAGAAAGTTTCAGGCGTGAAGCTTTCACGACAGCCTCGCAAGCTGTCATGCAACTAAAAATTAGAACATAAAAAGCGAGGTGGAAGTTGTGCGTACAAGAATTACACTGGAATGTACAGAATGCAAGCATCGTAACTACAACATGACAAAGGATAAGAAGTCTCATCCGGAACGCATGGAAACAAAGAAATACTGTAGATTCTGCAAATCACACACATTACACAAAGAGACGAAATAGTCGTTGAAGGGAAGTGAATGTTATGGGCGAATCTAAAGACAAAGCGAAGACAAAAGAGAAGAAAACTCCTTTCTTCAAAGGTCTGAAAGCTGAGTTTAATAAGATTATCTGGCCAGACAAAACCACACTTACCAAACAGACAGCTGCGGTCGTAGTTGTTTCCGTTATCTTAGGAGCGATTATCACGATCTGTGATATCCTGGTAAAATTCGGGGTAGATTTATTAGTTAGATAAGATACTGATAAATGGTAATGCAGGAAAGGTGAGTTTATGGCAGAAGCAAAATGGTATGTTGTGCATACCTATTCAGGGTATGAAAACAAGGTAAAAGCCAACATTGACAAAACGATCGAGAACCGTCATTTGGAAGATGAGATCCTTGAGGTCCGTGTTCCGATGCAGGAAGTTGTCGAATTGAAGAACGGCGTACAGAAAGCGTCTCAGAAAAAGATGTTTCCGGGATATGTTCTGATCCACATGATCATGAACGATGATACCTGGTATGTGGTACGAAACACAAGAGGTGTTACAGGATTTGTGGGTCCTGGATCCAAACCGGTTCCGCTTACAGATGAAGAGATGGCACCACTTGGTATCCAGAAAGAAGACATCGTGGTAGATTTTGAAGAAGGAGATACTGTGACAGTAACAGGCGGAGCTTGGGAAGGAACAGTCGGCATGATTCAGACTATCAATATGGCTAAACAGAGCCTGACGATCAATGTTGATTTATTCGGCCGCGAAACGCCGGTAGAAATCAGTTTCGCAGAAGTCAAAAAAATGTAACTTTATGCGCAGTGCATAATGAACACGTGGGAGGGAAATCCCCGCAAATACCACAAGGAGGTACTTTAAAATGGCAAAAAAAGTTTCAGGTTATATCAAATTACAGATTCCAGCTGGAAAGGCTACTCCGGCTCCACCGGTTGGTCCTGCTCTTGGACAGCACGGTGTAAATATCGTTGAATTTACAAAACAGTTCAACGCAAAGACAGCTGATCAGGGAGATCTGATCATTCCTGTAGTAATTACAGTTTACAGTGACAGAAGTTTCAGCTTCGTTACAAAGACTCCTCCGGCAGCAGTTCTTATTAAGAAAGCCTGCAACCTTAAATCTGGTTCAGGTGTTCCGAACAAGACAAAAGTTGCTAAGATTACAAAAGCTCAGGTAAAGGAAATCGCAGAACTCAAGATGCCAGACCTGAACGCTGCATCCGTAGAATCAGCTATGAGCATGATCGAAGGAACATGCCGCAGCATGGGTGTAACTGTAGTAGAGGACTAATTCAGACTGCATAAGCAGAATGTAAGGAAACTGAAAAAATACGTGGGAGGGAATTCCCGTAATCACCACTAGGAGGTATTTAGAATGAAAAGAGGAAAGAAATACGTAGAAGCTGCAAAGTTAATCGACAGAGCAACTCTCTATGATAGAGATGAAGCAATCGCACTTGTTAAGAAGAGCGCGACAGCTAAATTTGACGAAACAATCGAAGCTCATATCAGAACAGGATGTGACGGACGTCATGCAGATCAGCAGATCCGTGGCGCTGTAGTTCTTCCGCACGGAACTGGTAAAAAGGTTCGTATCCTTGTATTTGCTAAAGACGCTAAAGCTGAAGAAGCTAAAGCAGCCGGAGCAGATTACGTAGGCGGAGATGAACTCATTCCGAAGATCCAGAATGAAAACTGGTTCGAATTCGATGTAGTTGTAGCTACACCGGATATGATGGGTGTTGTTGGACGTCTCGGACGTGTACTTGGACCAAAAGGTTTAATGCCAAACCCGAAGGCTGGTACAGTAACAATGGACGTTACAAAAGCTATCAACGAAATCAAAGCTGGTAAGATTGAGTACAGATTGGATAAGACAAATATCATCCATGTACCGGTAGGAAAAGCTTCTTTCACTGAAGAACAGCTTGCTGACAACTTCCAGACGCTTATCGATGCGATTAACAAAGCTAAACCGGCAGCAGTAAAGGGTCAGTATCTTAAGAGTGTGACACTTACTTCTACAATGGGACCTGGTGTAAAAATCAACCCAATGAAGCTTGCTTAATCAGCATTGAATAAATGTAAATAATAGAGACACCGTATGCGGAGTGATCCGGTACGGTGTCTTTTTTTGAGTAACAGAAAATCTGACAAACAGTATTCTGTATACATTGTGCATTTTTTGACGAACAATGCATGAAAACATTGAAAACAGAGAAAAATAATGATAACCTATGTCTGTGAAAAAAATATCAAATAATTAAAAGGAGGCACTTTGTCATGGTTAATATTCAAAAGGTAGCAATTATCGGATGTGGGTTTGTGGGAGCGTCCTCTGCGTTCAGCTTACTTCAGAAAGGGATTTTTTCTGAACTGGTACTGATCGATGCGAATAAAGAAAAAGCAGAAGGGGAGGCAATGGACATCAGCCACGGTAGACCATATGCACACCCGATGAAAATATATGCAGGATCTTATGATGATATCAGTGATTGCTCATTGATCATCATTACAGCTGGAGCAAATCAGAAGCCGGGAGAGACAAGACTGGATCTGGTACACAAAAATGTAGCAATTTTCAAATCGATTATTCCGGAAATCACAAAACGCGGATTTGAAGGAATCCTGCTTGTTGTAGCAAATCCGGTGGATATTCTGACTTATGCGGCACTTAAGATTTCCGGATATCCGAAGGAAAGAGTATTCGGAAGCGGAACCGTTCTGGATACTGCGAGATTCCGTTATCTGTTAAGTGAACATCTTCAGGTTGCGAGCCGGAGCGTACATGCCAATATCATCGGAGAGCATGGAGACAGTGAGCTTGCTGTATGGAGCGGGGCAAATGTAGCGGGAATTCCAATCAATGATTTCTGTGAACTTCGCGGACATTATCAGCATCAGGAATCTATGGAAAGAATTTATAAGACTGTGCGGGACAGTGCTTATGATATTATCCAGAAAAAGGGTGCAACCTATTATGGTGTGGCAATGGCAGTTGCGAGAATTGCAGAAAGCATTGTTATGAATGAAAATGCGGTTCTTCCTGTCACGAGTCTGATGGAGGGAGAGTACGGACTGGAAGGACTCTGCATCAGCGTTCCAACTATAGTTTCGCAGAAAGGCGCAGAAAAAGTTCTTGAGATTCCACTGAATGATGAAGAAAAAGAAAAATTGCTTTCATCTGCAAAAGAACTGAAGGAAGTTCTGGATGGTCTGGACTTATAATAGAAGAAACTGGATAAAAATTGAAAAAAATTGAAAAAAATTGAAAAAAATAAAAATTGAACTTGACTTTCCGGTAAACGTATGCTATATTTACGAAGTAACTGCCGAAGACAGTAGGTGCCGTAAGGCATAAGGGTCAAAACGCCTACCGAGGAAGACAAGATTCATTAGATTTGAATTTGTAAACCTCTGTGCTTTGGCGCGGAGGTTTTTTAGCGCATGATTGCGTGATATGAAAGTCCCCGCTGGGACCGAGACTTTCTGGCAGTTGAAAATACTACAAGGAGGTGCACCATTCGTGGCAAAAGTTGAATTAAAACAACCTATCGTACAGGCAATCGTTGAAGATCTCACAGATGCTCAGTCAGCAGTTATCGTTAACTACTGTGGACTTACAGTAGCTCAGGACACTGAACTTCGTAAACAGCTGAGAGAAGCAGGTGTTATCTACAAAGTTTGCAAGAACACAATGATGAAGAGAGCTTTTGAAGGAACAGATTTCGCACAGCTTGACGAATATCTGGAAGGACCGAACGCTATTGCAATTTCTAAAGAAGATGCAACAGCACCGGCAAGAATCATCTGCAATTTCGCTAAGAAAGCAGAAGCTCTTGAAGTAAAAGCAGGTGTAGTTGAAGGCTCAGTATATGATGCAGCTGGTATTCAGGAACTTTCTAAGATTCCGTCAAGAGAAGTACTGCTGTCCAAATTACTTGGAAGCTTACAGTCACCTATTACAAACCTTGCTCGTGTTCTTAATCAGATCGCAGAACAGGGTGATGCTCCGGCAGAAGCTGAAGCAGAAGCACCGGCAGCAGAGTAATCTGTACCGGAATCCCATCCGAGTGTGGGAATAGTAAGAGGCGAAAGAGCCAAACATTAAAATCAAATGGAGGAAAATAAAATGGCAAAATTAACAACAGCAGAATTTATTGAAGCTATCAAAGAATTATCTGTACTTGAATTAAATGACTTAGTTAAAGCATGTGAAGAAGAATTTGGTGTATCCGCAGCAGCAGGTGTTGTAGTAGCAGCAGCTGCAGAAGGTGGAGCAGCAGCAGAAGAAAAAGATGAGTTCGACGTAGAACTTGTTTCTGCTGGAGCATCTAAAGTTAAAGTTATCAAAGTTGTTCGTGAAATCACAGGACTTGGACTTAAAGAAGCTAAAGAATTAGTTGACGGAGCACCGAAGGTAGTTAAAGAAGGCGTTTCTAAAGCTGAAGCTGAAGAAATCAAAACAAAACTTGAAGCTGAAGGAGCAGAAGTTAACCTTAAGTAATTTTGGTTATCACACTGTGAATGACAAGAGCGTATCGCGCAGGATTTCCTGCAGTGATACGCTCTTTTGATTTTTTATACTTTTCTGCGGTATGCATACAATGATGATGAGGATTGCGAGAGTGCAAAGCACGTAGCAATCTGGTATCAAAGGGACCGAAAGTAAATTTTGCCACTTACATTATAAAATACAATAAAAATACAATTCTTTGAAAAGTTAGACTTGACAATCGGGAAAAACCTGTGGTAAAGTAAAAAATGCGCTATTGTGGAAACGTATGCCATAAGTGCGCCCTGAATAAGGCGGAAATAACCCGAAAATTTATCATATAAGGAGTGAAACGTCAAATGGAGAAAAACAGAATTCGTCCCATCACAAACGGAAAAAGTATGCGCATGAGCTATTCCCGGCAAAAAGAAGTACTCCAAATGCCTAATTTGATCGAAGTTCAGACCGACTCTTACAAATGGTTCCTGGATGAAGGATTAAAAGAAGTATTTGATGATATTTCTCCGATTACCGATTACAGCGGACATCTGAGCCTGGAATTTGTCGACTTTACATTGTGTACAGATGAAACCAAGTACACAATCGAGGAATGTAAAGAACGCGATGCTACTTATGCCGCACCGCTTAAAGTGAAGGTAAGACTTCACAACAAAGAGACAGATGAGATCAATGAACATGAGATCTTTATGGGTGATTTACCGATCATGACAAGAACCGGTACTTTTGTAATCAATGGTGCGGAACGTGTTATTGTCAGCCAGTTGGTACGTTCACCTGGTATTTATTATGGAATTGCGCATGATAAACTTGGTAAAGAATTATACTCTTGCACCGTTATCCCGAACAGGGGTGCATGGCTTGAATATGAGACAGACTCCAATGACGTTTTCTATGTCCGTGTGGACAGAACCCGTAAGGTGCCGATCACAGTCCTGATCCGTGCACTTGGTATTGGAACGAATGCTGAGATTATCGATCTTTTTGGCGAAGAGCCAAAGATTCTCGCAAGTTTCACAAAGGATACTTCAGAGAACTATCAGGAAGGTCTTCTCGAATTATATAAGAAGATCCGTCCGGGTGAACCGCTTGCTGTAGACAGTGCAGAAAGTCTGATCACCAGCATGTTCTTTGACCCGAGACGTTATGACCTTGCAAAGGTTGGACGTTATAAATTTAATAAGAAGCTTATGCTCAAGAACCGTATCACAGGACATACGCTGGCTGAAGACGTAGTAAGCCCGATGACAGGTGAAGTAATTGCAGAAGCAGGAGCTGTCGTTGACAGAGAACTTGCAGATGCCATCCAGAATGCAGCTGTTCCATATGTGTGGATCGCAAGAGAAGAAAGTGACCGTAATATCAAAGTACTTTCTAATATGATGGTAGATCTCAAAGCTGTATGTGGAATCGATCCGGAAGAAGTTGGCGTAACTGAACTGGTATACTATCCGGTACTTGCTGAACTCCTGGAAGAGACAGCCGGAGATATCGATGAGCTGAAAGAAGCAATTCATAAGAATATTCATGAACTGATTCCGAAGCATATTACAAAAGAAGACATTATGGCGTCTATCAATTACAATATGCATCTTGAATATGGAATCGGTAAAGATGATGATATTGACCACTTGGGTAACAGACGTATCCGTGCGGTTGGAGAACTTCTCCAGAATCAGTACAGAATCGGTCTTTCAAGACTGGAAAGAGTTGTCCGTGAAAGAATGACAACACAGGATCTGGAGGGCATTTCTCCGCAGTCACTGATCAATATCAAGCCTGTAACTGCTGCTGTTAAAGAGTTCTTCGGATCATCACAGCTGTCACAGTTCATGGATCAGAATAACCCGCTTGGTGAGCTGACTCACAAGAGACGTCTTTCCGCACTTGGTCCAGGTGGACTTTCCCGTGACCGTGCCGGATTCGAGGTTCGTGACGTTCACTACTCACATTACGGAAGAATGTGTCCGATCGAGACACCTGAAGGACCGAACATCGGTCTGATCAACTCTCTCGCATGTTATGCAAGAATCAATGAGTACGGATTTATAGAAGCACCGTACCGTAAGATTGACAAAACAGATCCGCAGAATCCGGTTGTAACCGAAGAGGTAGTGTATATGACTGCGGATGAAGAAGATAATTATCATGTAGCACAGGCGAATGAGCCTCTGGATGAGGAAGGACATTTCATTCATAAGAATGTATCTGGTCGTTACCGTGATGAGACTCAGGAATACGAGAAAAGAATGTTTGATTACATGGACGTATCTCCGAAGATGGTGTTCTCTGTTGCTACAGCACTGATTCCGTTCCTGCAGAACGATGATGCGAACCGTGCGCTGATGGGGTCCAACATGCAGCGTCAGGCCGTACCGCTTCTTACTACAGAAGCTCCGGTAGTCGGAACAGGTATGGAAGTAAAATCTGCTGTCGACTCAGGTGTATGTGTCGTTGCAGAAGAAGGTGGTATTGTTGAAAGATCAACATCTACTGAAATCACAATTAAACAGGATGACAAGACAAAAAAGACTTATAAGCTGACCAAATTCCTGCGAAGCAACCAGAGCAACTGCTATAACCAGAGACCAATCGTTGTTAAAGGTGAAAGAGTTGAAAAGGGACAGGTAATCGCAGACGGACCTTCTACCTCCAATGGTGAGATGGCTCTTGGTAAGAACCCGTTGATCGGATTTATGACCTGGGAAGGTTACAACTACGAGGATGCTGTACTTCTTAGTGAACGTCTTGTACAGAATGATGTTTATACATCTGTTCATATCGAAGAATATGAAGCAGAAGCCCGTGATACAAAGCTCGGACCAGAAGAAATCACACGCGATATTCCTGGCGTAGGAGATGATGCACTGAAAGATCTGGATGAGAGAGGTATTATCCGTATCGGTGCTGAGGTTCGTGCAGGAGATATTCTTGTCGGCAAAGTTACTCCGAAGGGAGAGACAGAACTGACAGCAGAGGAAAGACTTCTTCGTGCAATTTTTGGAGAAAAAGCTCGTGAAGTAAGAGATACTTCTCTGAAAGTACCTCATGGTGAATACGGTATCGTTGTAGATGCAAAAGTATTTACAAGAGAAAATGGGGATGAACTTTCACCGGGAGTTAATCAGGCAGTCCGTATCTACATCGCACAGAAGAGAAAGATCTCTGTAGGTGATAAGATGGCCGGACGTCATGGTAACAAGGGTGTTGTTTCCCGTGTACTTCCTGTAGAAGATATGCCGTTCCTTCCGAACGGACGTCCGCTTGACATCGTGCTGAACCCACTGGGTGTACCGTCACGTATGAATATCGGACAGGTACTGGAGATCCACCTTTCTCTGGCTGCCAAAGCACTTGGATTCAACATTGCAACACCAGTATTCGATGGTGCAAACGAGGTTGATATTATGGATACCCTGGATCTGGCGAACGATTATGTTAACCTGTCCTGGGAAGAATTTGAAGCAAGACATAAAGAAGAACTTCTTCCGGAAGTTATGGATTATCTGTATGAGAACAGAGACCACAGAGCACTGTGGAAAGGCGTTCCGCTTTCAAGAGACGGTAAAGTAAGACTGAGAGACGGTCGTACCGGAGAATATTTCGACAGCCCGGTAACAATCGGACACATGCATTATCTGAAACTGCATCACCTGGTTGATGATAAGATCCATGCACGTTCAACCGGTCCTTACTCACTGGTAACACAGCAGCCACTTGGTGGTAAAGCACAGTTCGGTGGACAGCGTTTCGGAGAGATGGAGGTTTGGGCACTGGAAGCTTACGGTGCATCTTATACTCTGCAGGAAATCCTGACAGTTAAATCCGATGATGTGGTTGGCCGTGTGAAGACATACGAAGCAATCATCAAAGGTGAAAATATTCCTGAACCGGGAATTCCGGAATCCTTCAAGGTACTTCTTAAAGAACTTCAGTCACTCGGTCTGGATGTACGTGTCCTGGATGAGAACAATGAAGAAGTTCAGATCATGGAAAGTGTAGATTATGGTGATACAAACCTGAATCACATTATTGAAGGAGACAGACGCTACAATAACGATGAAGATTACGGTAAACACGGATACAGCAAGCAGGAATTCTCAGAAGGAGAACTGGTTGATGTAAATGATGAGCCGGAGGAAGATGACAGCTTCGACGATTTTGATGACGATATGAACGATGATTTTGATGACGACATGGATTTAGAATAGGAGGATGCCGAGAATGACAGAAACAAAAAAAGAACCAACGTATCAACCGATTTCATTTGATGCGATTAAAATAGGTCTGGCATCTCCGGAAAAGATTCTGGAATGGTCAAGAGGTGAAGTTACAAAACCGGAGACAATCAACTACAGAACACTGAAGCCGGAAAGAGACGGTCTGTTCTGTGAGAAAATCTTTGGACCTAGCAAAGACTGGGAATGCCACTGTGGTAAATACAAAAAGATCCGTTATAAAGGTGTTGTATGCGATCGCTGTGGTGTAGAAGTAACAAAGGCAACTGTGCGACGTGAACGTATGGGTCACATCGCACTTGCGGCACCGGTTTCTCATATCTGGTATTTCAAAGGTATTCCGAGCCGTATGGGACTGATCCTGGATCTTTCACCGAGAACTCTGGAAAAAGTACTGTATTTCGCTTCTTATATCGTACTTGATAAGGGAGAGACAGATCTCTCTTACAAGCAGGTTCTTTCAGAAGCTGAATACCAGGAAGCAAGAGAAAACTGGGGCAATGGCTTCCGCGTAGGAATGGGAGCAGAAGCGATCAAAGAACTTCTTGAAGCGATTGATCTTGAAAAAGATTATGCTGAACTGCAGGCAGGACTTGAGGGTGCTACCGGACAGAAGAGAGCAAGAATCGTTAAGAGACTTGAAGTAGTAGAAGCTTTCCGCGAATCAGGAAATAAACCGGAATGGATGATCATGACTGCAATCCCGGTAATTCCGCCGGATCTGCGTCCGATGGTACAGCTGGATGGTGGACGTTTTGCAACATCTGACCTGAATGATCTGTACAGAAGAATTATCAACAGAAATAACCGTCTGAGAAGACTCCTTGAACTGGGAGCTCCGGACATTATCGTTAGAAACGAAAAGAGAATGCTGCAGGAAGCTGTAGATGCTCTGATCGACAATGGACGTCGTGGACGTCCGGTAACAGGTCCTGGAAACAGAGCACTGAAATCCCTTTCTGATATGCTGAAAGGTAAATCAGGACGTTTCCGTCAGAACCTGCTCGGAAAACGTGTTGACTACTCAGGACGTTCCGTTATCGTTGTAGGACCGGAACTGAAAATCTATCAGTGCGGTCTTCCGAAAGAAATGGCAATCGAGCTGTTCAAGCCGTTTGTTATGAAAGAACTTGTTGAGAGCGGAGCTGCTCACAATATTAAGAATGCTAAGAAAATGGTAGAGCGTCTTCAGCCGGAAGTATGGGATGTGCTTGAAGATGTAATCAAAGAGCATCCGGTTATGCTGAACCGTGCTCCTACACTTCACCGTCTTGGGATCCAGGCATTTGAACCGATTCTGGTAGAAGGTAAAGCAATTAAGCTTCATCCACTGGTATGTACCGCATTCAATGCCGATTTCGATGGTGACCAGATGGCGGTTCATCTTCCGCTTTCTGTAGAAGCTCAGGCTGAGTGCCGTTTCCTTCTGCTTTCACCAAACAACCTTCTGAAACCGTCTGATGGTGGTCCGGTAGCTGTTCCTTCACAGGATATGGTTCTTGGTATCTACTATCTGACACAGGAAAGACCGGGAGCCAAGGGAGAAGGAAAAGTATTCAAGAGTGTGAATGAAGCAATTCTTGCTTATGAAAACGGAGTTGTAACTCTTCACTCAAGAATCAAAGTACGTGTGACAAAGACGATGCCGGATGGAACAAAGAAGACCGGTACAGTAGAGTCTACACTTGGACGTTTCATTTTCAACGAAATCATTCCGCAGGATCTTGGTTTTGTTGATCGTGAAAAAGAAGGAAATGAACTGGTTCTTGAAGTGGATTTCCATGTAGGAAAGAAACAGCTGAAACAGATTCTTGAAAAAGTTATTAACACACATGGTGCGTCAGCTACAGCTGAAGTACTTGACCATGTAAAATCAATGGGATACAAGCTCTCTACAAGAGCAGCTATGACTGTATCTATTTCAGATATGACTGTACCGCCACAGAAACCGGAATTGATCGCAAGAGCACAGGCAACGGTTGATAAGATCACACGTAACTTCAAGCGTGGTCTTATTACAGAAGAAGAGCGTTACAAAGAAGTTGTAGAGACCTGGAAAGAAACAGATGATGAGCTTACAGAAGCCCTTCTTACAGGACTTGATAAATACAACAACATCTTCATGATGGCGGATTCCGGAGCCCGTGGATCTGATAAACAGATCAAACAGCTTGCAGGTATGCGTGGACTTATGGCGGATACAACCGGTCATACGATCGAACTGCCAATCAAGTCAAACTTCCGTGAAGGTCTGGACGTACTGGAATACTTCATGTCTGCGCATGGAGCTCGAAAAGGTATGTCAGATACTGCCCTTCGTACAGCCGATTCAGGATACCTGACAAGACGTCTTGTTGACGTATCACAGGATCTGATCATTCGTGAGGTTGACTGTGTAAGCAAAGATGCCGAAATTCCGGGAATGTATCTGCATGCATTTATGGATGGAAATGAAGAAATCGAAAGTCTTCAGGAACGTATTACAGGAAGATATTCATGCTATACAATCTGTGACAAAGATGGCAATGTTCTTGTAAAGGCAAACCACATGATCACACCAAAACGTGCAGAAAAGATTATGAAATACGGTGTGGATGAAAATGGAAATTCACCGCTTAAGAAAGTGAAAGTCCGTACAATCCTGACCTGTAAATCACATATTGGTATCTGTGCGAAATGTTATGGTGCCAATATGGCAACAGGTGAACCTGTACAGGTTGGTGAAGCTGTCGGTATTATCGCAGCTCAGTCAATCGGTGAACCTGGTACACAGCTGACCATGCGTACTTTCCATAGTGGTGGTGTAGCCGGTGGAGATATCACACAGGGTCTTCCTCGTGTCGAAGAACTTTTTGAAGCAAGAAAGCCGAAAGGTCTTGCTATCATCACAGAAATCGCAGGTGTTGCAAACCTGAACGATACAAAGAAGAAGCGTGAAATCATCGTTACCAATCAGCAGACAGGTGAGACAAAGACTTATCTGATTCCTTATGGATCACGTATTAAAGTACAGGATGGAGCTGTTCTGGAAGCCGGTGACGAGCTTACAGAAGGTAGCGTGAACCCACATGACCTTCTTAAGATCAAAGGTCTTCGTGCAGCACAGGACTACATGCTTCAGGAAGTACAGAGAGTATACCGTCTGCAGGGTGTAGAAATCAACGATAAGCATATCGAAGTTATCGTTCGTCAGATGCTGAAGAAGATCCGCATCGAAGAAAGAGGGGATACTGAATTCCTTCCGGGAACAATGGTAGATGTCCTTGAGTTCAACGATGTAAATGAACAGATGGTAACAGAAGGTAAAGAACCTGCAACAGGAGAACAGATCATGCTTGGTATTACCAAGGCATCCCTGGCAACAGATTCCTTCCTGTCAGCTGCATCCTTCCAGGAGACAACCAAGGTTCTGACTGAGGCTGCTATCAAAGGTAAGGTTGACCACCTGATCGGTCTGAAAGAGAACGTCATTATCGGTAAACTGATTCCGGCAGGAACAGGTATGAGAAAATACCGTGACGTTAAACTTGATACTGGTCTTGGTATGGATATGGACGACGAAATCAGTTTTGATGATTTTGATATGGATGATGATACTGAGTCTGAAGTATCAGCAGAGACAGCAGAAACTGTTGAAACCGAAGAAAATGCTGACGAAACAGTTACAGTTGAAGAATAGGTTTTATATGCTAAGAGAGGCAGATACGTTGAATGGCGTGTCTGCTTTTCTTGCTTTAAAGACATGAAAAACAAAAATATTTGAAAAATAATTCCGATTCTTTAACACTTTACAAAAATAAAGGGTTGCAAAATATGAAAAAATACAGTAGCATATAAATAATCAATCGAAAATCAGGAGGTGTGATATGCTGGATTTAGCTCATATTGGTGAACGGATCAGAGAATGCAGAAAAAAGAAAATGATGACAATCCGGGTTTTGGGAGAATATACAGGGCTTTCAGCGGGCTATCTGAGTATGCTGGAACAGAATAAGACATCTCCGAATGTGGACAGTCTTGCGCGAATTTGTGAAGCACTGGATATTGATATCCAGTATGCACTGGAAGGGGAAATGCCGGGAAAGACGGTTATACACAGAGAAGAAATGAGTAAGCATCTTTATCCGGAAGAAAATATGACAGTTGAGGTTGCAGACTTTGGTCAGGGAGAATCGATTTTTGAATATATTACGATTGAACCGGGAGAATCTGCGAAAAAAGAAGAATATCGTCATGTCTTTTCGGAAATGTGTATGGTGATAAAAGGAACTCTGAATGTAGAGGTGGAAGGAGAAATTAGCAGTTTACATCCGGGAGACAGTGTATATATAAAGAGCAGAGAGCGTCATAGTATTTCCAATCCTGGAAAAGAACCTTGTGTGAGTATATGGGTATATCACCGGGATGTACCAAGACTGTTTGGAAGAAATGAAAATAAAAGGTGAAAATTAAATTGTGAAATAAATAGCATTCCTCTTGACAATCTTAGAGTATGGTTCTATAATAAGAAAAAAAGTTACACATATGAATAAATATTCATTTAAGTGAATTTACAAAATTGAACTGTTAAAACAGGGTTTCTTCGAAATTCACGCAGCTCTGAAGACAGTGTTATTTACTAAAGTGTATAAAGATTAGATTTTTATACATACAATACGGACAATCTAATAATTAAACATAGACGTCATAGCGTGAAACTATGACCTTTGAAAGAAGACAAGGACGTCATGATGCAAATCATGGCGTTCTTTTGTTTACACCACTAGACTGCGGTCTAGTAAAGTATTACATTGTCGCAGAAGGACGGACATATCTGGTAAATATACCGTCTCGAAAGAACAAAAGTACATGAGAGGAGAACGAAAATGGACAGATTAACACAATTGCGAGAGTACATGGAAAAAGAAAGGCTGGATGCGTTTTATATTGCAAAGCCGGCGAATGTACGTTGTATCAGCGGATTTACGGGGGAAGACTCGTTCCTTTTTATCACAAAGGCGAATCAGTATTTTATCACTGATGCAAGATACACAGAGCAGGCATCTTATGAATGCCCGGATTATGAGCTTGTAAACTGGCGAATCAATTTTGGCTACAGTATGGGGAAAGCTGTTGCATATTGCGCAGACAAAGATGGAGTTAAAACAATTGGATTTGAACAGGATCATCTGACATTTGAAAAATGGAACTCTATGCAGGCTGAACTCAGCGCTGAGATGGTTCCGACGCTGAACGTAATCGAAGGCTTCCGCGCGATTAAGACGCCGGAAGAGATCAAGAACCTTACCGTTGCCTGCGATATCGCATCCAGAGCATTTGAAAAAATTATAAAAGACATCCGTCCGGGTGTGACAGAAAAAGAAATTGCATCCAGACTTGCACATTACATGGTTATGGAAGGTGCAGATACCAAACCTTACGGTGGAATCGTTATTTCAGGAGCAAAGAGCTCTCTGCTTCACGGAATTCCGGACAGTAAGCCAATCGAATACGGTGATTTCGTATTGATGGATTATGGATGTCAGTACAAAGGTTATCTTTCGGATATGACAAGAACAGTAGTTGTCGGAAAGGCAGACGCCAAACAGAGAGAAGTTTATGATCTCTGCCGTCGCATGACAGAAGATACAGAAGCATCTGTAAGAGCCGGTGTAACAGGAACTTCCTGCTATGAAGCTTCACTTAAAGCAATTAAAGATACAGAATACCTTCCGTATAATTATACAGGAATTGGTCATGGAGTTGGGCTGTTCGTCCATGAACTTCCGAATATCGGGCTGAACTGTGAGAATATCTTACAGGAGAACAGCGTAATGACAGTAGAACCAGGACTTTATATTCCGGGTTGGGGTGGTGTCAGACTTGAGGACCAGGGCATCATCACAAAAGACGGATATGAGAACCTGATCAGTGCTACACATGAGCTAATAGAATTATAAATGAAAAAGGAGGACAACATTTATGAAAAAGAAATTATTAGCAGCTTTACTTGCCACGGCAATGACAGTAACAATGTTTGCCGGCTGTAGTACTCCGGGATCAAAAGATTCCAAGAAAGAAGAAAGTGAATCATCAGGAAAGAAGAGAATTACTTACACACTTCGTGAAGATCTTCCTTCTATGGACCCACAGAACAGTAACTCTATTTCATGTTCAACAGCGGAGATCTGTACTTATGCAATGCTGACACGTAACGTGGAAGGCGAGATTAAGCCGGATGCAGCTGAAAGCTGGGATATCTCAGATGACGGACTTACTTATACATTCCACCTTCGTGACGGACTGAAATGGTCTGACGGAGAAGATGTAAAAGCAGGCGATTATGTTTATGGTATCCAGAGACTTATGGATCCAGAAATGGCAAGCGATTACGCATTCATCGGATATATCCTCAAAAACGGTGCAGAAGTAAATAGCGGTTCTGTGCCTGTCGATGAACTTGGCGTATCTGCACCAGATGACAAGACAGTTGTTATCGAACTTGCACATCCGGCTACATACTTCCTTAGTATGGCTGCTATGGCAACATTCGGTCCTACAAGAAAAGATTATGTAGAAAAATACGGAAAAGAATATGCAGCTGATCCGGAAAAATCTGTTTATAACGGACCGTTCAAGATGACAGAGTGGAAACATGGCGATGAAATGATCCTTTCTAAGAATGAAAATTACTGGGATGCAGACAGCATCAAGCTTGATGAAATCTGCGTAAAGACAGTTGCAGATGCTAAGACAGCGGTTGCTATGTGGGAACAGGGCGAAGTTGATATCACAGTTGTACCTACTGAAATGACAGATCAGTATACAGAAAATACTGAATTCTACTATACAGGTGCAGATGATTACATCATGCTCAACATGTCAGAAGACAGACCGCTTGCTAACAAGAACCTGAGATTTGCTTTGAACTATGCAATCAACAGAACAGAATACAACAAGCTGGTTAACAATGACGTATATGACGTTGCACAGAGACTTGTACTTCCAAACGTGCAGGCGGCAGATGACCAGACATACGGAGAAGCTTATCCATATACACCATTCCCGGCAGAAAATGATAATGATAAAGCAAAAGAATATCTGGATGCAGCAATGAAAGAAATGGGCGTTTCTAATCCGGCAGACATCAAGATTACTCTTCTTACAACTGATACAGATGGTGCTAAGAAGCAGGCTGAAGTTCTTCAGGAACAGTATCAGAAGAACCTTGGTATTACAGTAGAAATCAACCAGGTAACTTACAAACAGAGACTTCAGATGGAAACTGAAAAAGATTACGATATGGTAGTAACAGGATGGGTTCCGGACTACTCTGACGCATACTCTTATCTGGAACTGTGGATCAGCGATGGTCAGTATAACCACTCTGGATATGCGAACGCTGAATACGACAAGCTTCTTAAAGATTCTCAGACAGAGACAGATGCTAAGACAAGACAGGATATGCTGTTCAAGGCAGAACAGATTTTCCTTGGAGAAGATTCCGCTCTTGTACCGCTTCAGTTACGTAGAGACCAGTATCTGATCAATCCGAAGATTTCTAACTTCAATGTATACTTTGTCGGATATGACTTCGATCTGGTATATGCAGACATCAGCGAATAATACAGTTGGATGGTAACATACCTTGCGGTCGGCGCGGACTTACTGGTCCGCACCGGCTGCTTATTTGAGGGTTTTGATTATTTCGAGGGGTAGATTTGGTATGTATCAGCCAATAGGAAGTATGTGAAATAATCAAAGCTATCAAATAAAGAAAAATGAAGGGAGACAAAAGAATGGCAAAATATATAGCTAAACGAGTTGCATTAGCCATCGTAACACTTTTGGTACTTACAAGTGTTGTATTCGTCCTGGTTCGTCTGATGCCGGGAGATCCGTTCTCAAGTGACAAGATGACACCGGAGATCAAAGCGAATCTGGAAGCTTACTATGGTTTGGATAAACCGCTTGCAGAGCAGTATATAACTTATATGAAGAATGTGCTTCATGGTGATCTGGGGTATTCTATGAAGTATGAAAGTCAGACAGTTAACCGTATTATTGCTGACTCATTCCCATACTCAGCAGACCTGGGAATCCGTTCACTGTGCTTTGCACTGTTCTTCGGACTGATCCTTGGAATTGTAGCAGCACTGAATCGAGGAAAGAAACTGGACTTTGTCTGTATTTTGATTGCGATCATTGGTACATCGATTCCTGACTTCATCATGGGATCTGTACTTCAGTATTTCTTCGGAATCAAATGGCAGATTCTTCCGGTTGCGCAGTACACAAGCTTTAAGCACACAATTTTACCGTCAATCGCGGTTGGATTCTATACACTGGCATCCATTTCCCGTCTGATGCGTTCCAGTATGCTGGAAGTTGTATCTTCAGATTATACAAAGACAGCACGTGCGAAAGGTTTATCGGATTTCCGAATTACAGTTAAACATCAGATCCGTAATGCGATCACACCGATCATTACCATTATGGGACCGACAGTTGCATCTGTATTAACAGGAACATTCGTAATCGAAGCCCTTTTCGCAATCCCTGGAATGGGAAAACATTATGTAGACAGTATTAACATGGCAGATTATACACTGGTTCTTGGTATGACGATCTTCTACGGAGCATTCCTGATCGTGTCAATCCTGATTGTAGATATCTTATACGGTATTGTAGATCCGAGAATCCGTCTGAGTGGTAAAAAAAGGTAGGTGACGAGAAATGGCAGAAATTACAAAAGAACAGTTTAAAGTTGTAGGAAAAAATACAAAGACAATGGAGTCTATTTCCCGTCCGAATATTGGTTACTGGCAGGATGCATGGAGACGAATCCGCAAGAATAAGATTGCATTCTTCTCATTGTGCCTGATTGGACTTTATGTACTTATGGCGATCTTTGTTCCAATGTTCAGCAAATATGACATTGCAACACAGAGTGTGGCAGAGATGAACCAGAGTTTTTCAAAAGCACATTGGTTTGGAACAGACTCTCTTGGACGTGATCTCTGGGTTCGTGCATGGTCTGGTGCGAGAGTATCTCTGACAATTGGTTTTGCAGCCAGCATCATCAATGCAATCGTTGGATCTATCATGGGTGGTATCTCAGGATTCTACGGTGGCAAGATCGATATGGTTATCCAGCGTGTCGTTGACGTATTATACGGAATCCCAAGTCTGATCGTTACCATTCTTCTTATGGTAGTTGTTGGTAACGGTGTACACTGTTTGATTCTTGCTATGTGTTGCGTCGGATGGATCGGTGGATGTCGTTTCGTTCGTGGTGAAGTATTAAAACTGAGAGAATCTGATTTCGTATCTGCAGCCAAGATCCTTGGTGTGCCGGATATCGTAATCATTGTAAAACATATTTTACCGAATATCATGGGACTTATCATTACAAACCTGACAATGGCTATTCCGGGAGCTATTTTCCAGGAGGCATTCCTGAGCTATATCGGTCTGGGTATCAAACCACCGAACTGCAGCTGGGGTGTACTTGCAAAAGACGGAATCGCACAGCTGAGAATTCATCCGTACCAGGTATTTGTACCGGCATTCCTGATTTGTACAACAATGCTTGCGCTGAATCTTCTTGGTGATGGGCTTCGTGATGCATTTGACCCGAAACTTAGAGGAACCGAGTAGGAAGGAGTATAGAAGATGGAAAATTTATTGGAAGTAAAAAATCTGCAATTCTCTTTCCGTACATACGGTGGAGTTGTAAAAGCTGTTCGTGATGTCAGCTTTGAAGTCCGTCCGGGAGAAATTCTTGGTATAGTTGGAGAATCCGGATGTGGAAAGAGTGTTACCTCTCAGTGTCTGATGAGACTGAATCCGGAACCGCCTGGATTCTTTGAAGGCGGAGAGATTCTTTATAAAGGAAAAGATGTTCTGAAAATGAACAAAAAAGAACTTCGTCAGTTCCGTGGAAAAGAGATCAGTTATATTTTTCAGGATCCTATGACCTCATTGAACCCGACAATGCGTATCGGAAAACAGATTGAAGAAGTATTCGTCGGAAGAAAAGGTATGAGTGCAGCTGAGAAAAAAGCAAAAGCACTTGAAATCCTTAAAATGGTAGGTATCTCTGATGGAGAACGCCGTTACAAACAGTATCCACATGAACTTTCAGGTGGTATGAAACAGCGTGTTATGATCGCGATCGCTCTGGTAGGAAGCCCGAGCATTGTTATTGCCGATGAGCCGACTACTTCTTTGGATGTTACAATTGAAGCGCAGATTCTTGATGTACTGAAAAATCTTCAGAAAACACTTGGGACATCTATTATCTTGATCACACATGACCTTGGTGTTATCGCAAAGCTTTGCGACCGTGTACTGGTTATGTATGGAGGAAAGATCGTAGAACGTGGATCTGTAGATGAGATTTTCTATGATACAGCACATCCTTACACAAAAGGACTTATGCATTCAATTGCCAAACTGGATACAGCAAAAGGCCACAAATTGCAGCCAATCGAAGGAACACCTCCGGATCTGTTTGCACCTCCGAAAGGATGTCCGTTCGCAGCAAGATGTGAATACTGCATGGAAATCTGTAAAGATATGCCGCCACAGACTTATGAGCTTTCAAAAGAACATGAAACCTGTTGCTGGCTGCAGCATGAATATGCACCGGATACAGACATGAGAAGAAAAGTAACTGAGAAAGGAGAGGTGTAAAATGGAAAATACAGAAAAAAAACAGCCTCTCGTACAGGTGAAAAACTTATGTAAATATTTTGAAATCAGCCGTAAAGAAACCTTAAAAGCGGTTGATGATCTTACATTTGATATTTATAAAGGTGAGACAGTCAGCCTGGTAGGTGAGTCCGGCTGTGGTAAGTCTACAACAGGACGTACCATGATCAAGTTATACAATCCGACTTCAGGAAATGTATATTATGATGGAAAAGATATTTTCAAATACAATCATGCAGAGCAGAAAGAATTCTGTAAGAAGGTACAGATGATTTTTCAGAACCCGTATTCATCACTGAATCCACGTATGACTGTTAAGGATATCGTTGGAGAAGGCCTGAAACAGCATGGAATGTCAACAAAGGATGCAGATGCAAAAGTAGAGCAGCTGCTTGCTACAGTTGGTCTTAATAAAGATCATATGTCACGTTTCCCACACGAATTCTCAGGTGGACAGAGACAGCGTATCGGTATCGCACGTGCTCTTTCTGTTGATCCGGAATTCATCATCTGTGATGAGCCGATTTCAGCTCTTGATGTGTCTATCCAGGCACAGGTTATCAATATGCTGAAAGAACTGCAGGAAGAAAGAGGACTGACTTACCTGTTTATCGCGCATGACCTTAGTGTCGTAAAATATATTTCTGACCGTGTAGTTGTTATGTACCTCGGAACAATGGTCGAAACTGCTGAGACAGATGAACTTTATGCTCATCCGATGCATCCATATACACAGGCACTGCTTTCTGCAATCCCGGAAGCAGATCCGAATAAAGCAAAAGCGAACCAGCGTATTCCGATCAAGGGTGAGATCCCAAGCCCGATCAATCCGAAGAACTGCTGTCGTTTCGCTGAGAGATGTCAGCATGCGACAGAACGCTGCTTTAAGGAAATGCCGCAGATGAAAGAGATTGCTCCTGGACATAAGGTGGCATGCCATCTTGTAGAAGATAAATAAAAAGTAGTAATATAATAAAGAAGACGAAGGACTTAAGAAGAGTTCTTCGTTTTCTTTTTGTTTTATGAGAAATTCCGATGGAACTTTCTGTGAAAAAACACTATATGCCTTGGCAGATTAAAAAATTTCCAGAAAAATTGTGCAGAATCACAAAATACGGATTGACACGAAAATATTGACAATATAAGGTAAAAACGATATTATATAGAGATGTAATTGTAATTAAAGTGTCATATCGTGTAATAGTTATGTAACAAATGAAAGTGAGTGTATATGGAACAGAGAAAATCAGCAAGGAGAAGATCGTCTGATGGAACTTCTAATAGAAATATGCGAAGTATCAATAACAGCAGAGAAGTAAGCAGACGGGCTAAGGGGAAGAACCGGTATGCTTATGAAGAAGACCGAAGATCTGCCCGATATTATGATGATGAGGAAGATTACTACAGAGAACGACCGAAAAAGAAATCATCTTCGAATGATAAGAAGAAAAGAAGACCGGAAGAAGACTATCAGAATGTAAGAAAGATGTCTGACCCGGAGAATAATAAGAATCGTAAAAATAAACGGCGCAGAGGAAGAAGGAAAAATCGGGTAAGCAGAACGATTGGAATTATACTTGCAATTATCCAGTTTATCCTGTCTGTAGTACTTGCAGTGAATGTGATGCTGTTCAATGTACTTACTTCTACTTATTTCCTGGTACTGATCGGAGTGCTGCTGATCCTGCTTGGAATTACCTTGCTGACACAGATAGCGGCAAAAGGAAAAGGAATTGGCGGAAAGATATTCTGTATACTGATCTGCATCATTCTGGGAGTGGGTTCTTTCTATATAGGAAAAGTAAATAATGCATTCCAGAAGATTACCGGAAGCAATAAGAAAACAAGTTCCATGGTAGTTGCGGTAAAGGCGGATGATAATGCAGATACTTTATCAGCAGCAGCCGGATATACATTTGGTGTTCAGTATGCGACTGGTGGAGACCAGACGAAGTCGGCAGTCAAACAGATTGAAAAGGAACTGGGACAGAACATTACTCTTCAGGAATACAGTAATCTGGGAGAAGAAGCACAGGCATTATATGACGGAGAAGTAGATGCGATTATCTACAACTCAGCTTACAGTAATATTATCCAGGAACAGTATTCAACCTTTACAAAGGATACAAAGGTTATTTATAAGCACAATATTGTTGTTGAAATTGAAAGCGATACATCTGATGAAAGCGTTACAAAGCCATTTGCGGTTTATTTGAGTGGTATTGATACAAATGGTGATATCACAGAACAGGGACGAAGCGATGTCAATATCGTAGCGGTTGTCAATCCGACGAGCCATCAGGTATTACTGATTACGACCCCTAGAGATTATTATGTACCAATCCCGGGAGTATCCGGAGGACAGGACGACAAACTGACACATGCAGGAATCTATGGTGTAGATGTGTCTATGCAGACGCTGGAAGCACTTTATGATACAGATATCGAATTTTTCGGAAGAGTTAATTTTACATCTATGATCAGTGTGGTTGATGCACTTGGTGGACTGGATGTTGAATCAGATCTCGAATTTGATACAGGATGGGAGTCAGGTGCAGAGATTCATGTAAATGAAGGAATGAATCATTTTGACGGTATTAGTGCACTTGCTTTTTGCCGTGAACGTCAGGCACTGCCAGACGGGGACAACGGAAGAGGAGTCCATCAGCAGGCAGTTATCACTGCAATCATTAAAAAGATGATGTCACCGGCAATGCTCCGTGGGGCAAGTGATATTATAGACAGTGTCAGCGATGGTGTGGATACGAACTTTACTTCCGGCCAGATCCAGTCGCTGATCAAGACTCAGCTCAGAACCAATGCGAAATGGAATATTTATTCCGTGGCAGCGGATGGAACCGGGGGAACAGATATCTGCTATTCTTCAGGAAATGAAGAGCTTTATGTAACGTATCCGGATGAAAATTCAGTGGCTGAGATCATTGGATTGATCAAAAAAGTAAAAGACGGAGAAATAATCGAAGGATCCGTAAGTACAGAATAAAAATGAAGAAAAAGTCAAGGTATGATTTGGAAAATATTTTTCAGAATACCTTGACTTTTTTTTTGCGATATACTACAATAAACAAGCGTGTGAAAAACGATGCACTGTTTTTCTGCGCATTTTAAACAGAACTTGTTTAAAATCGTAACCAATTATTACTTCATAGGAGGTGAAAGAGATGCCAACATTTAACCAGTTAGTAAGAAAAGGTCGTCAGACAGCTGTAAAGAAATCTACTGCACCGGCTCTCCAGAAAGGATACAATTCTTTGAAGAAAAGAGCTACAGACACATCTGCACCGCAGAAGAGAGGTGTGTGTACAGCAGTTAAGACAGCTACACCGAAGAAACCGAACTCAGCTCTCAGAAAGATCGCCAGAGTACGTCTTTCAAACGGAATCGAAGTAACAAGCTACATCCCAGGAGAAGGTCACAACCTTCAGGAACATAGCGTTGTTCTTATCCGTGGAGGAAGAGTAAAGGACCTTCCGGGTACAAGATACCATATCGTTCGTGGAACACTTGATACAGCAGGTGTTGCAAAGAGACGTCAGGCTCGTTCTAAATACGGAGCAAAGAGACCAAAAGACGCAAAGAAATAAGCACTTGATTTTAGTGTAAAACGAAACTAAATCGTATCACAAACAGAACTATGAGAATAGTTGGTTGCGGGTTTAATTCAGATATCGCCTGCCACGTGGCAGGCATCGGAGATTGTCCCGCCAACGATACACATAGAAAGACACATGTGAGTACCGATGAATTATTCACGCAAAGCAAAGCTTTGCCAATATGTATAAGGAGGGAAGAACCGTGGCACGTAAAGGACATACTCAGAAAAGAGACGTATTAGCGGATCCGTTATACAACAACAAGGTAGTTACAAAGCTTATCAACAACATCATGCTTGACGGTAAGAAAGGTGTAGCTCAGAAAATTGTATACGGAGCATTTGACAAAGTCGCAGAGAAAGCTGAAAAACCAGCTATCGAAGTATTTGAAGAAGCAATGAACAACATCATGCCTGTACTTGAAGTAAAGGCAAGACGTATCGGTGGAGCTACTTATCAGGTACCGATCGAGGTAAGAGCAGACAGAAGACAGGCTCTTGCACTTCGCTGGCTTACACTGTACTCTCGTAACAGAGGCGAGAAGACAATGGAAGAAAGACTTGCAAATGAAATTCTTGATGCGGCTAACAACACTGGCGCATCTGTAAAGAAGAAAGAAGACATGCACAAGATGGCAGAAGCAAACAAAGCATTTGCTCACTATCGTTTCTAATTATAGGAGGAAAAAATCTTGGCTGGAAGAGAATATCCATTAGAGAGAACCAGAAATATCGGTATTATGGCGCATATTGATGCTGGTAAGACCACTCTTACAGAGCGTATCTTATACTATACCGGTGTTAACTATAAGATTGGTGATACTCATGAAGGAACTGCTACCATGGACTGGATGGAACAGGAGCAGGAAAGAGGTATCACGATCACTTCAGCAGCTACAACATGTCATTGGACACTTGAAGATCATACAAAACCGAAAAAAGGTGCTCTTGAGCATCGTATCAATATCATTGATACTCCGGGACACGTTGACTTCACTGTAGAGGTTGAACGTTCACTTCGTGTACTGGATGGTGCTGTAGGTGTATTCTGTGCTAAGGGTGGTGTTGAGCCTCAGTCAGAAAACGTATGGCGTCAGGCAGACACATACAACGTACCAAGAATGGCCTTCATCAACAAGATGGACATCTTAGGTGCAAACTTCTACAACGCTGTAGAACAGATTAAGACAAGATTGGGTAAGAACGCTATCGTTCTTCAGTTACCAATCGGTAAAGAAGATGATTTCAAGGGAATCATCGACCTTATGGAAATGGAAGCTTACATCTACAATGATGACAAGGGTGATGACATCACAGTATGTGAAATCCCGGATGACATGAAAGAAGATGCTGAGCTTTACCATACAGAGTTGGTTGAAAAGATCTGTGAATTGGATGACGAACTTATGATGATGTATCTTGAGGACGAAATCCCGACAGTAGATCAGCTCAAAGCAGTTCTTAGAAAAGCTACTTGTGAATGTACAGCAGTACCGGTTTGCTGTGGATCTGCTTACAGAAACAAGGGTGTTCAGAAGCTTCTGGATGCAATCGTTGAATATATGCCGGCTCCGACAGACATCCCGCCAATCCAGGGTGTTGACGAAGATGGTAATGAAGTAGTAAGACATTCTTCAGATGAAGAACCTTTCTCAGCACTTGCATTCAAGATCATGACAGACCCGTTCGTAGGTAAGCTTGCATACTTCCGTGTATATTCAGGAACTATGAATTCAGGTTCTTATGTATTGAACGCTACAAAGAATAAAAAAGAACGTGTTGGACGTATCCTTCAGATGCATGCTAACAAGAGAATGGAATTGGATAAAGTATATTCAGGAGATATCGCAGCAGCGATTGGATTCAAGTTTACAACTACAGGTGATACAATCTGTGATGAACAGCATCCGGTAATCCTTGAATCTATGGAATTCCCAGAACCAGTTATCGAGCTCGCTATCGAGCCTAAGACAAAAGCTTCTCAGGGTAAACTTGGTGAATCTCTTGCAAAACTTGCAGAAGAAGACCCAACATTCCGTGCTCATACTGATCAGGAAACAGGTCAGACAATCATCGCCGGAATGGGAGAACTTCATCTTGAAATCATCGTAGACAGACTTCTTCGTGAATTCAAGGTAGAAGCTAACGTAGGTGCTCCGCAGGTTGCATACAAAGAGTCCTTCACAAAAGCAGTTGATGTTGACAGCAAGTATGCTAAACAGTCAGGTGGACGTGGACAGTACGGACACTGTAAAGTTAAATTTGAACCAATGGATGTCAATGGTGAAGAAACATATAAATTCGATTCTACTGTTGTCGGTGGTGCAATTCCGAAGGAATACATTCCGGCTGTAGGCGAAGGTATTGAAGAAGCCATGAAAGCTGGTATCCTTGGTGGATTCCCTGTAGTAGGTATTCATGCAACAGTATATGATGGTTCTTACCATGAAGTCGATTCTTCAGAAATGGCATTCCACATTGCAGGTTCTCTTGCTTTCAAAGATGCTATGAAGAAATCTGACCCGGTACTCCTTGAGCCTATCATGAAAGTTGAAGTTACTATGCCGGAAGAGTACATGGGAGATGTTATCGGTGATATCAACTCTCGTCGTGGACGTATCGAAGGTATGGATGACCTCGGCGGTGGAAAGATCGTTAGAGGATATGTTCCGCTTTCAGAAATGTTCGGATACTCTACAGACCTTCGTTCCAGAACTCAGGGACGTGGAAACTACTCAATGTTCTTCGAAAAATATGAGCCAGTTCCGAAGTCTGTACAGGAAAAGATTTTATCTAACAAAAACGCATAAAAAATACGAAAAAGGCTTGAAAAACTGTACTTTATGAAATATAATCAGTATTAGCCGAGTTAAAACATCGTAAACTAAAATGCCCTATTGGGTGGTATATTTAAGGAGGATATTCAAAATGGCAAAGGCTAAATTTGAAAGAACAAAACCGCATTGTAATATCGGTACCATCGGACACGTTGACCATGGTAAAACAACTCTTACAGCAGCTATCACAAAAACTCTTGCAGCAAGAGTTGCTGGTAACGCAGCTGTAGATTTCGAAAACATCGACAAAGCTCCAGAAGAAAGAGAACGTGGTATCACAATCTCTACAGCTCACGTTGAGTACGAAACAGAAAAACGTCACTACGCTCACGTAGACTGCCCAGGACATGCTGACTACGTTAAGAACATGATTACAGGTGCTGCTCAGATGGATGGTGCTATCCTTGTTGTAGCTGCTACTGATGGTGTTATGGCTCAGACAAGAGAGCACATCCTGCTTTCTCGTCAGGTAGGTGTACCGTACATTGTTGTATTCATGAACAAATGTGATATGGTAGACGACGAAGAACTTCTTGAACTCGTTGAAATGGAAATTCGTGAACTTCTTGATGAATACGAATTCCCAGGAGATGATACTCCGATCATTCAGGGATCTGCTCTTAAAGCTCTTGAAGATCCGAACGGCGAATGGGGAGATAAGATCATGGAACTTATGGATGCAGTTGATGCATACATTCCGGATCCAGAACGTGACACAGACAAACCATTCCTTATGCCTGTAGAAGACGTATTCTCTATCACAGGACGTGGTACAGTTGCTACTGGTAGAGTAGAACGTGGTGTACTTCACGTATCTGATGAAGTAGAAATCGTTGGTATCAAAGAAGAGACACGTAAAGTAGTTGTAACAGGTGTTGAAATGTTCCGTAAACTTCTTGATGAAGCTCAGGCTGGTGACAACATCGGTGCTCTTCTTCGTGGTGTTCAGAGAGACGAAATCGAAAGAGGACAGGTTCTTTGTAAACCAGGTTCAGTAACTTGCCACCACAAGTTTACTGCACAGGTATACGTTCTTACAAAAGATGAAGGTGGACGTCATACTCCATTCTTCAACAACTACAGACCACAGTTCTACTTCCGTACAACAGACGTAACAGGTGTTTGCGAACTTCCAGAAGGAACAGAAATGTGCATGCCTGGTGATAACGTAGAAATGACAATCGAACTGATCCATCCAGTAGCTATGGAACAGGGACTTCGTTTCGCTATCCGTGAAGGTGGACGTACTGTAGGATCAGGACGTGTTGCTACAATCATCGAGTAATACAATCTGAATATAGATTTGTTATCGTAAGATAACGTTGTGTCCAAACGTAAGATACCCGTAGAACTTCGGTTCTACGGGTTTTTCTGTTGCCTGGAAATGTACAAAAGAGTGGAAAAGAATAACGAACAGTATAGAAAAACGGTTGCCGGGAGAGTGTCCTGACAACCGTTTGTGATAACAGAATGATAACAAAATTGTGGAATCTGTAATTAATAAAGTATTTATTCCAGGGACTTTGCTAATATATTTAGCATACGTGAAAATGTAAGTAGAAAACTACATTGCAAACTATGTGATTTTCCAGGAATCATTTCAAATGAATAACGTTCATGAGCAAAAGTGTTTTCGCTTTTTTTTAAATCGCTAATAAACATTTCATAAGTGTAATCTGAATCAGAGTTACCTTTCATAGCGTTTATTGTTAAGTCCGAAATAATCTTTTTTGAATCATCGGATAATTTGTTAAAGAGATCTTTATATAGTTTATGGCCACTGACAATATTTCCATGATCATTTTCATAAAAGAGTTTTAGAATTATTTCACAGGAAAATGACAGATTGACAAATGCAGGGTACAAACGCCAGATGTCTTCTTGAGAAGGTGTTTGTGTTTGGAGTTTGGGGAGCAGTGATTGATATAAATCATTTCCAATACTGTAATATGTTTCTGCTAAAACCTTAGCTTCATCATGGCTATAGAATTCTGTACCTTGTGTATAGTGTGGAACTATTCCCCCGGCTGGATAAGATGTCATAGAATAAGCCTCCTTATGTCAAATCATATGTCTTGATGTCATTGCCTTCAGTACCCTTCTTAACGATAGTATGGCAACCTATCGTAGTTCCCATAGCACGCAGTTTCCATTCTTCCTGGGTAGCGTTCAGCTTATCCAGTTCTTCCTGTCTTTTATCAGTATCTTCAATAGCTAATATTTCAGCTTTTTCCTTTTCATAGACATTTTTAAATTGACACCATTTCCTGAAAAAGTCCTGCATCGTAGGATTATCGAATGTCAGTGAAATCTTCTGATCAGGCGTTTCTACGAGTGAGAGGTTCACTGAATCATCAATAGAAAACAACAGAGAGAGTACATCTCCGACCGTTTCAATATTAAAATCCAGAAAAACACTTACATTTAATCCTAGTGCAGTTGCTATCTTTTCTAACTGATCCGGTTTTGGATTCCGGATTCCCAGTTCATATTTTCTGATTGTTCCTACGTTAATGCCGGACAGCTCGGCTAATTGTATCTGACTGTATCCTCTAAATTCCCGGAATGCCCGGATTTTTTTACCAACCATAATGCTGCCTCCTTAATAATATTTGTGCTTCTATTCTAGCACAAAAGTGAATGATACAAAAGAGTGAGATTTAACAAATTGTCGATACGCAAGCAATAGATATGGAATGGGAAAAATAAATTCGCAAATGTTTGTTGACAAATTCACAAAAGTGAATTATTATAAGAGAACAATGAAAGAGTCACAAAAGTGACTGGAAAGGAGGACGCTATGAGAACTAATTATATGATGACCGTTGATGATGTCATGGAAGAATTAGGTGTGAAACGCAGTAAAGCATATTCTATTCTGAAGCAGCTCAATGATGAACTGGCAAAGGAAGGATATGTAGCAGTTCGTGGAAAGATTCCACGTCCCTACTGGGAAACAAAATTTTATGGATGCTCTCAGAGAGCAGTATGAAGGAGGTTTTTAGATGTCAGCTTACAAGGACAAAACACAGGGAACCTGGTATGTGAGCTTCCGTTATATTGACTGGACAGGAAAGAAAATGCAGAAGCTGAAAAGAGGGTTCAAGACAAAGAAAGAAGCATTGAATTATGAAAAGGAATTCATAAGAAAAACTGCGGCGGATATGAAAATGGAGATGAACAGTTTTATTCAAGTCTATTTTGAAGATAAAAAGAATGAACTGAAAGAAAATTCAATCCGTAACAAGCAGCACATGATGAATAAGCACATTGTACCGTATTTTGGAACAAGAAAAATGAATGAGATCACACCGGCAGAGATTATCCAGTGGCAGAATACCATTCAGGAAAAAGGGTATAGCAAGACTTATGAACGCATGATTCAGAACCAGTTAAATGCACTGTTTAATCATGCACAGAAAATTTACAATCTGAAGGAAAATCCATGTAAGAAAGTAAAAAAGATGGGGAAAACGGATGCAAATAAGCTGGAATTCTGGACGAAAGCAGAATATGACAGATTTATCGCAGGGATTGAGCCGAGGAGTGAGGATTATCTGATATTTGAAATTCTGTTTTGGACAGGAATCAGGGAAGGAGAACTTCTGGCATTGAGTCTTTCGGACTTTGATATGAGTGGAAATCTTCTGCATATCAATAAGACTTATAACCGAATCGGGAAAAGAGATGTGATTGATACTCCAAAAACAGAAAATTCGGTCCGTACTATTGATATTCCCAATTTTCTTAAGGAAGAGGTACAGGAGTATGCGAAGAAGCATTATGGATTTCCAAAGGATCAGAGATTGTTTCCGATAGTAGCAAGAACTCTACAGAAACGATTGAAACGATACGAGGCGGAGACAGGTGTAAAACCAATCAGAGTGCATGATATCCGGCATAGTCATGTAGCTTATCTTATTTATCAAGGAGTAGAGCCATTGATTATCAAGGAAAGACTGGGGCATAAGGATATTCAAATGACGTTGAACACGTATGGACATTTGTATCCTTCACAGCAGAAAAAGTTGCTGAGATGCTGGACAATAAACGTTAATACGGAGGAAAAGAAGCAAATGAAAACAAAGAAAGTAGTCGGAAAAATATTCGATGCAATTAACTACAGTAAAAAGTTGAAGATAAGTTCCATTTTACCCGATCGAGATTCAGATTATGTGATTCTTCTTGAATTAGAGGATGGAAGCAAATTTGAAATTATCATTATCCCAACAAGGAGATTCGTATAAGGAGTGGAACTATGGCTACTAACAGACAAAAAGAAAAAGCCCAGACAAAATATCTGAGCAAGTTCTCTGATAATCAGATTCACTGATATATCATCTTGGCAGATTCAGTATATCACGAATTGAACGATACAACAATTCCCGAATATCTGTTCATCAGAGACTTGCCCGGAGGGGCAGGAGGTAGAAGTGACATTATTTGAACAGGTAAAAGAATGTGTGACAGCCAGACAGGCTGCGGAGCATTACGGGATTAAAGTAAAAAGAAATGGAATGGCGTGTTGTCCGTTTCATAAAGACCGACACCCAAGTATGAAGGCAGATAAAATATATCACTGCTTTGCATGTGGAGTGGGCGGTGATGCGATAGATTTTACAGCAAGGTTATTTGGAATATCACAGTATGAAGCTGCGAAAAAGATGATAGAAGATTTTGGACTGGATATAAAAATCGAAGACAGAAACAAATACAAAAGGACGCACCAAAGCAGGAATACTTTTATATCAAAGAAACCTAAAGTTGTGATGATCAGAGAAAAACTGGAGCAGTGGTTGAAACATGCAACAGACGTGCTGATCAGATATCTGAAATGGATTCAGTTCTGGAAAGAGATTTACAAACCAGAACCAGATGAAGAGTGGCACGAATTATTTACGGAGGCATTGGCAAATGAAAGAAAGATAAATGACTATCTGGACGTGCTGATGTTTGGAACAGGAGAAGAGATTGTAGAGTTTTTCAAGATGAAGAGAAGGGAGGTTGAAAAAATTGAAGAAAGAATTAACGAATATCAGCGAGAAGTCCTTGATGGAATTAGAAGATATTGTGAACGAGGAAATGCTTACAACAGAAGATGTCAATAATATGTTGGAGCATACGGATAAAGGAAGAACAAAGCAGACAATCAGAAATTGTGTAACCGTATTACAAAAAGATCCAGTGCTGAAAAAAGCGATTAAACGAAATGAGCTTTCCGGAAGAATGGACATTGTGAAAGAGGTGCCCTGGGAACGGAGAAATAACAGTCCTACGGTTACAGATACTGATGAAAATAATTTGAAGATGTATCTGGAAGAAAATTATGAACTAACAAGCGAGCGTGTGATCAAAGCGGGAGTAGATATTGTTTCCAATGAAAATAAATATCACCCAATCAGAGATTATTTGGAGAGCCTGGTTTGGGACGGAATTCCAAGAATAGAAAATATGCTTCCGCATTTCCTGGGAGCAGAAAAGAGCAAATACACAATCGGAGTAATGAAAATGCACATGCTGGCAGCGATTTCAAGAATTTATGAACCAGGAATAAAATATGACATTATGCTGTGCCTGGTTGGAAGTCAGGGAGCCGGAAAGTCTACGTTTTTCAAATATCTGGCGATAAAAGAAGAATGGTTCAGCGACAATCTGGATCATCTGGATGATGAAAATATTTACAGAAAACTGCAGAATCACTGGATTATCGAAATGGGGGAAATGAAGGCAACTATCACAGCAAAGAATATTGAACAGATAAAATCGTTTTTGAGCAGACAGAAAGAAACTTACAAAGTACCTTATGAAGTTCACCCGGAAGATAGACCACGACAGTGTGTATTTTGTGGTACTTCAAATGATCTGAATTTCCTTCCGCTGGACAGAACCGGAAACAGACGATTTGCTCCGGTGATGACAGATATGTCGAAAGCAGAAGTTCATATTCTGGATAATGAAGCAGAGAGCAAAGCTTATATCGAACAGGCCTGGGCGGAGGCAATGGTACTGTATCGACGGGGAAATGTGTTCTTAGGATTCACAAAGGAAATTGAGGAAGAGGCAAAGCGTCTGCAAAAAGAATTTATGCCGGAAGATACCAATGCCGGAATCATACAGGCATTTCTTGATGACTACGATGACGAGTATGTATGTACCAGAATTCTGTTCGATGAAGCGCTACATCGAACCGGAGAAATAAAACAGTGGGAAGGTAAAGAGATTGCTAATATTATGAACAATGCAATTGAAGGATGGAAACCACATGGTACACATCGGTTCGGAAAGGAATATGGAATACAGCGTTCATGGAAAAGGATGGAAGATTCTGTGAAGAAAGATAAAGACGGCTTTATGGAAGTACCGGAACAGTTGGAGATACCGTTTGAGTAAAGATTATTGTAAACGATGTAAACGGAACTTGAAGGAAAAACTTAAAAAGTTAACTTTTAAAATCTTTTGAGCCCCGTTTACAAATTCCGTTTACAAATTGGAAAGGAGCAGAAAATGATGAAACAGGGAAGATTAGGATACAACAGTAGTAATGGAAGATATGGATTATTATCATCAGACTTATGGATTGATACAGGATTTCACTGTGGAGAAGGACTGGAAGTGCTGGTAGGTGATGAATGGGTACAGACCAGAATGGAGATGAATCTGGCAAGAGAATGGTATCTGGTGGGAACGCCTTATTGTGGAGATCTGGAATATGTGCAGGCAAGGATACCTGGATAAATAGGTCTATGATCCACTTCGGCTGGTGTAAAGCAGACGTCCACCGGACGTTATGCCCCCGGCAGGGCGCAAGGGGACTTTTGATGGACGGTACGGCTGTCGAAAGTGCTTTTGCGTTACTTTTGACAAAAGTAACAAAACCGCCGTATCCGGCGAAAAGTTCTTAAATATCGCCATGTCTGGCGTAAATAAAAATTATGTGCCATATCTGGCACTCAAACAGAGAAGAGGTGAGAAAACATATGATAAAACGAACAATCAGTGGCATGATTGGAGCCGGTTCACTGGCTCATAACAGACGAGATTTTGTAGCAGAAAATGTAGATCCGAAAAGAACGCAATATAATATCTGTTACCGAAATGAAAACCTACAGGAAGTTTACAAAGAGTTGTTTGATGAGGCCGTGGAGAGATACAATGTTGGAAAACGAAATGATCGAAAGATTACCAATTATTATGAAAAGATACGGTTGGGGAAACAGGAGAAGCTTTTTCATGAGGTGATCTTTCAGATTGGAAATTGTGGAGATATGGCCGTAGGGACGGAAGAAGGAGAGTTAGCTGTCAAGATATTGGATGAGTTCTTAAAAGACTTTGAAAAAAGGAATCCTACACTTCGGTTATTTAATTGCTATTTACATCTAGATGAGTCTACACCGCATTTGCATGTCGATTTTGTTCCATATGTGAGCGGGTGGACTGGAAAAGGTATGGATACGAAAGTTTCTTTAAAACAGGCACTAAAAAGCCTTGGGTTTCTAGGCGGAAGTAAACGTGACACAGAACTTAACCAGTGGATTAATCATGAGAAAGAAGTTTTGTCAGAAGTCGCTAAAAAGTATGGAATTGAATGGGAACAGAAAGGCACACATGAAGAACATCTGGATGTTTATAATTTTAAAAAGAAAGAACGTAAGAAGGAAGTGCAGGCTCTGGAGCAAGAAAAAGAATACCTGACAGCGGAAAAAGAAAGTTTAGCTTTCAAGATTTCAGAAGTAAAAGCTGATATTGAAAAGTTGGAAGATGAAAAGCTTCAGTTTAAAAAAGATAAAGATGCTGTAGAAAAACGTGCGAAGAAAGCAGAAACAGAATTGAAAAAACTGGAGGACAGAAGAGAATTCCTGCAACCGGTGATGGATAATGTCAGTAAGGAAATAAAAGAATATGGAATGATCAAAACATTTTTGCCGGAAGCTACAGCATTGGAACGTGCGGTAACTTACCGGGATAAGAAAATAAAACCATTATTCATAGAAATGAAAAACAAAATCGGTGCGATGGCTGCACAGGTGAAAGAACTCACAAGAGAAAGAGATAGTTGGAAAAGTAAGTTTCAGAAGAAAAAGCAAGAGCATGAAAAAACAAAAAAGGAACTGGCAGAAGTTCAGAAAGATTATCAGAAATTATCCGGTGAAAAAGAAATACTGCAGGGGCTTGCGGACAGATACAATCGACTTTTACGCATGTTAGGAAAAGATATGGTAGAAAGATTGGTGCAGGACGATATCCGGATGCAGGCGGAACTTGAAGCGAAAAAGCAGCAAGCGCAGATGCCGAAAAAAATAAGTGATCGTATACCGTGGGCGAAAGAACGAAGTGAAGAACACAATGCACAAATTAAGAAGAATAAAGCAAAGTACAGAGGAATGGAGTTGTAAGAATATGAAGAAACAAATTTATGATGAAAAGAACGGACTGAGTTACACATTGCATGGAGATTATTATCTACCAGACCTGGAAATCAATGAGGAAGAACCCGCATATGGGAAATATGGAATAATGCGAAAACAGTTTTTGAAGGAGCACAGGAGTGCCAGGTATCAGTATCTGGTACTGACCGGGAAACTGACGGAGCATTTGAATCAGATTGATAAAGAGGTCAGAGAAAAAGTTGAGATGCTGGTGGAGCAGATGGCTGGACAATGGGGAGTGACAGAAGAATTGAAGATGCAGGATCAGATGGAATGGGTGAGGAGGATGAATAATATTAAGAATGTTGCGGAAGAAAGTGCCATGAAAATTATATATTTATAGTAGTAGGTAACCAATAAAATTTAAAAAGCAAACGAAAGTATGTTCGTATTTTCGCTTGCTTTTTAAATTACATTAGAGTATAATAGGGAAAAAACAGGTATAAATATATTCCCAGGAGTGATGAGAATGAGACAGATACATATAAGAGTTGATGATGAGTTGTATAATGAGCTGAATTCATATTCAGAAAAGAATGAACTGAGTATGCAGGACTGTGTCAGAGAAGCAGTAGCATATTATATGAGTGATGTAAAAAAGAAGAAGAATACAGGAAAAGAGAAAAAATTTACATTTATTGATCTTTTTGCCGGGATTGGTGGTATGCGTATTGCATTTGACCGGGCCGGCGGTCAATGTGTTTATTCGAGTGAATGGAACAAATACAGTCAGCAGACCTATTTTGCAAATTTTGGAGAACAGCCGGAAGGGGATATTACAAAAGTTAATGCTGCAGATATTCCGGATCATGACATTCTGGTTGCCGGATTTCCGTGTCAGCCTTTTTCAATAGCCGGGGTATCAAAGAAAAACAGTATGGGAAGAGCTACTGGATTTGAGGATAAAACACAGGGCACATTGTTTTTTGATGTCTGCAGGATATTGAAAGAAAAAAGACCAAAAGCATTTATGCTTGAAAATGTTAAAAATTTATGCAGCCATGATAAAGGAAGAACTTTTCAGGTAATCAGAGAGTCACTGGAAGAGTTGGACTATGAAATTTTCTATAAAGTTCTGGATGGACAGAATTATGTTCCTCAGCACAGAGAGAGAATATTAATTGTAGGATTTGACAGAGAACGCTATGGAGATAAAATTGATTTTGAGTTTAATCTTACACCACGTGTTCCAAAACCTGTTATGAGAGATATTCTTGATGAAGAGGTTGCAGATAAATACACATTGTCTGATAAATTGTGGACATATCTGCAGAATTACGCAGCAAAGCATCGGGCAGCCGGTAATGGGTTTGGATATGGAATAGCACCTTTGGATGGAGTGTCCCGGACATTGAGTGCTAGGTATTACAAAGATGGATCGGAAGTGCTTATTGCACAGGAAGGAAAGAATCCGAGAAGGTTGACTCCGAGAGAATGTGCAAGATTGCAGGGATTCCCGGATACATTTAAGATTCCTGTTTCGGATACACAGGCATATAAGCAATTTGGAAACTCTGTAGTCGTTCCATTAATGGGAGAAGTTGCAAAACTGATAGTTAACAACATTGAAACAATGGATAATGAGAAAGAACAGGATATACAGAGGAAGGTGATTTAAATGTCAGCAGGCTATGCGGAAATTGCGATAACATCAGTGTTAAACAGTGAAAAAAGCTTTTGCAAATTTCTTTCGGCAAATGATACAGGTGCGACCGGTGCTCATCAGTCGGGAATCCTGATTTCAAAAACTGCGATGGAAATGTTGTTCTCCAGAGAACAGCTTGAACAGGAGGGAATACCTAAAAGGACTGTAAAAATAAAATGGCAGAATGATTTTGAAACGGAAAGCTGTTTTACTTATTATGCAAGTAAAAACGAACTTAGAATAACAAGATTTGGACGAGGATTTCCGTTCCTGCATATAAATCAGACAGGTTCGTTGTTTGTTTTTACAAAACAGGCAGAAGAAAACTACAGTGGATATTTCTTGGATACAGAAGGGGAAATTGAGGAATTTCTTAATGCGTTTGGCATCAGTCCGACAGAAACAAACAGTTTGATAAATGTTGAAAATGTCCGGGCAGAAGCACAGGAACAAATAGCAATTCAGGAATTTATAGCAAATCTTGAGGTGGATTTTCCAACGTCAGAAGAAATGTCAGCTACTGCAAGATATATACAGGACAGAGCTTATGATCATATTGAATATATACAGACAAATCCGGACAGGAAAATAATTGACTGGACTAATATGGAGTATACGCTGTTTCGTGCTCTGGAGTATGCAAGATATGGAGACATTATAACTAAGGGATTTTCAGATGTGGATGAATTTGTAAAAGTTGCAAATATGGTCTTGAACAGAAGAAAGAGCAGAGCAGGAAAAAGTCTTGAACATCATCTTGCTGCGATATTTGATGGAAATGCCATTCAGTATTCAGCTCAGGCGGTGACAGAAGGAAACAAGAAACCAGATTTTATATTTCCTTCAGGAGAGGCATACCATAACAGCAGTTTTGATATTCAGAAACTGGTAACGCTTGCAGCTAAAACTACATGTAAAGATCGTTGGAGACAGGTCTTGAATGAGGCGAACAGATTAAAAGATTCACCCAAATATCTTTGTACGTTACAACAGGGAATCTCAGGAGCACAGATGGATGAGATGCAGGCTGAAAATGTAGTATTAGTAGTTCCGGAACCATATATTGTATCTTATCCGAAAGACAGACGGGACAGAATCTGGACCATTGCACGTTTTGTGAAGTATATACAGGAAATCGAGGGATAATATGGACATCAAGAATCCGGAAGAACGTAGCAAAAATATGGCAGCGATACATTCCAAGAATACGAAGCCGGAAATATATCTGAGAAAATTATTGTTTGCCAGAGGTTACAGATATGGCGTGAATTCAAAAAGTGTGCCGGGGCATCCGGATATATACATGAGAAAATATAATACAGCAATTTTTGTACATGGGTGTTTCTGGCACAGGCACGAGGGATGCAAATATGCTTACATGCCAAAATCAAGGGTAGAATTCTGGCAGAAAAAGTTTGACGCAAATATAAAGAGGGATGAATATGTTCGAAAAGAATTGATGCGTAAAAAAGTCAAAGTAGTAATTGTGTGGGAATGCACAATAAAGAAAATGAAAAAAGATGAAGAATTCCGAGAAGATAAATTGCATCAACTGGAGGATTATTTGCAGAATGAACAATATAGCTTGGAGATTTGAAAAAAAATTTCAGTGATTAGTGTAACTTGTTTTAATCGGAAAAGAATGATATACTGATAATTATCAGCACTCAACAAAAGAGAGTGCTAAGGAAGGAGCGAGGAAAATGAGTTTGCAGACATATTTTAAAGAATTTAACAAAGTAATAAAAATGGATTATGACGTTAAAAGTGAACTGAAAGAAAAAAGAGATATTTTATTAGGTATATTAAGAAATGATGACGATATGCCTGCATTTGATGAGTACAATCAGGGAAGTTATAGTATGCATCTGGGGGTTGAACCACTGGATAAAGAATATGATATAGATGTAGGTTTACGTTTTCATGTTAATCGTGATGATTATGAACCAATGGACCTGAAAGAGAAAATAAGAGATCTGTTAAAAAATCATACTGAGTATGGCGCAAAAATAAAAAAACCATGTGTGACAGTAACATACAAGAAAGATGGCGAAGCTGCATATCATGTGGATTTAGTTACTTACGTTTATGAAGACAAAGATGATTCTGACAGTCAGTTATATCTTGCACGTGGAAAAAACAGGGATTCAGAAGAAACATGCTGGGAGAAATCTGATCCGGTCGGGCTTGTAGAATATGTTAATGATAAATATAAAGGTGATGATAACAAAGAAGATCGCGAACAATTTCGCAGAGTAGTAAGATATATAAAACGTTGGAAAAATAAGAAATTCAGTAGTTCGGGAAATGCAGAACCACCAAGCATAGCAATTACGTTAATTGCTGTAGATCATTTTGAAGCTTCAAAAAAATATGATTATATAGAAGAAAAATATTGTTATGATGATTTACAGGCTGTGATTAGTTTTGCAAAAGAAATTCAAAAGCTGTTTGTGTTTAAAGAAGTGAATGAAAATAGACGATTAATGTATACTATAGAATACAATTTGCCTTCTTCATTGAACTTTGAATCCGATGTTAATCTCTTCAGAAAGATGTCAGATAATTATATGACAGATTTTAAAGAAAAGATTGATGATTTGGTTGATAATCTGGAAGCTGTAAAAAGTGAAACAGATGAAGTGGAACAGTGTAAGATGCTGAGTAAAATTTTTGGAGATGATTTCCCGATTCCGGAAAAGAAAAATGCAGCCAAAAAACAAATGAATTTTATACCTTCAACAAGTGCATCAGGAGTAGATTAAGATGTTTTCACCAGAAGAACTCAAACGAATCTTACAGGAAAGTGATGTTATAAAAAATGTAAGCATTATAAAAGAGGCTAAATTATTTGAAAATGTCTATCAGACAGTTTTGCAGGGAGAACTGGTAATAAATGAAAGAGAATCGTTTGTTGTATATATAGCAGTTCCGGAAAAATGGTATAGAGATTTAGTGGATATATATGTTGCAGATTATAATGAACTTGTTTATATGCCGCATATAGATAATAAAGGAAAACTGTGTTTGTTTGAAACGGAAGGTATTTTGATAGATCAGAATTTACCTGGAATTATGATGCAATCATTATTGCGTGCACAGACAATTTTGAAACAAGGTTTTTCTGGAGAAAATAAAAACGATTTTATAAATGAATTTGAATTATACTGGGCTCAACTGAAAGATTGCAGAATTGCACATTTGACAGTGGAAACAGATAGAAAAAATCGTATCGTAAAAGGGGGCATTAAAAAAAGTTCCAAAAGGAAAAAAGAAAAACAGATAGAGTATATAAAGAGATGCAAAAAAGCACCGATTTATATTGGAGAAAATGTTGAAAGTTTAAAACGTTGGAATCTGGAAAAAACGCCGGTCATGAATATAGCATATTTTGTAATATATTCTGAAAAATATATTTTTCCACCGGACATAAGAAAAAAACTGTCGATAGATTATTTGAATGCTCTTTTACATTTTGTGCCGGAGGGAGAACTTGCTTCAATTATGCCACGTTCTCGACAAGATAGAATTGTTGTGTTTGAAATTCATCAGCCATCAGGACAGACACATCTTGTAGGAATGTATATAAAAGGTGGCATGTTAAAAGAGACTTCTCTGGAAAAAGTAGAAGAACTGCAGCCGTTGCTTATGGAAAGAGCTGATAAAAAGTTTTTGATGAAGCGTGTAACAGAACAGGACAGCGAAAACTATAAAAACAGAATACTTATAATAGGCTGCGGTTCGATTGGTGGACATGTTATATGCGAGCTCGCAAAAGCAGGATATGAGGATCTTACTATTGTTGATTATGAGAAGTTGACGGAAGAAAATATATTCAGGCATGTGTTGGGAATGGAATATGTTAATCGTTACAAGTGCGAAGCTTTGAACACATATATACAAAAAAATATTCCGGAAGTAAAGATAACGACGTTGGCAGAAAGAATTGAAGATGCAATTACAGAAGAAGATATTAATTTTGAAGACTATAATCTGATTATCTCAGCGGCAGGAAATCATAATTTAAATCGTTGGATTAATTCATGGATACAAAATAACAAAATCAAAGTGCCGGTTGTTTATTTGTGGAATGAAGTATATGGTATTGGAAATCATGCTGCATATATAAAATATGGAAATTGTGGATGTTATGAGTGTTTTTTTGACCGGGATGAAGAAACAGGAGAACTATATGACAAAACATCGTACTGCATGAGGGGACAGATTATAACGGAAAGTGCGGGAGGGTGTGGAAAGACTTACGTGCCATATGGAAATTTGGTTTCACTAAAAACAATGTTACTTTGTTTAAAGATGGTCAAAAATATTTTTGAAGAAAACCTCGATGACAATTTACTGATATCTTTAAAAGGAGATAGTGACTATCTGGAAAAACATAATCTGGAAACATCTGGCCGATATTTGCGACAACAGGAACAGATTAAAATATTGACTGGTAAGCAATTTGTAAATATTAATTGTGGTGTATGTAATGATTGTAACGGAAAGTAAAAACAGAAAAATAAAGATATGCGATCAAATATTGGAAGAAATATATAGTCAGATCCAGAAGAATGATTATGATCCAGAGAAAGGTGGAATTATAGTCGGACGGGAAAATCTGAATAATGAAAATATAATTCTTGAGTATATATCTAAACCATTAAAAAATGATATATGTACCAGAACCAGATATACCAGAAAAGATGAAGGGCATTTAAAATATTTTGAAAAATTGTATAATGAAAATAATGGTGTGTATGCATATTGGGGGGAATGGCATACACATCCGGAAGATATACCACATTATTCAATTATAGATTTAAAAAATTGGAAACGTATTGGTAAAGAAGATCCTAAAGGGGTACAATATCATATCATTGCCGGACGTAAAGCATTCAGCATATGGAGAATGCAAAAAGGAAAGCTTTGCCCGAAAAAAATATGTGAGGTAAAATGGAATGAAATCAATTTATGAAAGGATAAAAAATAATATCAGACCAATATTACAACTTCTGTTGCTTGTTGGTGTGTTCTTTGCTCCGAGAATATTTAAAATTACAGAGTTAATAAAGACCCCGCCTAAGCTGGAAGCGTCACAAAAAATATGTGATTATATTTTTTACTTTGCCTGGAAAGGTGGAGATTGGGCAATTGGTGTTTTCTTTTTAATAGTAGTATTGTTTATAATTAGAAAGTGGAATAAAACATATATGTTTAATAGAGGAAACTATTATAAACAGTACAGATATGGGTGGTATCAGATATGTTCAAAGATATTGGGGTACTCGGAATGTAACCTTATTCAGGTGCCGATATATATGCAATTTAAACTGGTGCTGAATGATACGTTCGATAAATATAATTGCGGAGAGTTTGATAAAAAAGAAAATGATACCATTTCAGTAAGTAAATCAAATTTTTCGCATGAAACAGATGAAGTGAATGTAATGATTTCTGATACATATCCTCTTTCATTGAGCCAATTACCGGAAATAAAGAAAAATATACCGACATTATTAATATCGCGTAATAATACTAATGATGTTAACAGATATGATAGTCCTGAATTAGTAAGGTGCGTTGTTAATGAAGTCAGGAGCTTAAATAATAATATAAAAAAAGTAAATGTTTATGCCACAACTAATCCATTAAATACAAAGAATATTGCCAGCAGTGCTTTTAAACTTGGAGGAAGAGATAATTTTAATGAAGTAAGAGTTTTCCAGCAAGAAAGGGATGGAATAAGAAAATTTAATAATAAGGGAATTGTTGTTTATAAAAGATAAGTCAGTGATAACACCATGATAACAAAATCCCCAAAAACCACACGGATACAGTGGAAAATCCGGACTTTCCCCCACAAATCACACGAAAAATCACCATTTGCACACCGCAATACGCCAGTCTGATATCGTGAAGGTGGACGTACTGTAGGATCAGGACGTGTTGCTACAATCATCGAGTAATATTCGCGAAAGCAATGAATAAAGCGCCAATCAAGGCGATAAAAAAAGAGACTGCAAGCTTGCTTGCAAGTCTCTTTTTTTATCGCTTTGGAAGTGGGCATTTTACGAATGCCCGCGAACGAACGACGAAGTCGTGAGATTGGCGCATATACAATAGATTTGTTATCGTAAGATAACGTTGTGTCCAAACGTAAGATACCCGTAGAACTTCGGTTTTACGGGTTTTTCTGTTACCTGGAAATATGTAAAAAGAGCAGTAAAGAATAACGAACAGTATAGAAAAACGGTTGCCGGGAGAGTGTCCTGACAACCGTTTGTGATAACAGAATGATAACAAAATATATAATTTTCGCAAATATGATAACAGATAAAGTGGATTTATCCACAAATCAGAGATGTGATTGTGGATTAAGTCAGATCATACGTCTTAATGTCATTACCTTCCAGACGTTTAGCAGTAAGAAAACTTTCCGCATCTTCAAGTGTAAGATCAGAAACATTTTTTCCAATCCAACGAAGGAAGTAACTGACATCAGAGCAATACAGTTGAATAGTTCTTTCACGCAGGTTACGTTTTTCCGCTTCATTGCGGATGGATTCAAAAGTATCTTTATACATAATAAAACCTCCAGAATAAGTAGTGTTAATAATTACATCTACCTATTCGGAGGTGCGTTAGCGTCATAATTCCGATTGCGGAAGAGACTGGAAAATGTTATTCTTATCATAGGCAGTGGAGCTTTCTTAGTTCAGTTGTTTCGTGTGGTAACTTAACAATAACGGATTATGGAAAGTAATTCCATTGCTTTTTAATAAAAATAAAACTGCGCCACAGCCTTGGCAGGCCATCGCGCAGCGATTTTGTTCAATCAGAATTTGTAGGTGCGATTGATGAAAATTATTGAAGTTAAAGAAAATAAAAAACAATATCTTGATTTGCTCCTATTAGCAGATGAGCAGGAAGATATGGTTGACCGTTATCTTGATAACGGCAAGATGTATGTACTTGATGATAATGGGGTCAAGTGTGAGTGTGTCATAACCGATAAAGAAAATGACATACTTGAAATCAAGAACATTGCGACAGTTCCAGAATATCAAGGGAAAGGTTATGCAAGAGCCTTAATTGAGTTTATTGTTAATAATTACAGAGAGCAATATGCCATTCTGCAAGTGGGAACAGGCGATAGCCCATTGACAATACCATTTTATGAAAAGTGTGGTTTTGTCCGTTCGCATATCATATCAAATTTCTTTATAGATAATTATGACCACCCAATCTATGAGAGTGGAATACAGTTGGTAGATATGGTGTATTTGCAAAGACCGTTATAATTTAAATTCAAGTTGAACAAAATCGCTGCGCGATGGTCTGCCAAGGCTGTGGCGCAGCTTTCTTTTTCTCAATAATAAAATAGGCAATGGCAATTCTTACCAGTATTTGATATTGTAAAGTTACCACACAAAACAATTCAATACAGAAAGACACCACTGCCTATGAAAAGAATACCATTTGACCGCTTTTCTGACAAGCGGTTTTATTATGCTAATGCACCTCTATGTAAGCAGGTTTTTTCATTAACTACTGATTTTACATGGAGGATTTTATTATGTACGAAGAAATTTTTAATCAGATTCGATCTGCTGCAAATAAACGGAATCTCAAGGATTCCACGATTCATGCATACTGTACCAGTGTTGCTCATTTTTTGAACCACACAGCCAAGGATATAGATGCATTAACAACTGACGATGTTGATATATTCCTAACTGAAAAGAAACTTTCCGGGATTTCACCAGAAACATACAATCACTACCATTCAGGAATCCGCTTCTTTTACAAGAAAGTATTGAAGATGAATTGGGACGATGAGGACATACCTCGTATGAAAAGGGACAGGAAGTTACCGACAGTGCTTACAAAAGCAGAAATATCGGCTATTCTTGATGCTACGCCAAATCTGAAACACAAAGCTATGATTGCTACTATGTATTCAGGCGGACTACGTGTTTCAGAAGTCACACATCTTCATTATGATGATATTTCACGCAAGAACAAAACCATACACATCCGTGATGGGAAAAGTCGCTCTGATCGTTATACTTTGCTTGCAGACCGGACGCTCGAGATACTGACAGAATACTGGTTTCAATGTGGCAGACCAAGAGGGATTTTGTTCCCAAGTTCATGGACAGGGGATTATCTTACAAAAGATAGTGTCATTCAGTTTTTTCGTGAAAGTACCAAAAGAGCAGGCATTCAGAAACACGTCTCCACGCATTGTTTACGTCACAGCTTTGCAAGTCATCTGTTTGAATCCGGCTGTGATGTAAAATATATTCAAGCGCTTCTGGGACATCGTGATCCAAAATCAACAGAGGTTTATCTGCATGTAAGCAATAAAACTCTGCTTGGAATTAGGAGTCCATTTGATGAGATGGGCGGTGAATGATTATGGAGAAATCATGTACGATACAAGATGTATTTGAACGGTTTTATCCTTCTTATGAAAAGAGGAATAGCCATCCTGCTCATCATAGAAAAACAGCTTATCATATCATGAACTGTAAAACAGGCGCTTTTGGTGTAACCATCAGTGTTTGTGAAGACTGCGGATGTATCAGCATTCATAATAACTCCTGCAGAAGCAGATGCTGTCCCATGTGCCAGGAGTTTCCGAAAGAGAAATGGATTGATGCACAAAAAGAGAATGTACTTGATGCACCTTATTATCATGTAGTATTCACAGTTCCTGATGAATTGAATTCCATCATTTACAGCAACCAGAAGCTGTTGTATGATGCACTGTATCATGCTGCCTCAGCAACCTTGAATGAATTGGCAAAAGACGCAAAGTATCTAGGAGCTAATATAGGGTATATCTGTATTCTTCATACCTGGGGTTCTGCAATGAATTATCATCCGCATATTCATACCATTGTTCTTGGAGGTGGACTTGATGATGAAAACAACTGGAAAGATACAGGTGGAAAATTTTTTCTCCCATATGGTGTTATCTCAAAAGTGTTTCGTGGAAAATATATGGATGAGTTAAAAAGCCTGTGGAATGATTCTAAGCTTAAATTTCATGGTACAGCAGAGAAATATCAGAACAGCTATCATTTTAAAGAACTTTTTGATAAGTGTTATGAAAAGAACTGGGTCACTTACTGTAAAGAAACTTTCAATGGTGCACAGTCGGTTATCAATTATCTTGGAAAATATACCCACAGGATAGCAATCAGTAATCATCGAATCAAATCCATGACAGATACGACAGTTACATATGTAGTAAAAGACTATAAAAACGAAGGCTGCTGGAAAGAGAAAACAATTTCAGGAGAAGAATTCATCCGTCGATTCATGATGCATGTTCCTCCCAAACGATTTGTCAGAATCCGGCACTATGGTCTGCTATCATGTAGAAACAAGAGAAAAAAGATAACTCACTGCAGAAACCTGCTTGGATGTAAGAAATACATTTCTACATTAAAAAATCTAAATGCAGTAGAAATGATAAAGGTTTTGTATAATATCGATGTATGCAAATGTTCTTCTTGCGGAGGGAATATGGTATCACCCCGCAAAGATAAATACAGTTCTTCTTTTCGTGCACATATGAGATGTTAAAATCTACAATTGCATAGAATAAATGACTTCCGCATAGGAGGTTTGTTTGTCATGCCTGAAATTGATTTCTTGAAGAAAAAAACTTTTACCAAAACATCCGGTATGATAAACTTAAGGAAAAGAGCAACGATTGAATCCCCATAGCTATCGGCTAAAGGGACGCGACTTTGTTCACCAAGGTAAAATCGAAATTGATGTAAACGAAAGGGCAGTTTTTATCAGAACTCAAGGCTGCTTTTTCGTTTACACCAACTCCGATTGTTTCCTTAACAGTTTATGGAGAGTCACCGTTATGATTAGAGAATTTCAAAGGGATGATATAAATAAAGTTGCAGATATATGGTTGGATACAAATATAAAGGCACATAATTTTATCCCCGCCGAATACTGGAAAAGCAATTTCAAATCAGTAAAAGAAGCGTTGTTACTAGCAGAGGTTTATGTGTATGAGTATGATACAGAAATACAGGGTTTTATAGGGTTAAATGATGAATATGTTGAGGGCATTTTTGTTTCTGGTGAAATGCAATCGCAGGGTATAGGTAAAATTCTGCTGAATTATGCAAAGGATAAAAGGAATAAGTTGCACTTGAACGTATACCAAAAGAACGCACGGGCAATATCTTTTTATAAGAGAGAAGGATTTGAGATTCAGCATAGTGGCTTAGATGAGGCTACCGGAGAAAAAGATTATGTAATGACATGGCAACACAAATAGAAATTCCAGCTTGTATAATTGAAAAAATGAAAAACGCATAGACAACTGTGTCTATTAGTGAAAATACGACATTTCTCGCTTTGTGTCGTGTTATTTGCAGATAACAGATTCTATATTTGATGATGAAAGGAGGAGTTGAGGTGGACCAAGTAAAAATCGGGAATTTTTTAAAAAAACTTCGCAAAGAAAAAGGCATTACACAGGAGCAGTTGGCAGAAATATTAAATGTCTCTGGAAGGACCGTATCCAGATGGGAAACCGGAAACAATATGCCGGATATCAGTATTCTTGTGGATATTGCAGATTATTATGATATCAGCATTCCTGAGATTATCAGTGGAGAAAGGAAAAGCGAGATGATGAACGAAGAAGAAAGAAAAATTGCTAAAACAATGTCAGATTATGCAACTACAGAGAAAGAGAAGATTTTTAAGGAAATGAAGCTCCAAAGTGTCATGGGAGTTTGTGCATTGGTTCTATACTGGATTTTGCATGAAACAGGTGCATATATGTATAATGATGTGTTAGGAAAGCTTGCCGGCTATTGTGAGACCTTGGTATCTGTGTCAGTCATAATGATGGCAGCATTTACGACAGGATCTTTAAGCAAGGTGCGGAGCAAGAGTAGGAAAGTTTTTGTGTTCGAAAATTTCCCAAAACCTATGCAATTAGTTGTAACTGCAGTTGTTGCTTTTGGTGGAGCTGCTGTGATCAATCTGGTACTGGTGTATTTTTTCGGCTTATAAGTATTTTCAAATTCGTATTACATACTATGGAAAAAGAACTTTTTGACATTTTCACAGATGCGTGATAATATGATTATAGAAAAAGAGTGCTACCGATAGACGGTTAGTCCGTTTTACTATTTAGAATATCATCAAAGATAACCGCTTAGTTTACCAGACCAGGGCGGTTATTTTTGTGGTTTATGATTATCTTTGCCTAATGTATATCCGATACTAAAGCAGGTTAAGCCGAAGCTCACTACTGCTATGAAGTCAATAATACTCATTGGCTTAGTCCTCCTTTTCACTGGATTCCTTTACAGGTTTCTATGTAATCAGAGGCTCACAGGTCTCCGTTTCACTTCGGTCGTTGCAAAATGAGTGCCACTGGCACTCTGCAACCCTCTGGAGAAGGACTAACCGCCTACCGTTATGGTAGCACCCATGTTTCGATTATAACAGTTAAAAATTACCGGTGCAATATAAAGTTGGTAGAGTAGCATCTGTTAGCCGTGGAAGAGAATCTTTTCGACCAGGGCTTCCGGTGCCAAAACGGTACCAAGAAATCAGGCAAATAAAAATATATGGTGCAGATCAGCCGTTTTTCACTATATTTTGGAGAGAAAACCATGAAAAATATGAGATAAAACGGGATTAAAGTATCGTGAAGGTGGACGTACTGTAGGATCAGGACGTGTTGCTACAATCATCGAGTAATACAATCTGAATATAGATTTGTTATCGCAAGATAACGTTGTGTTCAAACGTAAGATACCCGTAGAACTTCAGTTCTACGGGTTTTTCTGTTGCCTGGAAATATAAAAAAGAGTGGAAAAGAATAACGAACAGTATAGAAAAACGGTTGCCGGGAGAGTGTCCTGACAACCGTTTTGTGATAACAGAATGATAACAAAATATATAAATTCTGGCTTTTTAATACTAGGTAGACATTCCTTCTTTTAAAATTTCCCCGGAATTATAACTTTCTATGATTTTACTGATAGCATGATCTGCAAAAAAAGTTTTTGTAAGCGCAGTTGTTGCTAAAGGCCATTCTTCTTCGGTTAAAAGTGGAAGCCCTTCTTCTTTTCTCGTGTCATTAACAGAATTTCTGAGTTCATTTTGCTCATCTACAGTAACAATATGGGAAAAATCATCATGTGCCATTTGCTGAATTTCTACAGTTTCATTTAATTTGTCAACTAGTATAATTCCATACATTTCATCTTCATTACCATTTGGAAAATACCAATAAGTAAGATATTGACCAGTTTCTTCAATTAATCTAAAAGTAACCATTTCGTCACACTTTCTATATATACTAAAATTAAGTTAGATCATAAACTCTGACAGTATTGCCCTCGGTACCTTTTTTGACGATAGTATGACAACCTATCGTAGTTCCCATAGCACGCAGTTTCCATTCATCTTGGGTAGCGTCCAGCTTATCCAGTTCTACTTGTCTTTTATCTTCATCTTCGATAGCTATTATTTCAGCTTTTTCCTTTTCATAGACATTTTTAAATTGACACCATTTCCTGAAAAGGTCCTGCATTGTAGGATTTTCGAACGTCAGTGAAACCTTCTGATCAGGTGTTTCTGCAAGTGAGAGGTTTACTGAATCATCAATAGAAAACAACAGGGAGAGTACATCTCCGACTGTTTCAATATTAAAATCAAGAAAAACACTTACATTTAATCCCAGTGCAGTTGCTATCTTTTCTAACTGATCCGGTTTTGGATTCCGGATTCCAAGCTCATATTTTCTGATTGTGCCTACGTTAATGCCGGACAGCTCGGCTAATTGTATCTGACTGTATCCTCTAAATTCCCGGTATGCCCGGATTTTTTTACCTACCATAATGCTGCCTCCTTAATAATATTTGTGACTCTATTCTGGCACAAAAGTGAATGATACGAAAGAGGTTGATTTTCGCAGAGTATGAAAATGTAGAATGGAATATAAAAATAAAATTCGCAAAAGGTTATTGACAAAGTCATAAAAGTGAATCGTAGTATAAAACATCAAAAGAGTCACAAAAGTGACTGGAAAGGAGCAGAAAATGACGAAACAGGGAAGATTAGGATATAACAGCAGCAATGGAAGATATGGATTATTATCATCAGACTTATGGATTGATACAGGATTTCACTGCGGAGAAGGACTGGAAGTGCTGGTAGATGATGAATGGGTACAGACCAGAATGGAGATGAATCTGGCAAGAGAATGGTATCTGGTGGGGACACCTTATTGTGGAAATCTGGAATATGTGCAGGCAAGGATACCGGAATAAACAGATCTATGATCCGCTTCGGTCGGTGCAAAGCAGACGTCCACCGGACGTTATGCCTCCGGTAGGGCGCAAGGGGACTTTTGATGGACGGTACGGCTGTCGAAAGAGAACTTACCGACAGGAACAAAGGCATTAGCAACGAAGTACGAGAAAAGAGGTATCAAGAGTATGTGCGGGGATGGGTGGAATACTTCAGGCTCGCAGATATGAAAGAGCTCCTCCGAAAAACGGATGAATGGGCAAGGCGGAGAATCCGAGCGGTCTATTGGAAACAGTGGAAGAAAATCAAAACGAAATACCGAATGCTGAAAGCACTAGGTTTAGAGGATTGGAAAGCCAAGGAACTAGCCAATAGTAGAAAAGGTTATTGGAAAATGGCGAAAGTCTTGAACCAAATCTTTTCAAAGAAAATAATAGCCAAGCTGGGATATACATCCATGCTCGACTATTATCTAATAATCTGTGAAAACTAAAGAACCGCCGTATACGGAACCGTACGTACGGTGGTGTGGGAGGACGGTAAATAAAATAATTATTTACCTCCTACCTGATTATGTTTGTGTATAAGAAAAACTGCCAGTAGCAGTTTTTTTGTAGTTTATAGTTTTTGGAAAATAATAAAAAATCAACCATGCTAAAAATGACCAAAATTCATTTTTTAATTATGAAATTATTGTGACTATTTGATATTGACCATCAGTCATTTTTTTGTATAATATTCTATAGAATAAAAATGTAAAGACAGGGAGATGATTATTGTGGTCAAAGCGGGAAAATGGATAGCAAAACACAGATTTATAATTTTGTTACTGGGGATACTGCTTTTGATTCCGTCATTTATTGGAATGGCGAAGACAAGAATTAACTACGACTTGCTCAGTTACCTTCCGGAATCACTGGAAACAGTAGAAGGACAGGACGTTATGGTGGATGAATATGGTATGGGTGCATTCGCCATGGTTGTTGTAGAGGATACGGACATGAAAGATATCCAGAAGCTGGCGGATCAGTTTAATAAGGTTGATCATGTCGAAAAAGTATTATGGTATGGTGATGTGGCAGATCTTTCACTGCCGGTAGAGATGATACCATCCGATTTGAGAAAAGCCTTCTACAACGGAGATGCGACACTGATGCTCGCATTATTTGACAATACGACTTCATCTGACGAAGCAATGAATGCAGTCGGTGAGATGCGTAAGATTGCCAGCAAACAGTGTTTTATTGCAGGTATGACAGGTGTTGTAGCCGATATCAAGAATGTAGCAATGAAAGAAGTCCCGATTTATGTTGTAATTGCGGCAATTCTTTCTTTTCTGGTGTTGGAAATTACCGGAGAATCCTTCCTGGTACCGATTTTTTTCCTGATCAGTATAGGTGTAGCAATTGTATATAATCTGGGAAGTAACATTTTCCTTGGCGAGATCTGTTACATTACAAAAGCGCTGACGGCGGTATTGCAGCTGGGTGTTACGATGGATTACTCCATTTTCCTGCTGAATAGCTACGAAGAGAACAAGCGCCGTTTCCCGGGAGATAAGAACCGTGCGATGGGACATGCGATTTCTAATACATTCAAATCCATTGTAGGAAGTTCTGTCACCACAGTAGCAGGATTTGTAGCTCTTTGTGTTATGACATTTGCACTTGGTCGTGATCTTGGTATTGTTATGGCAAAAGGTGTTATCATTGGAGTGCTTTGCTGTGTAACAATCCTTCCGGCAATGATTCTTATCTTTGATAAACCGATTGAAAAAACCAAGCATAAACCGCTGATCAAGAGCATGGATAAGGTTTCGACATTTATCACCAAACATTACAAAGTGTGGATCGTTGCTTTCCTGATCTTGCTTATTCCTGCTATTTATGGCAATAATCATACAAAAATTTATTATAATATTGCACAGTCACTTCCACAGTCACTTCCATCAAATGTGGCAAACAGTGAACTGAAAGATGACTTTGATATGAGTACAATGCATATAGTTATGGTAGATAAAGACATGGATGCCAAAGAGAAAAAGGCAATGATGAGTGAAATTGATGATGTCAAAGGTGTAAAATGGACACTTGGACTTAACTCCATCGTTGGATCTTCTATTCCGGAATCGATGATCCCGGATGATGTAAAGTGTATGCTTCAGGGTAAGGATACCGAGTTGATGTTTGTATGTACCAAGTATGAGTCTGCAACTCCGCAGGTCAACAAACAGATCAAACAGATTGATAAGATTGTAAAATCCTATGATAAGTCTGGAATGGTAATCGGTGAAGCACCACTGATGAAAGACCTGCAGGATGTAACAGACATCGATCTGACAAGGGTTAACGTTATTTCAATCGCAGCAATCTTTATTATCATTTTGCTTATATTTAAATCCATCTCGCTTCCGATCATTCTGGTTTCGGTTATCGAGTTTGCGATTACGATTAATATGGCGATTCCGTTCTATCAGGGCAAGAGTCTTCCGTTCGTTGCAAGTATCGTTATCGGAGCAATCCAGTTGGGAGCAACCGTTGATTATGCAATCCTTATGACGACCAGATATCAGAAAGAACGTATGAAAGGCAAAAGTAAGAAAGAATCTGTTGCGATTGCACACAGAATCAGTATGCCATCGATCATTACTAGTGGACTGAGCTTTTTTGCGGCAACATTTGGTGTGACTTGTTATACACAGGTTGATATGATCGGTTCTATCTGTGAACTTCTTTCAAGGGGAGCGATCATCAGTGTGATCGTAGTACTGACTGTCCTTCCGGCAATGTTCCTGATCTTTGATCCGGTCATCTGCAGAACAACTGCTGGATACAGAGTGAAAAAAGATAAAAGTAAAACAGTTGCAGAGCCGACAGCATAGACTCTGCTGAAAAGGGAGCAGGCTTAACTGATTGAAATCAGCAAAAAGCCTGTTCCTTTTTGCTGTCATAGACTTAGAGAAAAATGGCATCTGAAGAAGCTTTTTGTATGTTGAAAATGGGAAGAAATGGCTGTGTACAGACCTTTCCGGAAAATAGAAGGTTGTTCTTTTGATTAAAATAGTATATACTATCTTAGTGTTACCCCAAAACATTCAAGAAAGGATTACATTTATGAAAATGCAGAAAAAACGAATCGTACAGTGCGGACTTTCTCTGATCTGTGCATTCGGTATCGCGCTGTCGGGGATGTCGGTACATGCAGAAGAGGTGGACAGCCTCGAAGATAAGACCAGTAATCTACAGAGTCAGTTGGAAGGGATCAACCAGGATCTGGTTACGATCAGCAATGAAATCGCTGAGACAGAAGTGAAAATTGAAGAGTCTAATAATGAAGTATTCCGTTTGGAAGCATCGCTCCAGATTTCCCGTAATAACGAGGAAGTACAGTATGCAAACATGAAGACTCGAATTAAGTACATGTATGAAAATGGTTCGGACACACTGCTTTCTATGATATGTGAAGCAAAAAGTATGGGAGAGTTCCTGAACCGTGTAGACTTTATCCAGAATATTACAAAGTACGATAAGGATATGCTGGAGAATATGGTGAAAGTACGTGAAGGTATTGAAGAGCAGGAGGCTGAACTGAAAAGCAGGCAGCAGGAACTGCTTGACCTGCAAAGCCAGCTGGACAGTGAACAGGCAGCGCTGCAGGCAAAAGCAGAAGAGACTTCGACAGACCTTGCCACGGTAAATGCACAGCTTGAGGCGGCACGTGCGGCACAGAAAAAGCAGGAGGAGGAAGCCCAGAGGAAAGCGGATGAGCAGTTGGCAAAAAAGGCACAGGAAGAGACAAAGCAGGCGTCAGCTTCTGCCGGAAGTAATACATCTGCGGGCAATAATTCCGGGAACAGCAGTTCTTCTGGCAATAATAATCCTTCTAACAACAATTCATCGAATAATACTAGTTCCGATTCTTCCAATTCCGGAAGCGGTGGCTATGTGATCCCATCAGGCGGTCTTACCCCGTCAAAGGGAAGGATCTGGTATAATGGACATACCGAGACTTACTATTCTCAGAAGGTACTTCCGGGAGGAGGGCTTGCGATCCCAGGACGCCATATAGCAAGTGACGGAACAATCAGGGATGCCGATGGTTACATTGTTTTGGCAAGTGATGATTACCCGAGAGGAACAGTTGTAGAGACGTCACTTGGTGCTGGAAAAGTATATGATACCGGAAGTGGATCCGGAAATATAGATCTGTATACAGATTGGTAAAAGAAAAGCGGGGCAGTAAAGGACAAACCTTTTACTGCCCCGCTTTTGAATTTAATGGGATATGTATTTTCAGTGAATCGAAAAGGCATATTTTGCTTTGTACTGGAGAAGTCCGGTTACTGTGCTTCGTAGGTTGCCTTAGCGTCACGTATCAGCTTGTCGAATTTATCTGCATCCCATGCAGCACGTCCTGTAAAGAGTCCATGCAGAAGAAACAGAAAGGTATTTACTCACCGGAAGAATGGGCTCACTACAAAGTTACAGGTGAAGCTGCACCGGAAGAATAAAAATGTTATAATTTGTTTATGGAATGAAGTCCTCTTGTGTGTTACAATACAAGAGGACTTTTGTTTTATAGAGAATAGTTGTCGAACGAAAGGGTGAAAACTATTAAAGAAAGGAAAGTGTTTACGGAAGAGAAAATTACAGTTCGGATGACAGATACATACCTGTTTGACTTTACGTTATAGCATACCTATTCGAAACTGGCAGGTTTTCTGACAAATATTCTGGGAGCAGCGATTGCTTTTATGGGAATCATCATGCTGGTTATGGGAAAGATAAAACTCGTGCAGATTATTTTTTATCTGGTAGCAGCGGTTGTGACAAATTCGCTCCTGGTAGGAAATGAACTTGCAGCAGTAAGACATGTAGAACTGTATATGATCGGCGGTCATGTGGACGGTCATCTGGCAGCGACGATGGGAGATGCAGCCATTGAGAATATGGAAAAATTTCATGTAGATAAAGGATTTATCGGAGTACACAGTATCAATTTTGATGTGGGTCTGACATCCATCGCAACACCACAGATGCAGGTGAAGAGAGCGATATTCGAAGCATCCAAGCAGGTGTTTGTTCTTGCTGACAGCAGCAAATTCGGAGGCGGATATGTGTCCGTGATCTGTCCGGTTAAGGATGTATACAAGATCATTACGGATTCGCAGATCAGCAAAGAGTATATCCGAAAAGCGGAGCATGAACAGATTCCACTTGTGATAGCCGGAAACCGGGAGTAATAATATGATATATGAGAGAATACAAAAGGGGCGCTTTTTAAAGCGCCCTAATCGATTTATAGCAAAAATAGAAATAAATGGAAAAGAAGAGACGGTCCATGTGAAGAATACAGGGAGATGCGCGGAACTTCTGGTTCCGGGAGCAGAGGTGCTTGTCCAGAAGTCTGAAAGTGCAGAGCGTAAGACTGGCTGGGATCTGATCGGTGTCAGGAAAGCTGACCGGCTGATCAATATGGATTCCCAGGTGACAAACAAAGTGGTACAGGAATGGATTGAAGCCGGGAGATGGTTCAAGGATGTGAAGGTCGTCAGACCGGAAGTTACCTATAAGAATTCCAGGTTTGATCTGTATGTGGAATATGAAGAGAAAAAAGCGTTTATAGAAGTGAAAGGGGTTACGCTGGAAGAAGAAGGCGTGGTAAGGTTTCCGGATGCACCGAGCGAGCGGGCGGTGAAGCATTTAAAAGAGCTGGAAGCAGCGGTACAGGATGGATACGAGGCGTATGTATTCTTTGTGGTCCAGATGAAAGGAGTACGTTATTTTACACCAAACAGACGGACGCACAAAGAATTTGCAGATGTTCTTGCGGAAGCAGCAGGAAACGGAGTTCAGGTGATCGCAAAGGACTGTTTTGTGACAGAGGATTCCATTGCAATTGCGGACGAAGTTCCGGTAGTACTTACCAATCCACAGCTTTATGAAGCACCGGAGCTGCTTGTGGAATGGTACAGAGAGCGGAAACGGGATCTGCCGTGGAGACATCATGTAAATGCCTATCGGGTATGGGTGTCTGAAATTATGCTGCAGCAGACGAGAGTGGAAGCAGTAAAGCCATTTTTTGAGCGTTTCATGACAGAGCTTCCAACGGTAAAAGATCTTGCTGAGGCACCGGAGGATAAGCTTTTAAAGCTTTGGGAAGGGCTTGGATATTATAACCGGGTACGCAATATGCAAAAAGCAGCGCGGAAGATCGAGGAAGAATACGCAGGAAAATTTCCGGAAAATTATGAGGAGATCAAAGCGCTTCCGGGAATTGGAAATTATACAGCAGGGGCAATTTCTTCTTTTGCCTATGGAATTCCAAAGCCGGCAGTGGACGGAAATGTTCTCCGGGTGGTATCAAGACTGCTGGCGAGTGATGCGGATATTATGAAAGCGTCCGTCAGGACAAAGATAGAAAATGCGATTGAACCGGTGATCCCAGAAGATGCGGCATCGGATTTTAACCAGGGGCTGATCGAACTTGGCGCGATTGTCTGTGTGCCGAATGGGGAGGCAAAGTGTGAAATCTGTCCTCTTACGGGAATCTGTGAGGCGAAAAGGCTGGGAATCCAGAATGAACTGCCGGTGAAGAAAAAGGCAAAAGCGCGCAGGATTGAGGAGAGAACCGTTTTGATTTTTAAGGATGGTGATCATGTGGCAATCCGGAAACGACCGGATAAGGGGCTGCTTGCAGGTATGTATGAGTTCCCGAATCTGGACGGAAAGCTTACGATGGACGAAGTAACCGCTTACAGTAAATCTATCGGGCTTACACCGATCCGTGTGAAAAAGCTGCGGAATGCGAAGCATATTTTCAGCCATATTGAATGGCATATGACTGCGTATGAGGTGATCGTGGATGAACTGGAGAAGAACTGCAAAGAAGAGATGATCTTTGCACATCCGGAAGAAATACAAAAGGAATATTCCATGCCATCGGCGTTTAGTGCATGGAAGGTGAAATAAAAGAAGGACATTGCTTTTCGATTTTGCGAAATGCGATGTCCTTTCTTTGGATCAAACAAAATAATTATAAGTGTTTAAATCACCTGACGTGCAAGCCGTGGTGACTTTGCACCTTCCTGTGCATAAATTAGTGAGTACATGAAATATGCCATCACACATGCAGCAACTACATCCACTACGGAATGTTGCTTCAGGAACATGGTTGACAGAATGATCAGAATGCTTAAAACAAGAGATCCTTTCTGGATCAGTCTGGAGTGCTGAAGCTTCTCGCAATGGGAAATTGCGATGTAACAACAAATAGAGTTGTATACATGAAGACTTGGAAGCACATTCGTAGGTGTATCCGTCTGATAGATCCGTTTAACCAGCTCAATACAGAAGTTATCACGCGTAAATACTTCCGGCCTCAAGTTCAATCCGTTCGGAAATACCGTGCAGATGATCAGAAAAATGGTCATACCGCTGAACATGATCGCGGAGGCTTTGTAAAATCCCTGTTTATCATTAAAGAACAAATATCCCAGTGTGCCTGCAATATAAGCAAACCACAGCAGGTACGGAATGATGAAATATTCACAAAACGGGATGTAGTCATCGAATATCGAATGGATTACAAAATAATTGTCGGTCACATGGCGTTCCAGATAAGTAAACCATGGAAAATAAATAAAAGCATATAGTAATACCCATGCATGGCTGTATGTATGCATCAGTGTCTTTAATTTTTTTAAAATATGACTCATGATAAAAATCAGCTCCTTCGGGTGAAGATGTTTCTTTCTTGTTACTAGAGGTAGTATAACATTAAAAATTTTTCTCGACAACAGACTTCATAAAACATTCATATTTTTTTCTATTCTCTATTTTACGGAGAAACCTTCAAAGATATACATATCATATTTATTCCGTGCAGTTTTATAAGCTTTTTGATTGCGGAGTGTCCAGACTGCCATCGGAATACGGTACAGATAGTGGTTCAGCCAGACGGAAGGATTGCCGGCATCTGCAAGTTTATAAGAAATAAAGTCCGGACGACAGATCAGGTTGGTCAGCAGGAACTGTACACAAAAGCGCGCCAGAAAAGGATTTTCCGGATTCGTGCGAGTCAGGGCAGAAGAAAGCTGTCCACGAAGAACCTGAGGCGCATGCTTGTGAAACCATCGGATTCCAAGGGAGTTGAAAGACTGGACCATATAAGGTCCTTTATAATCCTTTAAAATATCCCATGCGGCAGGACAGAGCTTCATATTGCTGTCCGGAAGCTTCAGTTCAATCAGAAGAGGAACCCGCCCATTGACATAGCGAAGGACATCTGAAAAAAGTGGCATATGCTCCGAAGTTCCGGAAAGATGCAGGTGCTGTAGCGCATCAAACGTGGAACCCTCAACTGTCCCTTCGGCATTGCAGATCCGCTTTAAAGACTCGTCATGGAATACGACTACTTTTCCATCACGGGTGAGATGGATATCAAGTTCGATGGCAAGATTTTGTTTTACTGCCTCACGAAATGCCGGCATAGAATTCTCGGGAATCAGCCGGGAAGAATCATGTAGTCCGCGATGGGCATAATCCCGCTTGAGATAAGGGAGGATTTTGCTTCGGCGGGAAGTATTCGGCATGATCATATATAAATATAAGAAAAAACATACAACAACAGTTAAAAGAATCCAAAACAACAGCATAGAAAAGTCCCCTTCTTTTATGTAATAATTTTCAGTGTCTCAGGTTCGAGAGAGAACGAAACATCCTTCTGGAGATAAATCGGTTCGCCGTCAGAATGTACCGGAAGTGCTACTTTTGAGTGTACTTCTGCTTTTTTACAGCGGAAGATATGTACGCCTGGAAGTCGGGTATGCTTTCCGGAAAACACAGTCGGCAGAATTGCCAGAGCAATAATTTTGGGAACATTTGCAATCACAATAAAGTCCAGCAGATCATCATCCGGTTTGGCATCCGGGCAGAATTTGCATCCACCACCTTCATAAGGAAGATTAAATGCAGAGGCAAAGAAAACCCGTTTAAAATGAAGCCTTTTTGTATCGTCCAGAAGAATTTCCATCTCATCTGGCTGACAGCGGCGCAGACGGTAGAGTGAGCAGGCTGCATAGGCAAGTTTGCCCAGACCGAGCCGGTTAAAAAAGACTTTAACCCTGGAAATACAAAGTTGATGGCAGATAGCTGCATCGTATCCGATTCCGGAACTGACGACAAAACGGTGAACCTTGTCATGATAGTGCAATACACCAAGATTGATCTTGCGCGTCTGTTCAGAATGAAGTACCAGATCCAGAGCTTTCATGGTATCGGATGGAAGGGCAAGTCCCCGGCCAAAATCATTGCCAGAGCCGATCGGAATGTAACCGAGGGTAACCAGGCTTAAATTCTGCAGACCACAGATTACTTCATCCACACTTCCATCACCACCAAGTACAACGATCGTAACAGGATCCCCGGAGGCGGTAAGCTCGGCGGCAATTTCCGTTGCGTGATGCCGGTGATGTGTAAAATGGATCTGGTAATCTATATGTTCTGCTATCAGCTTTAATTTAATCTTTTCCCATAGTGCAAGTCCCTGACCCGAGCGGGCGTTAGGATTGGCTATAAAATGATACATAAAGTCATCCCTTCACTTCTGTAAATTTAGTTTCATTCTAGCATCGGAATGAGAGGATATTGTCAAAAAAACAATAAAAATGCAAAAATTTATTGAGGCAGAGTGCTAAAAGTGCTATTCTGGTACATGTGTTAAAAAATAAACATAAAATAAATGGAGGTAATACTGTGAAATTTATAAGACAATTTTTGATTATCATATTGATTTCTTTTGCAGGAGAGCTTTTGCATGCAATCCTTCCACTACCGGTTCCTGCAAGTATTTATGGCTTGCTGATCTTGCTGGCAGGTTTGCAGACAAAAGTAATTCCTTTGAAAGCAGTTGATGAGGCCGGTGGATTTCTGATTGAAATCATGCCGATGCTTTTTATCCCTGCAGGAGTAGGTCTGATGGTATCATGGGGAGACTTAAAACCGGTTCTTGTTCCGATCATGGTTACAATTGTAGTGACAACAGTGCTGGTTATGGGCGTGAGTGGAAGAACCGCTCAGTTTGTACTGAAGAAAGAGGAGAAGAAGGATGAGTAATATGCTGCATGGATCGACCTTTTTTTGTATGGCGATCAGTCTTTTTGGATATGAGGCAGGAATTTTTCTGCGTAAAAAGTTAAAAATTGGTATCTTCAATCCACTTCTTGTTTCGATTGTTTTTGTAATTATCGTGCTAAAAGTGACTGGAATTGATTATGATACTTATGATAAGGGAGCGAATGTACTGAGCTACCTTCTGACACCGTCTACAGTCTGTCTTGCAATTCCGCTTTATCAGCAGATGAATCTTCTTAAGAAGAATCTGAAAGCGATCATTGCAGGAATTACAACAGGTGTATTTGCCAGCCTTGCCGGTGTATGGGTATTTTCTATGTTGTTCCACCTGAAGAAGCAGTTCTATGTAACGCTTCTTCCAAAATCAATTACCACAGCGATCGGTATGGGAATCTCAGAAGAGCTTGGTGGAATTGTGACGATTACAGTTGCTGCGATCGTAATTACCGGGATTATTGGAAATATGTTTGCAGAGGGAATCTGTAAGCTCTGCAAAATTGAGCATCCGATTGCAAAAGGACTGGCAATCGGAACAGCTTCCCATGCTATGGGAACGGCAAAGGCAATGGAAATCGGAGAGATTGAAGGAGCAATGAGCAGTCTTTCTATTGCAGTGGCCGGATTGATGACGGTTGTAGGTTCATTGATTTTCTATCACCTGTATTAGAGAGGAGTGTGCAGAATATGGAGAAAACAATTATCTGTATCGGACGGGAATATGGAAGCGGCGGACATGAAATCGGTGAATTGCTGGCAAAGCGTACCGGTTATGCGTTTTACGATAAAGAGAAGCTGTTTGAAATTGCAAAGATGCGCGGATACGAGAAAGAAATGCAGGAGTATCTGGATGAACAGCCGGTGGACAGCCTTCTTTATTCAATCGCAATGAATTTTGCAGAACCGAAGAAGAAGCCATATCCATTTAAGCTGATTGAAGAGCTTGTGGAAGAAGGACCATGTATTATTATGGGAAGGTGCGCAGGTTATCTGATGAGAAACCGAGAAGAAGCTTTTAGTGTATTTGTCCATGCAGACATGGAAACACGAATTGAACGCGTGAAAGAGCGTGATCATATTACAAGCAGAATGAAAGCGAAACGTAAGATCCAGGATGTGGATGAGAAAAGAAGCGCTTTTCGTAAGGATTATACCGGACAGGAATGGGGAATGTCGAAGAATTATGATCTTTCGGTCAGCACTACAGAGTTGTCCTATGAACAGGCAGCAGATCTGATTCTGTATTATAAGAAGATGACAGAAGAAGCTGACAGAGCTTAGAAGGTATAAAAAGAATATACTAGTTTGTTGAATCCAGAAATGGGAAATGACATGGCAGGTCATTTCCCATTTCTGGATTTTAGAGATATAGAAGGGCTCAATTTCTATATCTTAGTTTATAGAATACGTGGCTTCCATAAATTATTTATATATTCGTTACAATCTTTTAGAGGGCAAAATTTGATTTATCTAGGCATCTCCCATGCGTTATGATCCGTGTGAAGCAACATATGTGACTTGTGAGAAAGCGGTTTCTCAAAGAAATCACGGTACAGACGGAGTACATCCGGGTTCTCATGTGAGAAGCGAAGTGGTGCATTCTTATCAAGGAAATAAAGATTTTCACCACGTGTCCGTGCAAGTTCTTCTCCGTCATGGATTGGCTGACCGCCACCGCCGACGCATCCGCCAGGGCAGGCCATAACTTCTACAAAATCATAATGTACTTCACCATGTTCGATTGCTTCGATCAGTTTACGTGTGTTTCCGAGTCCGCTGACAACAGCAGCACGAACAGTAGCATCTCCAAGCTGAATCTCAGCTTCTACAACACCTGGCTGTCCACCAGGATTGCGGACAATCTTGAATGCATCCGGATCAGGGTTACGTCCGGTTACAAGGTAGTGAGCAGAACGAAGTGCTGCTTCCATAACACCACCTGTTGTTCCGAAGATAACACCGGCACCGGTCCATTCTTTCATCAGAGGATCGCATTCACGATCAACCAAAGAAGCAGGATCAATATGTGCAGAACGGATCATGCGTGTCAATTCACGAGTTGTAAGTACAACGTCTGTCTCGTGTCCGGCATATTCACCATAGAACAGTTCCATGTTACTTTCGCCTTTTTTGGCAACACATGGCATGATAGATACAGTAAACATATTTTCCGGTTTCACACCGATGGATTCTGCAAAATAGCTCTTCATAACAGAACCGAACATCTGCTGTGGTGATTTGGCTGTTGAAAGCTGTGGCACCAGATGTGGGTACTGTGATTTAAGGAAGCGTACCCATCCAGGGCAGCAGGAGGTAAACATCGGACGAAGATTTAATTCGCCTTTTGTAAATCTCTGCAGGAATTCATTTCCTTCTTCCATAATAGTAAGGTCTGCTGTGAAGGAGGTATCGAATACATAGTCAATACCCATTTTCTTCAGAGCATCCATGATCTTGCCGACAGTTGCTTCTTCACGGGAAAGACCAAGAGCTTCACCCCATGCAGCACGTACAGCAGGAGCAACCTGTGCAACAACGACTTTCTTGTCATCAGCGATTGCATCCCATACTTTCTCTGTATCATCACGTTCGCGCAGAGCGCCGACCGGGCAGTGAGTAATACACTGACCGCACAGAGAACAGGAAACCTCGGAGATCTTATGGTTGCCGGTTACATTAATAGTAGTACGGGAACCAGTACTTGTCACATCCCAGATATGTAAATCCTGGATCTTGTCACAGACCTGGATACAGCGCATACACTTGATGCATTTCTGTGAGTCTCTGATCAGCGGAAATTCTTTATCCCAAGGGAATTCTTCCAGACGCTGCTTAAATGGTATTTCGATGATGTTCAGGTCATTTGCAAGACTCTGCAGAGTACAGTTACCGCTTCTGACACAGGTAGCACATTTGCAGTCGTGTTGGGAAAGGATAAGCTGTACAGTCTGTCTTCTGGCTGTACGAACCTTTGGGCTGTTTGTATGGATTACCATACCTTCTTTTACTACGTTGTTGCAGGAAGTTACCAGCCGTTCCATTCCCTCGAGTTCAACAACACAGACACGACAGGCTGCGATCTCGTTGATATCTTTCAGATAGCAGAGCTTTGGAATCGGGATATCCGCCATTTTGGCAGCATCCATGATAGTAGTACCTTCCGGGACAGATACGTTTATATTATCAATTGTAAGATTTACCATAATGTTTCACGACCTCCTTTGAAAATGCCGTAGCCGAAGTGGTCGCAACGCAGACATCTGCTGGCTTCCTGTTTCGCTTCTGCCTCGGACATGCAGTTTTCTACACCGTTAAAGTCACAGACACGTTCGCAGGCTTCACGCTCGGTCATGTTTACTCTTCCGCACGGCGGGCGGTCATCAAGACGCGCTTCAGGAATCTCAACGTCACAGCTGATAATGTGGTGATATCCCAGGTATTCGTCTATGTTAGCAGCTACTACTTTTGCAGCAGCAATAGCTTTGATTACGGATGCAGGACCGGAAGCACAGTCTCCACCGGCAAATACACCCGGGATGTTATCGAATCCGCCGTATTTTTCGGTTAAGATCTTACCTCTCTGTACAGGAACACCGGCTTCTTCAAAGTGCTGGTATTCAATATCCTGTCCGATCGCAACGATCAGTGTCTGGCATGGAATGAATACGTCAGGAGCACCTGTCGGACGTACACTTGCACGACCGTCTTTGATCTTACTGATCATCTGTGGTGTAACGTAGATTCCTTTTACGTGACCGTTTTCATCTGTTTCGATGCGGGAAGGAGCCATCAGAGTCTGTACTTCGATTCCTTCTGCAACAGCACCTTCAATCTCTGCCGGAAGTGCAGTCATATCTGCCACGCGGCGACGGTAAACGATGCTAACTTTTTTAGCACCCAGACGTTTTGCAGTACGGACAGCATCCATAGATACGTTACCGCCACCGATAACAGCTACTTCCTGTCCGGTAAGATCCGGGTTCTGGTTCTTTCCTACATCACGAAGGAACTGAACAGCAGAAAGGACACCTTCTGAGTGTTCACCTTCGATACCAAGTTTCTTATCGGTACTTGCACCGATTGTAATAAGGACTGCGTCATATTCTTCACGCAGGCTCTGGATTGTCATATCAGTTCCGATACGTTTGCCAAATTCTACTTTTACGCCGGTCTCGAGGATGGCGTTGATGTCATCGTTCAGACGGTCTTTCGGAAGACGATAGTTTGGAATGCCATAACGGAGCATACCACCAAGCTCAGGCAGCATCTCGAATACAGTTGTCTGGTGTCCCATAAGCTGCAGATAGTAAGCCGCACTTAATCCACCAGGACCGCCACCTACGATAGCGATGCGCTTTCCGGTAGATGGAGCACATGGCGGAGGTGGAACCTTTCCTGCATAATCCGCAGCCATTCTCTTAAGCCCGCGGATATTGACTGCATCATCCACGATATTACGACGGCAGCGTGCTTCACAAGGATGTTCACAGATAAATCCACAGGTTGTCGGGAACGGATTATCTTTGCGGATCAGACGGATCGCATCTGCATAACGTCCTTCTCCGACAAGAGCGATGTATCCCGGGATATCTACGTGTGCAGGGCACAGAGATACACAAGGAACAGGCTGTGCATACTGGCAGGTACATCTTCCCTGGCGCACATGTTCTTCATAATCTTCACGACATCCCATCAGGCTCTTGTAAACCATATGAGCTGCTTCATACCCGATCGCGCAGTCAGCTCCTTCCATGATTGACAGAGCAAGTTCTTCCATCAGGTCTAATGTTTCCATAGTTGCGTCCCCATTCAGAACATCGGTCAGCAGGTTCTTCAGCTGCCACAGACCAATACGGCACGGCACACATTTTCCGCAGGTGTGTGTATGACACATCTCCAGGAAAGCACGAGTCATGTCTACAGGACACAGTCCCGGAGGACTGGATTCGATTCTTCGCTCCAGATCTTTGTAGAGCCCTTCGATAACCAGCTGGGCTTTGTCCGGTGCAGTGATTTCAAGTCTACTCATAGCTTTTTCTCCTTTAACTTTTTTTGCCAGTCCATAGATCAGATGAAGAAAAATTATAGGGAAAACATCTGAATGCTATAGACCAACTCTATGGACACACTTATAATGATATTGTATGCATTTCAGTACAATCTTGCAAGCAAAGTTAATAAATAGACAAATAAGTTAATTTTGTCACAAAATGATAAAAAATATCAGCAATATGCACAAAATAACAGAACAACGATAAAGGGTGCAAAAAATAAAAAAATTATGGTACAATAACACCTGTAAAAGAGATGTCTGTTTTACAGGCACAATTAACAGAAAGGGCGGAACAGGAGAAATGAAAGTAACAGATTTTGGTGCAACAGTTAAAGGTGACGAGACAAAATTATATACGCTCACAAATAAAAATGGAATGGAGATTGCAGTATCCGATTACGGTGCAACGCTGGTACAGGTGATCGTACCGGACAAAGAAGGCAAGCCGTGTGATGTTGTGCTTGGATATGATGAGGCAGCAGGATATGAAGAAGGAGATCTGTTCTTCGGTGCAATTGTCGGGAGAAGTGCAAACCGTATCGGAGGAGCATCCTTTGAACTGAACGGAGTGACCTATCAGCTTGAAAAGAATGATAATGGCAATAATCTCCACAGCGGAATGGATTTTTATAACCAGAGAATGTGGAAGGTAAAAGAAACTGCAGATGATCATATTACATTTGAACTGGACAGCCCGGATGGTGATCAGGGATATCCGGGAGCTGTACATATTGAGGTAACATATACTCTGACAGAAGACAATGCAGTGAAGATCGCTTACCATGCAGTTCCGGATGCAGATACTCTGATCAACATGACAAATCACAGCTATTTTAATATGGATGGACATGCATCAGGAGATGTACTGGATCAGGAAGTATGGATTGATGCAGATGCATTTACCAGAGCCGATGCCGAGTCTATTCCGACAGGCGAGATCACACCGGTAGAAGGAACACCGATGGATTTCCGTACCAAGAAAGCAATTGGCAAAGAAATCGAGACAGATTATGAAGCACTGAATTTCGGGAAAGGATATGATCATAACTGGGTTCTGAATAATAAAGGAGAATTTGCGAAAGTGGCAGAGATGTCCTCGGAAGAGAGCGGAATCACTATGGAAGTTTATACAGACCTTCCGGGAATGCAGCTTTATACAGGCAACTTTATTGTTGATGCCAAAGGAAAAGGCGGGGCGCATTACCACAAACGCCAGGCAGCCTGCTTCGAGACACAGTTCTTCCCGGATGCAATCCATAAAGAGAATTTTGCCGGGCCGGTATGCAAGAAGGGCGAAACTTACGAAACAACAACGATGTACAAGTTTATATAACAACAGATAAGCCGAAAAGGTGTCATGGACATAAAAATCCATGACACCTTTTTTGAAAATATGTGCTGTAAAAAATCAGCGAAGGAATATGAAAAATTCATTTTACGCTGTGGTATATCTGTGAAATCAGAAAATGCCATCCAGATAATGCCCGATCGAACGGCGGATATTACCTTCAAAATCAGTCTCTCCGTTATGCAGACACCATTCAAATACATTTCCGATAACCAGCATACGGATATCAGTGCAGATTTCATCCAGGGAAATCTTTGGCGCAATGATGCCGGCATCAATCGCTTTGCGAAGATAATTCTCTACGGTAAGGATTGGGTACGGTCGCTCGGTACGGATCGTTGGGTTCAGTGCCTGGTTGCGCGGTGTGTAGTAATTGGACATGAATTCTACTCCGAGTTCCCGGCAGTACTGTGCGTAATTCAGATAAACGTGGATGATACCGATCTTTGCCTCATCTGCATCTTCCGGCGTATCCAGAAGATCCGGATTGATGCTTGGCTGTTCTTCAATATAATAAGATAAAAGATCATCTTTGGTTTTAAAATGATGATAGAAGCTGCCGTTGGAGACACCTGCTTCATCACAGATATTTTTTATGGAAAGCTGATCGTATCCCTGCTTCTGCAGAATTGTCTTGGCTGCATGAAAGATACGTGCTTTGGTTTCTTTTGATTTTTTCTGTTGTCTGGACAGAGGTTCTTTTTCAATATCGCTTGACATTTGGTTAATCCTTTCTTAAAACTTTTCAGTCAGATTAACTGTAGTATAGCATATTTAATAGAAAAAGACAAGAAAACCGAGCGAACTCTGTAATTTTAACGGGAATTGAAAAATAAGAGATGACATGGTATCATTAAATCCATAGCGAACAAAAAGAGAGGATTGGATATCAATGGATATTAACCAGAAAATAACAGAAGAACTGGGCGTAAAAAAGTGGCAGGTAGATGCGGCTGTAAAGCTGATCGATGAAGGAAATACCATTCCGTTTATTGCGCGTTACAGAAAAGAAGCACACGGTACACTGGATGATGAACAGCTTCGTAAATTATATGAACGACTGACCTATCTGCGGAACCTGGAAGAGAAAAAAGAACAGGTTCTTGCAAGTATTGAAGAACAGGGCAAGTTAACACCTGAGCTGAAAGCACAGATCGTGGCAGCAGAGACGCAGGTTCTGGTGGACGATCTTTATCGTCCGTACAGACCCAAACGCCGGACCCGTGCGACAATTGCAAAAGAAAAAGGTCTGGAACCACTGGCGGTTCTGATTTCTCTTCAGAATAGTAAGGAGCCCCTGGAAAAAGAGGCGGAAAAATATGTTTCTGAAGAAAAGGGCGTGAAAAATGTGCAGGAAGCGATTGACGGTGCGAAAGATATTCTTGCAGAAAATATTTCAGATGAGGCAGATTACAGAAAGAGGATCCGCGATCTGACGTTCAAAAAGGGTACGCTGGTTTCTGCTGCAAAAGATGAAAAAGCAGAATCTGTATACGAGATGTATTATGATTTTACAGAAGCGGTCAGCAAAGTAGCCGGACACCGCGTACTGGCACTCAACCGTGGAGAAAAAGAAAAATTTCTGAGTGTTAAGATTGAAGCACCGGAAGAGGAAATTCTCCGTTATCTGGAAAAGAAAGTGATCCGCAGGGATAATCCATACACAACACCGGTTTTGAAAGAGGTTGTGGCCGACAGCTATCAGAGGCTGATCGCACCGGCGATCGAGCGTGAACTGAGAAACGAACTGACGGAAAAAGCAGAAGATGGCGCAATCCTTGTGTTTGGAAAGAATCTGGAGCAGCTTCTGATGCAGCCGCCGATCGTCGGACAGGTTGTGCTTGGATGGGATCCTGCATTCCGTACCGGATGCAAGCTTGCTGTGGTAGATCCGACCGGAAAAGTAATCGGCACGACTGTAATTTATCCGACAGCGCCTACGACTCCGAAGAAGATCCAGGCAGCAAAAGATCTGCTGAAAAAGATTATTCCAAAGTATCACATCTCTTTGATTTCCCTGGGAAATGGAACAGCATCCAGAGAATCAGAACAGTTTATTGTAGAACTGTTAAAAGAGATTCCGGAAAAAGTGCAGTATGTGATCGTAAATGAAGCGGGAGCATCTGTGTACTCAGCAAGTAAACTTGCTACAGAAGAATTCCCAAAATTCGATGTCGGGCAGAGAAGCGCGACATCCATCGCAAGACGTCTTCAGGATCCGCTTGCCGAACTGGTAAAGATCGATCCGCAGTCGATCGGTGTCGGGCAGTATCAGCATGATATGAACCAGAAAAAATTAGGAGAAGCACTTGGCGGTGTGGTAGAAGACTGCGTAAATAAAGTCGGTGTGGACCTAAATACTGCATCGGCTCCGCTGCTTTCTTATATTTCCGGTATTTCCGGAACCCTTGCGAAAAATATTGTTGCCTACAGGGAAGAAAATGGAAAATTTGAGAATAGAAAAGAACTTCTCAAAGTACCAAAACTTGGACCGAAAGCATTTGAGCAGTGTGCCGGATTTATGAGGATCCAGGGCGGAACCGATCCACTCGACGGGACCAGTGTACATCCGGAGTCTTACGAGGCGGCAAGGAAGCTTCTTGAAAAGCAGGGCTTCAAGCCGGAAGATATTGCAGGCGGCAAACTTGCAGGCCTGTCTCTTACCATCAAAGATTACAAAAAGCTCGCTGAGGAACTTGGAATTGGAGAGATCACCCTTCAGGATATTGTCAAAGAGCTGGAAAAACCGGCGCGTGATCCACGAGATGAGATGCCGAAACCAATTCTCAGAACGGATGTCCTTGATATGAAGGATCTGAAGGAAGGAATGATTCTGAAAGGAACCGTGCGAAATGTCATTGACTTTGGTGTATTTGTCGATATTGGAGTACATCAGGACGGATTGGTGCACATTTCCCAGATCACGGACCGTTTTATCAAGCATCCACTGGAAGCAGTCAGCGTAGGAGATATTGTAGATGTAAAAGTGATGAGCGTTGATTTGCAGAAGAAGCGGATCCAGCTTACAATGAGAGGAATTCAGTAATACATGTTCGGATATGTGACGGCGAATGAGCCGGAATTAAAAGTAAAAGATTATCATAAATATAAAGCGTATTACTGTGGCCTTTGTCAGTCACTGAAGAGACAGTATGGCAGCGCAGGGCAGCTTACGCTTGCCTATGATATGACATTTGTGATCATTTTACTTACTTCTTTATATGAAAGTGAAACAAAGGCGGAAAGACATCGTTGTAAGACGCATCCGTTAAAACCACAGCCAATGCTGGAAAATGAGATCACAGAGTATGCAGCTGATATGAATCTGATCATGGCGTATTATCATCTGGAAGATGACTGGAAGGATGAGAAGAAAGTAGCAGGGCTTCTTGGGAGTATGGCTTTAAAGCGAAAAGTAAAAAAAGCAATTCGGAAATATCCAAGGCAGAGTCGTGTGATCAGAGAAGAAATGGCAAAGCTTTCGGAATATGAAAGTCAGGGTATACAGGAAGTTGACTATCCGGCAGGCTGTTTTGGCCGGCTGATGGAAGAGATGATGGTATATAAAGAAGACTGCTGGGAACAGCAGCTTCGAGGGATCGGTTTCTATCTGGGTAAATATATTTACATTATGGATGCTTACGAAGATCTGGATAAGGACCTGGAAAAAGGGACTTATAATCCATTAAAAAAGATGCATGAAGAAGCCGGATATGAAGAAAGATGCAGAGATATTCTGTGTATGATGATCGGCGAATGCGCAAGAAATTTTGAAATTTTGCCATGTGTACTGGACGTGGATATCCTGCGGAATATCCTGTACGATGGCATATGGAAACATTACAGAAAGATACAAGAAAAGAAAAGCGAGGAAAAGGAAGATGACAAAGAATCCTTATGAGGTGCTTGGCGTATCGCCAAATGCATCGGAAGAGGAGATAAAAAAAGCGTACAGGGAACTGAGCCGGAAATATCATCCGGATGCCAATGTGGATAATCCGCTTCGGGATCTTGCTGAAGAAAAGTTTAAAGAAGTGCAGGAAGCTTATGATGAAATTATGAAAGAGCGGGCGAATGGAGGATATAATTACGGATACGGCGCAGGCTCAGGGAACTATTCTTATGGTAATAATTCCTATGGGAATCAATCTTATGGCAATGGCAGATACCAGCAGTACAATAATATGAATCCGGAGATGCAGGCGGCATTCAATTTTATCAATAACCGCAGATATCAGGATGCGATCAATGTATTGAACCGTATGAATGACCGGACGGCACAGTGGTATTATGCAAGTTCCATGGCCAACGCAGGCGTCGGTAACAATGTGCTGGCAAGGGATTATGCTGCGCAGGCAGTGAATATGGAGCCGAATAACCCGCAGTACAGAGAACTGATGAACCAGCTGAACTGGGGAGCGCAGAGATATAATAGTAATCCGTTTGGCCAGGGATATGGTAATCGTAATTCCTCACCATGTGGAACTGGAAATATGTGCTGTGATCTGTGGATCGCAGATTCATTATGTGAATGTATGGGAGGGGATCTGTGTCCATGCATCTAAATGCAAAAAAGACTGCATTTGCAGGTGTTATGCTTGCACTGACAGAGGTGGGGATTGCGCTTGGCAGTGTGATCGAAACAAATACACTTTTTTTACTGGCGGCGGCATCCTTCTTTGTCGGGATTGTGATTCAGGAATTTGGATTGAAAAGCGGGGCAGGTTTTTTACTGGCTGGAATTTTGCTGGGAATCTTTCTGTCTCCGAATAAATTATATGTGGTTTCCTATGCATTTATGGGATTTTATATTCTAATTATAGAAACAATATGGCATTTTCTTGGAAGAGCTTCCGGATGGATCAGAAGCCGTAACTTTTTCTGGCTCATGAAATATCTGGTATTTAATGTACTTTATATTCCGGGTTTAATATATTTCTGGAGTATGTTATCTGAAAAAAAGGCTGCAAAAGGAATAATGCTTATGTCTGTTGTATTCGGACAATTTATACTTTTTGTCTTTGACAAGACATATGAATATGCAATGGGGAAAATCTGGAAAGAAAATAGACATAAATTCGGGTTTTAAAGCATATATAGTACAATAATGATGATGTGAGTGTCGAAAGTAAATTTTGCCACTCACTGATGTAACCGGATTGCTCCATTGCTACACAATTCCCACAATCCTCGAACACATCATAATGATAATAAAAAAATAAATTTTTATGTATTTTTTGCACAAAAAAGTGGAAAATTTAACAGAAAAATTGTATAATATAAGACAGGACAAATAGGAAAGAGAGGATTCACTTATGAAGCAGAATAATATGCTTGCTATGATCTTGGCAGGCGGACGAGGAAGTCGTCTTCACGAGCTTACAAATAAAGTAGCCAAACCTGCGGTTTCATATGGTGGGAAATACAGAATCATTGATTTTCCACTCAGCAACTGTGCCAACAGCGGAATTGATAATGTAGGAGTCCTGACACAGTATGAGTCTATTTTACTTAACAGTTATGTAGCGGCAGGCCGCAGATGGGGGTTAGATGCCCAGAACAGCGGAGTCTATGTACTCCCACCGCGTGAAAAAGCAGATGCGGACCTGGATGTATACAGAGGAACAGCAGATGCAATTTCACAGAACATTGATTTTGTGGACATGTTTGCACCAGAATATGTACTGATTCTTTCCGGTGACCATATTTATAAGATGAATTATGATAAGATGCTTGATTATCATAAAGAGACTGGAGCAGATGCAACAATCGCGGTCATTGAGGTTCCGATGAAGGAAGCAAGCCGTTTTGGCATTATGAATACGGACGATGAAGGAAGAATTGTAGAGTTTGAAGAGAAACCGGAGAATCCAAAGAGCAATCTGGCATCCATGGGTATTTACATATTCAACTGGAAGCTTTTAAGAAAGATGCTCCTTGCAGATATGAAAAATCAGGATTCCAATCATGATTTCGGAAAAGATATTATTCCGACTATGCTGAATGATGGAAGAAAGCTCTACGCATACAAGTTCAAAGGATATTGGAAAGATGTCGGAACAATCGATTCCCTGTGGGAAGCAAATATGGATCTGATCAACAATAAAAATGAACTTGATCTGAATGATGATTCATGGAAGATTTACACAGAGGATACAACTGCGCTTCCGCAGTATGTTGGTCCGACAGCAGAGATTGAAAGAGCATTTATCAACCAGGGCTGTGTGATCAATGGAAAAGTCAAGAATTCTGTATTGTTTACAGGTGCAAAAGTCGGCGAAGGCGCACAGATTATTGACAGTGTACTGATGCCGGGCGTTGAAGTAGAAGAAGGTGCAGTTGTAACAAGAGCGCTTGTGGCTGATGGCGTAAAGATTGGCAAAAATGCAGTTGTCGGATCAGCAGACAGCGAACATATTGAATTAGTATCAAAACGTGTTAAGGGGGATGAGTAATATGGCACAGGCATTTGGAATCGTAAGTTTTGCCGGCAACAATATCCGGGTAGGAGAGATGCAGAATTACCGTCCGGTTGGTGCTGTTTCATTCCTTGGAAGATACAGAGTTATTGATTTCCAAATCTCTAATATGAGCAACAGTGAAATCGAACATATTCAGGTTTATGTAAGAAGAAAACCACGTTCTCTTACAGAACATCTTGGAACAGGACGTCATTACAATATCAACTCAAAGAGTGGACGTCTTCATATTCTTTATTCTGATTTTGAAAATGCAGAATGGAGTGTATACAATAATGACCTGGCGGCATATGAAGAAAATATGGAGTGCATTGAAGCTGTAAAATATCCATATGTAGTTATTGCGCCAAGTTATATGATTTATACACAGAATTATGATGAATTACTTAAGACACATATTGAATCCGGTGCAGATATAACCCTGTTATATCACAGTGTGGATAATGCAAAAGAATACTATCTGAACTGTTCAACACTTAATCTGAACAAGCAGAAGGGTGTCCTTTCATTGGAACCGAACCATGGTAACGCGAAAAACCGTAATATTTTCATGGACACTTATGTAATGCGCAAAGATCTGTTTATGGAACTGGTTAAAAAGGGAAGAAAGATTTCTTCCATGTTCACACTTAATGATATTGTGAATATGGCATGTAGTGAACTGGATGTACGTGGAGTGTCACATCGAGGATTCTTTGCATCTATCACAGATTTCAAGAGCTACTATAATGCAAACTTATCACTGATCGATATGAAGAATGCAGTGACTTTGTTTGATAAGAGTTGGCCAATTTACACAAGAACAAATGATTCCTGCCCAACAAAGTATTACGAAGGAGCAAGTGTCAAGAAGTCAGTAATTTCCAATGGATGCCTGATCGAGGGTACTGTTGAGAATTCGGTAATCGGACGTGGCTGTGTAATTAAGAAAGGTGCAGTTGTCAAAGACAGCGTTATCCTTCCGGGAGTTGTAATTGGAGCGGATGCACGGATTGAAGCACAGGTAGTGGACAAGAGTGCAAGGATTGTCCATGCAAAGGAACTGATTGCAGATCCGGAAAAACCAGGATATGTAAGAAGAAACGATACTTTATAATCAAAAGAAATTCAACAGAGAGAAGAATGTCGGCGTGGGCAGACTTCTCTCTGTTTTTTTGTTTCATAAAAAAAGAGGCTCATAACGAACCCCTTTTGCTGCTTTGTAAAATTATAATCTATTCGCGTCCCATTTGTAAAATCGGGCTGATCTTTTTGTAGATCAGGAATACAATCAATGATACCAGGAAACCTTTCAGCAGATTGAATGGTGCAACAGAAAGTAGAACAAAAGTCAGAAGACTGTTGATATGACTGTTGACTGCGGTTCCCATGGCAACCAGTGCATCGATTGGCATATGGAATGCAGCAGCGTATGCCGGAAGCAGAAGGTATGCATTGATAAAACATCCGACAATTGTCATAAAAACAGTTCCCGTTACCATACCGATGATCGCACCCTTGCGAGAATGTAACTTCTGATAAATCAGGGAAGCCGGAATACACATTGCACATCCGATCAGGAAGTTTCCGAGGTCTCCAACACCAGCTGTTGATGTACCTCTGATCAGGAGGTTCAACAGGATTTTGACCAGTTCGATTAAAGCGCCGGCTACAGGTCCCATGGTAAATGCTCCGACAAGGACCGGAACTTCACTGAAATCAATTTTGTAAAAGGTTGGTGCAAATGGAAGTGGAATATCAAATAACATCAGAACCATAGCGATTGCTCCGAGCACACCAATCTGTGCAATTACCTTTGTGCTGATACGTTTTTTTTCTTTCGTTGTTGTTTTTTGGTTTGTCATTACATCTGTACTCATTTTTTCTCTCCTTTTCTCTTGACATAATCAGATGAATTGAGGAGGAAAATCTTCGAAAGCCTATGCAAAAAAATCCCCGACGTAATACGTCGGGGGGATTATTTGCAAAATCACTTTTTCTTCTCTCATCCAGACTTTACTGTCGGTTTTGGAATTGCACCAAATCAGCTGTCAGAAATCTGACAGGTCGCGGACTGTAACCGCCGGTTGGGAATTCTGCTTATACTATAGCGATAAGAAGTCACCCTACCCCGAAGAATTTCCTTGTTCATTTGAACACATTATAGCGCAGGCGTATATAAAATACAAGTACAAGTTAAGAAAAGACAGTGTTTTTCTAAACCCGGAGTGAGCAGTAACGACTTGTTTCCAAAGATTCGGTATGATATAATCGGTGTGACTTAATCTGATATGGAGGAAAATGAATGAATATAAAGTTTGAAGTAAAAATGACAAAAAAAGCCATGTTTGATTTTATGCTCTATACTTCCTACACAAGCCTTAGTGGAATCATTGGTGTGATTTTCGGTGGTGTAACACTGGTGCTGGGAATCAGACAATGTATGTTTGGAAGCTACAGTACAGCTGCAACGTTCTTTTTGTTTGCCGCAATTTTTCTGATCGGAAACCCACTTCATTTAAAAGCACGTGCGGCAGAACAGGTAATGCGTTCACCGATGTTTCAGAAACCGATTAGTTATGAACTTAACGAAGAAGGAATCCGCATTTCACAGGATGAACAAAGTGTGCTTAATGAATGGGGAGATTTCCGGAAGGCAGTTTCAACCGGTCAGTCTGTAATTATATATGTAACAAAGGTAAGAGCACTGATTTTTCCAAGAGAATCCCTGGGAGAACAGTATGCGGCAGCAGTGCAGATGATTTCTACACATATGCCAGCCAAGAAAGTCAATATCAGACACGTCAGTGCAAATTAGGAGGCAGACCAGAAGATGATAATTGAAACAAAAAGTGCCAAAGAAACCTATGATCTCGGTAAGAAGATCGGGAGTCATGCAAAAGCAGGAGAAGTCTATACACTGGTAGGAGATCTCGGCGTCGGAAAGACCGTATTTACCCAGGGACTGGCAAAAGGACTGGGGATTGAAGAACCGATCAGCAGTCCAACCTTTACAATAGTCCAGGTATATGATGACGGAAGACTTCCGTTCTATCATTTTGATGTGTATCGGATTGGTGACATTGAAGAGATGGACGAGATTGGTTTTGAAGACTATGTATATGGAGACGGTGTAAGCCTGATCGAATGGGCGAACCTGATCGATGAGATTCTTCCGGCGAACCGGACAGAGATCACGATAGAAAAAGATCTGGAACAGGGATTTGATTTCCGCCGGATTACGGTAGAGAAAAGAGGAGAATAATATGCGCATTTTAGCAATAGACAGTTCGGGACTTGTTGCAACTGTCGCAGTAGTTGAAGAAGAAAACGAAATTTCCAAAACGATTGCAGAGTATACGATCAATTATAAAAAGACACATTCACAGACCTTATTACCGATGTTGGATGAAATCGTGAAGATGACGGATATGAATCTGGATACGATTGATGCGATTGCGGTAGCAGGAGGACCGGGATCATTTACCGGACTCAGAATTGGTTCAGCAACTGCAAAGGGACTGGGGCTGGCACTGAAGAAGCCTTTGATTCACGTTCCGACAGTAGACGGACTTGCTTATAATCTGTGTTATACAGACAGGATCATTTGTCCGATCATGGATGCAAGAAGAAATCAGGTATATACTGGTATTTATCAGATGGACGGTGATAAACTGCAGGTTTTGGAAGCACAGATGGCAGTCGAAATCGATGAACTTGCCAAAAAACTTTGTACTTATGGAAAACCAGTGATCTTTCTTGGAGACGGTGTACCGGTGCATAAAGACAGGCTGGAGAAGGAATTGATGACGAATCATGATATTGCATTTGCACCGGCACATATGAACCAGCAGAGAGCTGCAGCAGTCGGTATGCTTGGAATTCAGTATTATAAAGAAGGAAAAACAGAAACCGCAATGGAACACAAACCGGATTATCTGCGTGTATCACAGGCAGAACGGGAAAGAGAAGAACGTCTGAAAGCAGAAAAAACACATGAGTAATAGAGATAACATAGAAATTACTTTGATAACAGAAAATGACAGAGAACGAATGGAACAGGTGGCGCAGATGGAAACAGACGTATTTCCGGATCCGTGGAGTTATCATGAAGTGAGATCAACTGTCAGACAGAAGCATACTTTTTGTGCGGCAGCAATGGAAGGGGATACCCTGCTGGGATATTTTCTGTGTTATTATGTTCTGGATGAATGCGAGATTGCAAGAATTGCAGTTGCTGAATCTGAAAGACGCAGAGGAATTGGACAGATGCTGTTTGGATTTATGGAACAGATCTGCCATGAAAAGCAACTGAAAAGAATGCTTCTTGATGTCCGTAAGAGTAATCAGACAGCGATTGCTTTTTATGAAAAAAACAAATTTGGAATCGATGGAGAGCGAAAGTTCTATTACGGAGGGAAAAATCCGGAAGATGCAATCCTGATGAGCCGTATGGTTTAGAAAATGGAAGAAATCGCAAGAATATACAAGACTTCCCACTGGAAGGCGTCAGTCTGTGACGTTATAATGTACCTGAACATAGAAAGAGATGAAAAATGAAATGGCAGTCTTTTTTGCAAAGATACTCAGGAGGAAGTAAGATGCGTAATTATAAAAAAATTCAGACAGAAAAAAATACAGTCACAAAGATTGTGTGCAATAAATGTAAAAAAGAAATCACAATAAAAAATGGAATACCGGAGGAAGAGATGCTTACAGTTGAAAAAAGATGGGGATATTTTTCGCACAAAGACGGAGAACTCCATCGATTTGATATCTGTGAGGAATGCTATGATACCTGGATAGCATCTTTCCAGATTCCGGTATATGGAGAACAGGAGTTAGAATGTTAGATGTATGTTTGCTTGGAAGCGGTGGAATGATGCCGCTTCCTTATCGATGGCTGACCGCACTTATGACAAGATATAACGGCAGCCAGCTGCTGATTGACTGTGGTGAAGGCACACAGATTGCGTTAAAAGAGAAGGGATGGAGTTTTAAACCGATCGATGTAATTTGTTTCACACATTACCATGGAGATCATATCAGCGGACTTCCGGGACTTCTTCTTACAATGGGAAATGCGGACAGAAAGGAACCGCTTACTCTGATTGGACCGAAAGGTCTGGAGAGAGTGGTGAGTTCTCTGCGAGTGATCGCGCCGGAACTGCCATTTGAAATCCACTATAGAGAAATTACAGAGCCAGAACAGATTTTTGAGATGGATGGATATCGTCTGAAAGCATTTCGTGTAAAACATAATGTGATCTGTTACGGTTATACGATTGAGATCGACCGTGCCGGCAAATTTGATGTGCAGAGGGCAACAGAACAGAAAATTCCGAAGGAATACTGGAAACATCTTCAAAAAGGTGAGACAGTAGAGCTTGACGGAAGAATACTGACGCCGGAGATGGTCCTTGGACCACCTCGAAGAGGAATTAAGCTTACCTATTGTACAGATACAAGACCGACGGATTCTATCCGGAAGAATGCAAAAGGGTCAGACCTGTTTATCTGCGAAGGAATGTACGGAGAAAAAGAAAAAGCGGCAAAAGCAGTAGAATATAAGCATATGACCTTTTATGAGGCAGCAAACCTGGCAAAAGAGGCGGAGGTGGGAGAAATGTGGCTTACGCATTACAGCCCGTCCCTGCGCCATCCGGAAGAATATATGGATGAAGTGCGGGCAATCTTTCCACATGCGATCGCAGGAAAAGACCGTATGACAACAGAACTGGATTTCCCGGAATAAGCAAAGCAGTAGAGAGAAGGAAAAATATGGATACAGAGAAAAAGGATATATTAATACTGGCAATTGAAAGTTCCTGTGATGAAACGGCAGCAGCCGTTGTAAAGAACGGACGACAGGTGTTGTCAAATGTGATCTCATCACAGATAGATCTACATAAATTATATGGTGGTGTGGTTCCGGAAATCGCATCGAGAAAGCATATTGAAAAGATTAATCAGGTAATAGAAGAGGCTCTGGAAAATGCAGAGGTTACACTGGATGATATTGATGCAATCGGTGTAACTTACGGTCCGGGGCTTGTTGGTGCGCTTCTTGTCGGTGTGGCAGAAGCAAAAGCAATCGCATATGCGAAAAAGTTACCACTTGTTGGAGTTCATCATATTGAAGGGCATATTTCTGCAAATTATATTGAGAATCTGGAACTGGAACCACCGTTCTTGTGTCTTGTTGTGTCTGGGGGACATACGCATCTCGTATGCGTCAAGGATTATGGAACTTATGAGATTCTTGGAAGAACCAGAGATGATGCGGCAGGAGAGGCTTTTGATAAAGTGGCTAGAGCAATTGGCCTGGGATATCCGGGAGGACCGAAGATTGATAAGCTTTCAAAAGAGGGGGATCCAGATGCAATCCCATTTCCACGTGCGCATATCGAAGATTCCCCATATGATTTCAGCTTCAGTGGCGTGAAGTCAGCAGTTTTAAACTATATTAACGGTTGCAAGATGAAAGGGATTGAATACAACCGTGCTGATATTGCTGCATCCTTCCAGAAAGCAGTTACTGATGTGCTGGTAGACAATGCAATGCATGCAGTAAAAGAATATGGACTTAATAAGTTTGCAATTGCGGGAGGCGTGGCGTCAAACAGTAGTCTTCGTGCAGCAATGAAACAGGCATGTGAAAAGAATGAAATAGAATTTTACTATCCGTCACCGATTTTCTGTACAGATAATGCAGCAATGATCGGTGTGGCGGCTTATTATGAATACATAAATGGAACCAGACATGGATGGGATCTGAATGCAGTCCCGAATCTGAAACTTGGCGAAAGATAGAGTGGGCGAACCACGAAATGCAGGTAAAAAGGAGAGAGTAATATGAACAGGGAAAAATGTACAGCAGTAGTCCTGGCAGCAGGAAAAGGAAGCCGGATGGGTACAAAAATACAGAAGCAATATCTGGAAATATGCGGAAAGCCTGTACTTTACTATTCTCTTGCTGCATTTGCAGCATCTCCGATTATTGATGAAATTGTTCTTGTGACAGGAGAAGGTAAGACTGATTATTGCCGGAAAAATATCATAGAAGCTTATGGAATCACAAAAGTTAATAAAATTGTGGTTGGTGGAAAAGAACGGTATGAATCTGTATATAAAGCACTAAAAGAAATAGAACCGGAAGGTTATGTCTTTATTCATGATGGAGCACGTCCGTTTGTTGATGAATCGATCATAGAACGAACTTACCAGGCAGTAAAAGAATACCGGGCATGTGTGGCAGGAATGCCATCGAAAGATACGGTAAAGATTGTAGATGAGAATGATTTCGCAGTAAATACACCGGAACGAAGATTTGTGTGGTGTATTCAGACTCCGCAGGTATTTGAGACTGCATTGATTCGTCATGCATATTTTAAATTGATGGAAAATGAAGAAAATGAAATAGGGATAACAGACGATGCGATGGTTGTAGAGCGTATGGAAAACTGTGCAGTAAAGTTGGTAGAAGGTTCGTATGAGAATATAAAGATTACAACGCCAGAAGATCTGATATTAGCAGAAAGTCTGATCAAAAAAAGAAATTGAAAAAGATTTAAAAAAAGTGTTGACAATAATGTATCACTATGATATTATCTATCTTGTCGCTGATACACAGCAACAACTTAATAAATGCGGAGAGGTATCGAAGTGGTCATAACGAGGCGGTCTTGAAAACCGTTTGTCCGAAAGGGCGCGTGGGTTCGAATCCCACCCTCTCCGGTTGAAGCAGAACAATATGTTCTGCTTTTTTTATTGTTCGGCTTGGTTTTTGGGGAGTAAAAAGGTGAAATGAAAAAAGGTAAGATCTACCTTTGAAGTTACATCATTTTACAAGATTAAATTCCACATGAGAGTGGAATTTAATCTTGTAAGTGAGTAATATATAAAACTTGAAAATAGTACTGGACAAAAAAGAAAGAATCGTGTATATTAAATAACGGACGTTTTGGAGAAATACCCAAGCTGGCCGAAGGGGCTCCCCTGGAAAGGGAGTAGGTCGTTAATAGCGGCGCGAGGGTTCGAATCCCTCTTTCTCCGTTTTGTTCAAAGCTAAAAAGCAGTAATCGATAAAACATAATATTGAATGTAAATACAGATCAAGAAAATGTGAAAAAAGTCGAAAAAAGTGCTTGACATTCAGGAAAACGGATGTTATTATAAACAAGCTGATGCATGAGAAATGAAAGTTTTAAATGCAGAACAAAAAATAAAAAAGTTGTTGACAAACATGAAACGCTTTGGTATAATATAAAAGCTGTCGCATGAAACGGCAACAACAAAGAACATTGATAACTGAACAATAGACAACAAACCCTGAAAATTCTTACAAGAGATTT
>NZ_JAQEKS010000029.1:0-38263 GCF_027679115.1 Coprococcus sp. TM115-187 | reverse complement strand
GGAAGAATGGATGGAGTAAAGATTTAAATTTGTATGTGGTTTTGAAGGTACATGAAAAAAGTAAGGGAGCTGTAGACCGTTAGGGTTTGCAGTTTTTTTATTACATATATTACATAGGAAATTATTTACCTTTAAGGAAAAATGTGGTAATATGCTGAAAGAATGAGAGTAATTTAAGAGGCATGAGCAAATGGGTTTTTTAAATCAGCTATTAAAGTACAAAAATATATGTATTCAATGTCATAACAGTCCAGATGCAGATGCACTGGCTGCGGCATATGGGGTGTATACATATTTAAAACTACAGGATATCAATGTGTCAATTATTTACAGTGGAGATTATGAAATCCAAAAAAAAGATCTTTTGTACATGATTGATATCTGTGAGATTCCGGTAGAATACGTAAAAGAGTTACCAAAGACAGATCTTCTACTGCTGGTTGATGGGCAATATGGAAGAGGAAATGTATATCGTTTTGAAGCGGATAATATAGCAATGATTGATCATCATATGCCTTCCATGAAAAAAACAGAAAATGCTTTTATTGACTATTCTTATCAAAGCTGTTCTACAATTGTCTGGGAACTTTTGAAAGAAGAAGGATATGATGTAAAGGCGAATGAAAAGTTAAGTATTGCATTTTTATATGGATTGTATACAGATACTTCTTCCTATGTAGATTTGTACAAGAAGCATGATATTGCGATGCGCGATGAGTTAAGCAAAGATTATCCGGAACTGGAACGGTTAAAAAAATCATCCATGAGTCTGGAGGACCTTATGATTGCAGGAGAAGCTTTGTACCATGCATATTTTGATAAAGAGAAGCAATATCTTTTGATCAGTGCAATGCATTGTGAGCAATCAGTGCTTGGAATCATTGGTGATATGGCAATAAAGGTTGATGTTGCCAAAGTTAGCATTGCATATACGGATATTGACAGTGGATATCAGGTTTCAATAAGAAGCGCGGATCGGGAGTATCTTGCAAATGAAGTGGCAGAAAAGCTCTGCGATGGAATCGGAAGCGGTGGTGGCCATATAGATAAAGCCGGCGGTGTGATTTCAAGAGATTGTATCTGCGAAAGTTATGCAGGATGGGAAATTGCAGACATTATCAAAGAGAGAATGGAAAAAATCATGAAATAAAAAAAGAAACAGTGGTTTACAAAAAAGGAAGTAAACCGCTGTTTCTTTCTATAATGATGTTAGAATTCCCTGTTCTGATAGAATTTTATGGATAGAATCCAGGAAATTATATACAGTAATAAACCTATGAAAAAAAGAATCAAAATATAGTCACTTCGGAAAGGGAAATGTGCAAGTCCGAGAGGCAAATTTTTTATGACAGATTGCAACGAACCAAGCAATGCGAAAAATAAAATAAATCCAATATAATAAGCAAACCGACCTTTCTCAGCACCTAGTTTGAAGGTAAACGGAAACATAAAGGCAGGTGGCAGTAATCCGGTTATAAAGATAATTGTAAAAATAGTAAGAAGACCGGAAATATGAAAGTTGTGTCTTATAATCATGTTGATTGTTTGCACTACTTCAACAATGATGGCAGAAAGTGTAAGGGTACATACTGTTAAAATATATTTGGAGGATACAATTTCTTTCCGGCTACAGGGAAAGGTACAGGCATAGAGACTCCAATTTGATTTTTCATCGTAAGAAAGCAGGTTTACCGGGATAATACTGGAAATTGTAATAGGATATAATGCAAAAAACAGATTGTTATTCCATGCTCCGGCAAAGGAAAATACAATAATCAGAATAAAAAATAAACGACAATATTTTATCATCAGATAAAGATCTTTACGAAGTAATCCTTTCATATTCAGTGAACCCCCTTTATCATAAAAATAAACAAATCTTCTATACTGATCGGATGTACCTTAAATCCTTTCGGAATCTGATCTCGAAGAACTACTGCTTCTACATTGTAAGAAGAGTATTTGACTCCGATGACCGCAGATTGATCGAGTTCCTGAAGCTGTTCCTTTGTACATTGAATGATACCGTATTTTTCCAGAAGCCGGTCTTTTTCTTCGAAAAGAACAAGGTTACCTTTATGAAGAAAGGCAACATAATCACAAATTTTCTCCAGATCACTTACAATATGGGAAGAAATTAAAATTGCATGAGATTCATCTCTGGTAAAATCATTGAAAATATCAAGGATTTCATCGCGCATTACAGGATCAAGACCGCTTGTTGCTTCATCAAGGATCAGAAGTTTAGGATGATGAGAGAGAGCAACTGCAATTCCAAGTTTCATCTTCATTCCTTTTGAAAACTTACCAAATTCTTTTTTATTTGGAAGGTTAAATTTTTGGAGATATTGGTCGTATAGAGAAGGATCCCAGTTGTGGAAAATATCCTTCATAATGCGTCCAATCTGTAAAGGAGTCAGGCATTCCTGAAAACCAACTTCATCTAATACAACGCCAATTTCTTCTTTCAAGATAGTAGTAGCAGAAGTGCAGTCTCTTCCCAAAATTCGAATCGAACCGCTGTCTTTTTTTATGATATCCAGAATTAGTTTAATGGTGGTAGTTTTTCCGGCACCATTTTCACCGATGAGTCCTAAGATACATCCACTGGGAAGAGTGAGATTTAGATGATTCAGGGAAAATCCAGGATAGTTCTTATTCAAATCGTTTATTTCTAAAGCATTTGTTTCAAATGTGGTCATAAGCTATTCCTCCATCATGAAATGAAGCATCTCAGTAAGTTCCTGTTCGCTTAGATTACAGGAAGCTGCAAGATGTACTATTTTTTCCATGTAGTCTTCAATTTTTTTCAGATTTGTTTCACGCAAAAGATCCGTATTAAGTGGAGCAACGAAACAGCCCTTTGCTGCAATCGTGTAAATAAAACCTTCTTTTTCCAGTTCATCGTAAGCCCGCTTGGTTGTTACGACACTGATTCGTAGATCTTTGGCAAGGCTTCGAATGGAAGGAAGAGCTTCGTCAGATGGCAATGTTCCACTTATAATTTGCGATTTGAGTTGTGTAAAAATCTGTTCATAGATGGGTGCACCACTTTTGTTATCTATGAATATATTCACGTTTTCACCTCGCTTAAAATGTTATAACTGTATATATACAGTATATACAGTTAGCGAAGGTGTGTCAAGAGAAACAATCCTGCTTGTATAGAAATTTGATTCATGGTATGATAATTTTTATAGATTAAACGGAATTACCAGTCGAATAATATCTGGAGAAATCAATGTATGAAGAGTAGGAGAATAAATATAATGATTTCTCTGATTAAAGTTATGGTAGTGGGAGGAAGGAAAAATGCAGACTTTTGCGAATACAGGAATAAAAACGGAAGTTATAGACGAAATTATTTCATTTGCAAAAAAACATGATATACATTGTGTAGCAGTCATGGAAGATGATGAAAGAAATATTGGAGATACATGGATTTGCAGAAGGAGCAACAGATTCTCCGAAAATGATTCTCAAAACAGCATATAAAGCAGGTATGATAAAGGATGAAGAACTATGGTTATCTGCATTACAAGAAAGAAATAATGTAATACATTCTTATAACCGAAAGATTGCAATGGGGATTATTACGCAGGCAAAACAGAAGTTTTATAAAATGTTCTGTGAATTAAAAGAAGAAATTGACAGGAATTGGATATAGTAGTCAGGAGCATAAAATGAATACAAATGAAATCAAGATCCGTCCGGCAACCGAAGCGGACGCAGCAGAAATTTTAAGTATCTATGCACCATATATAACGGACACAGCAATTACATTTGAATATGATGTTCCGACACTGGAAGAGTTTACCGGACGGATTCGTCACACACTGAAAAAATATCCGTATCTGGTGGCAGTAAGAGACAGCGAGATTATCGGTTATGCATATGCAGGAGCTTTTTATGGACGGGCTGCATATGACTGGTCGGCAGAAACTACGATTTATGTAAAGAAGGGTTGCAGGCACGGTGGTGTTGGAAAACTGCTTTATCAGGCACTTGAAACTGCACTGAAAGCACAGAATATCATCAATCTATATGCATGCATTGGATATCCGGAAGAAGACGATGAATATCTGACAAAGAACAGCAAGCAGTTCCATGAACATCTGGGATACCGTTTGATCGGAGAATTCCGGAAGTGTGGTTATAAATTTGGGCGTTGGTACCATATGGTCTGGATGGAGAAGATGATAGGAGAACATCCGGAGAAACCGGAGCAGGTAAAGAGATTTTCAGAAATATAGTGATGGAAATTAAAAAACGGGAGAATGCTGTTTGAAAATGCATTCTCCCGTTTCTCAATATTGTTATGAGAGCATCTCTTCGATCTTTGCCTGCATTTCAGCGACGGTATGCTTTCGTGACCGGGCACATTCCTGTGCCTGACAGCCGCAGATCAAACATTTGCGGTAGACGCCGCGGGAGAGTTTTTCTCCGTCTGTTCCAATCACATCCATATCAAAAAGACGTCCGAAGGGATGGGTTTCTTCGATTTCTGTTGTTAGTTCTTTAATTCTATCTGCCGGATAGTCGACTGTAAGAATAATTTCATTTCCAGTCTTCTCATCAAACTCAGTTTGGGTAAGAATCGGAATGTTCTCTTTTTGTAATACAGCAAAAAGTGCTTCCTTTCCGGAAAGGAATGCTTTTTTGATCTGTTCATTCGTCTTTATAGGTCCCGGAATATTCATGCAGAATGAAATCACTGGGCAATGATATCTTTGAATATATTCATTTTGTATATTAACGCGGCGCTCGCGGCAGGCGAGCATGTCGGTTAATACTACTTCCTGTCCTTTCATAGCAGATCCTCCTAATAATGAATAACATTTTCTTGTTGTCTGATCCGTTCGATTACAGGAATTGCTTCCGGACTTTTGAAATAATCCAGTGTGGTTTGCGGTACCAGCTTCGAAAGGGTATCATAGTCACCATTTTGCAGGGCAAGACGTACATTGGAAGCGCTGATCGGTGTATCCTCACAGGTCTTTCTTGGGACAACGATACATTCGATGCCCTGTTCCGGTAATTTTTCAGACATGATCCGGTTATAGATTCCGGTAACCAGGCTAGTAGGCTCTTCCCCTACGTAACGGCGAGTGATACTGAGCACCTTTGCAATCTGCGTAAATACCGTCAGGTCCAGCATGGCGTGGCTTTCAATCACTGCATTCTCATCTTTCTGGAAATAGCTTGGAAAAGTAGCATTGCTGATAATATATGGACCACTGTCGTGATAACAGATGTTTTTCAAGTGTGCTGTTCCTTTCATGACGAGTTGTTTTCTGATCTTGAATGGAACCAGGCTGGCATCTTCACTGACAATGAAGAGATGAAGCAGATCATTTTCAGCAGCCGCTTTTTCTACAAGATACTGGTGTCCGAGGGTAAACGGGTTGGCGTTCATGACGAGAGCAGCAATCTTTCTGGTGGGAGTCTCAGCAGACAATCCTTCTGGAAGTGCATCTTTTGCAAAAGTACGCAGATAATTCTGAAATCCGGTTTTTTGGTTTTCCATGAAGACAATCTGTCCATCGATCCGGGAAATTTCATAGAATCCAAGATCACCGAAGAACTTGGCAGAATTACATTTGGTGTAAAGAAAAAGGTGTGTATTCCCTCTTGAAAACTGAAATTCAATCAGATGAGAGACGATGGAATTCATCAGTCCTTCTCCCTGATGTTCATGGCTTACGGCAAAACATCGTAAGGTGTTGCCAAAACAGCTTCCTGTTGCGATAATGTGCATCTCATCGTCATACATGCCGCAGGTGTAATCCAGGTTAGCATCTCTGCGGATCCCTTCTGAGATAAGGAGCGCGTCCACTTCATCGTTGGCTCGCTTGTCGGAAGGATAGATTTGAGAAATATAATAATCTGACATAGATAAATTCCTTTCTGCACAATAGCTCAAAATATTTGATGAAATTATTTTAACATGTGTATAGAAAATGTAAAGAGGAGCATGGATTCAAGAAAGAAATCAGGCATTATTCTTAAAAAAATACAAATTGGATTTATGTCATATTGACATGATTACAATATGAATTATGTAATTTACTAATAACCAGGATAACCCTATAATATAGTCGGATAAAAAATAATCGTATGATTTATAGTAAAGGAAGGATAGATATGGCAACCATTTTTCCAAGAGAAGAAAAAGCCGAGATGTTATTTGACAAGATTCTTGCAAACCCGGAGGCATGCAGGCGACTGAAAAGAACTTTTTATGATGCCATTGATTCCGGAGATGAGTTTGTGACAGAGAATCTTCCCGCAAAGCAGTTCACCGCTGCATTATTCGATGCATATGAAAATAAAGATCTGACTGCATTTCTCATGGCTGTGTGCCAAAACAGTATGTTCGATCTTTTAAGAAATGCTTTTCTGATACCGTTTAAATTTAATGCGGATGGACAGACAAATCCTAATTTTTTGACAGATGAAGAGGGAAAGCTTCTGGAAAATCTTCCGATTCATGTAAAGGAAAAAGAATATGAAAAATTTCGAAAAGTTTATCAGAAGCGTGATAAAGTAAAAATGTATCTGGCACATGGATATAAGAAAAGGCATTGTTATGATTCAGAAACAATGGAAACACAGGAATATAAGATGGGAGAGCATGACGGAGTACTTCTGATCTATGAACTTCCGGATACCGTAAAAGAAAAAAAGACGGAGGCTGAAGCTTATGCAGCTGTGTGGGATATTATGATGGAACTTCAAAAGGAACTGCCAAATTCTGTGGTATATTACGGACAGGATTTCTTGCAGGAAGAAGGAAAAAGATTTGATGAAATGGGGGTTTTCCTTCCGCTGGAACACTTTTCTGACAGACTGGAAAGGCATATAGAAAAAGCGGATCAAATTGTATATGGTAAATAAAAAGATGCATCTGGTTGAAAAAAGATCAGATGCATCTTTTTATTTAAAATTCTTTTTTACGTGCAATAACGGAATGTCTTGTCCGTCAGAATTCTTGCAAAGATAAGTCCAAGAGGCAAGGCAAGAATGATAAGTATTGCAGCTGCAAACCAGGATGCAGAGGTTTGCAGAGACATCACTCCAAGATTATAGATTGCCCGGTAAAGATAAAGTCCCGGTACCATGATGACAATAGAAGGTACAGTCAGAGAAATTCTCGGGTAACCGATTTTGCTTTTTAATACAGAAGCCAGAATTCCGGCAGTCAGGGCACCGATAAAAGCTGCGGCTGCAGGAGGCAGGGAGGCCAAGTCTACCAGTTCAAGACGGAGTGTATTGGCAATTGCTCCAATGATACCGGCTGTGGCAGAGAGTTCTTTAGGACTGTTGAACATAACAGAAAAGCCGAACACCCCGCAGAAGCTGGCGAGAAGCCGGAATAGTATATGTTGCCAGAGTGTGAGAGAAAGAGGTGGGAAATCACTTGGCTTTAAATGAAGGATAAGTGCCATGATCCAGGCGGTCAAGGTTGCGACAAGAATGATGATCATTGCGTAAGCAAGTCGTTCCAGGCCGGATCGCATATCCAGTTTTGCAAGGTCGATTCCGCTGGTGATAAATGGAAAACCGGGAATGATGAAAAGCATAGAGCATATATATCCAGCTTCATGAGCAAGAGAAATGCCGAACAACAGTTCAGTTGCTTTTAAAAGTGTAGCATAGATAAGGCAGGCAGCAGCAACAGAGGCAGTAATGCCTAAGAATAATGTGAAATGATGCTTAGTCAGTTTACATCTTACAAAGTTGCCGATACCGGCACCGAAAAAAGCAAGAAGCATTTCTACCGGTCCGCCACCAAGGAGAAAGGTAAATGCCCCACAGGCAAATGCTGCGGCAAATCCGAGTGCAACTGGAGAGTAAAGACCATGGATCCGTTCAATCTCATCCAGATAAGAATGAATCTGTTCACCGGAAAGATATTTTTCCTTTGTTGGGAAATCGTTGATGAAGTTTTCCAGTCGGTTCAATTTCGAAGTATTAACACCGGTATTGGTCAGACACAGCGACTGTGAAAAACAGTTTTCACCGTCAAAACAGGTGTATTCAATGGACATCAGGCCGATGTCGGCGGTACAGGTGATTCCCAGTTCTCTGGAAAGGGTATTCATGGAGCTTCGAACACGCCATGCTCCGGTTCCACAGGAAAGAAGCATCATGCCACATCTACCGACAACGGAGGCTTTTTCAATTAGCCCGGCCTTTGTGATAGGAATGGTATCTTCTTTATTCAGTGCATAATCATGCCATAGAATGTCCATATGATTTTTTTCTATTATGCCTTGCTGCATAAATTTCACTTCCTTTTGTTATACCAATAATATATGAACGATATATTAAATATGTATTATTGATATTGAATTATCATAATAAAGTATAATCATCGAAATGCAAAAGTCAATAGAAGAGTTGAGAAATCCTGAAAAAGGATACGGATATGCCAATGTGGATTTAAAAACATGACCGAGGCAATGTGCATAAAATGAGAAACCATTTTTTGTCTAATGTGTATAAGAAAAAGTATGTAGAAAATACCGGCAGTTTTTAAAGTAATAAATGCTAATAAAAAATGCTAATAAGCAAGAAAGCCTGTTTTTCTTGACACTCATTATGTTAGGTGTTACGGTTATTGAGAGTTAAGAAAACTCCGTTTATTTATTAAGAAAATGAATCAATGAGGTGTAAGAATATGCAGGAATTAAAACCGATCAAAGAAGGTAAAGTACGTGAGATTTATGACAATGGCGACAGCCTGATCATGGTTGCAACAGACCGTATCAGCTGCTTTGACGTAATTCTTAACAATGAAGTGACTAAGAAAGGTACTGTTCTGACACAGATGTCAAAATTCTGGTTTGATATGACAGAAGATATTCTTCCGAACCATATGATTTCTGTAGATACAAAAGAGATGCCGGAATTCTTCCAACAGGAGAAATATGAAGGAAAATCCATGATGTGTAAAAAGCTCAACATGCTTCCGATCGAATGTATCGTTCGTGGTTATATCACAGGAAGCGGCTGGAAGAGTTATCAGGAAAATGGCACAGTATGTGGAATTAAACTTCCGGAAGGATTAAAAGAATCTGACAAACTGCCAGAACCGATTTACACACCATCTACAAAAGCTGAGATCGGTGATCATGATGAAAATATCTCTTATGAACAGAGTGTAGATCACCTGGAAAAATATTTTCCGGGAAGAGGAAAAGAATTAGCTGAAAAGCTTCGTGATAACACCATTGCTCTTTACAAAAAATGTGCAGAATATGCACTCAGCAAAGGAATTATCATTGCAGATACCAAATTTGAATTTGGTCTTGATGAAGAAGGCAATATGGTGATCGGTGATGAGATGCTGACACCGGACAGTTCAAGATTCTGGCCGGCGGACGGATATGAACCGGGACACGGACAGCCGTCATTTGACAAGCAGTTCGCACGTGACTGGCTCACAGCCAATCCGGATAATAACTGGACACTTCCACAGGAGATCGTGGATAAGACAATCGAAAAATACCTGCAGGCATATGAGATGCTCACAGGCGAAAAACTTGCATAATTATATCACATGCCATGAGAATAAAATATGATGAAAGGACCGACGGTTTTGAACTGCCGGTCCTTTCGTGCGTACATGTGATAGATAGTGTAAGGGGATAGTCTCAAATTAGCCTCAGGTTAGTCTCATTTTGCGGTGAGATTTTGAGACTGACTTGAGATTTAATAAAATTAAAGACGAAAAAAGAGTGTGTTTAAAAAGTCATAGTATCTTGTTGGAATGATGGTATACCTAATTTAATTTCCGGAATTCCAGTGGAGTGACCCCGGTAATCTTGCGAAATACTGCAATAAAATGGCTGGAGTCCGTAAAGCCTGTCTGGCGTGCGATTTCCTGTACCTCACTTCGCGGAGAAGAAAGAAGCAGTTCCCGGGCTTTGGCAATCCGGTAACCGGTCAGATATTCATAAGCAGAGCATCCGAGAAAGCGGCGGAACAGGCGGGAAAGATATTGTGGTGTAACATAGACCATCCGGCTGAGTTCCTGAATCGTAAGCGGAGAATCATAATTTATTTCCATTTCATGAAGAACAGGAACCAGATATTGCTGATACAAAGGATCTGTGGCAGCCTGAACAGCAGTTCCTCCGGCGAGGAGCAGGAGGAGCTGATAACAGGACGAGGACAGTGACAGAGGATCCAGAGGAGGATTCTGATACTGTGTGACAACCTTTCTTATAACCGATGAAATGGGAATTCCCTGTTCGCCGGATATGAGGAGAACAGGCTGGTTCCCGGTAATATCCCCGATTGAGCTTTCTAAGGATCCGGTAAAGGTTGCAAAGCATGTTTTCCAGGCTGGAGAGTCATGGACACTTTGATAGGAGTGCCGGATCGAGGGAGCGATGAGGATCCCTTCATTTTCTTTTAGCAGATATTCTTTTTCTTGTACTTTTACGCTTCCCTCTCCGGTTTCCGTCTGGAGGTAATGATAAAAAGGATAGCCCCGTGGGCGGTTTACAGCCTCCTGAATACGGTCATTTCCAACAGAATCAAAGGCAAACGGTTCAGATGAGGGCAGATTTCTAAAAAAAATTGGCATAATATCACCTGTTTCAAAATGTTATATTATTAGTTTATCATGTTATACAAAGATCTGTCTACTTTTAGTATAATCAAAAGGAAACATACGAAAAGAATCATGACAGAACATGTGATAGACAGAAACAAAAGGAGATATTATGAAACGACCATTTAAGAGAATTTTGTATGGTGGAGATTATAACCCGAATCAATGGGGAAAAGAGATCTGGAAAGAAGATATGCGCATTTTCAAAGATGCCTGTATCAACAGTGCAACGATCAATGTATTTTCCTGGGCAAAGATCCAGCCGTCAGAGGAAACTTATAATTTTACAGAGCTGGATGAGATCATCGATATGCTGAGCCGCGAGAACTATGATATCGTGCTTGCAACTTCAACAGGTGCGCTTCCGGCATGGATGGTAAAACGTTATCCGGAAGTAGCAAGAACGGATTATGAAGGAAGACATCACAAATTCGGGCAGAGACACAATGCCTGCCCGAATTCTCCGGTGTTTCAGAAGTTTGCATCCCGTCTTGCAGGCAAACTTGCTGAGCGTTACGGGGACAATCCGCATGTGACCTGCTGGCATATCAGTAATGAATACGGTGGAGAATGCTATTGTGAAAACTGTGAAAAAGCGTTCCGCGTATGGCTTCGTGAGAAGTATCAGACACTGGATGAACTGAATAAAGCATGGAATACGGAATTCTGGGGACATACGATTTATGATTGGGATGAAGTGGTGCTTCCTAATGCGTTAGGTGATGGAATTGAAGATGCAGCAGAACCGCACATGACGGCATTTGCAGGAAATTCCGTTGATTATTGCAGGTTCAATTCTGATGGAATGCTGAATAACTTCAAGATGGAAAAAGAAGCGATCCGCAAATATGACAAAGAGACACCGATCACAACCAATATGATGGGAACCTTTAAGGGACTGGATTATTTCAAATGGGCGAAAGAAATGGATGTGATTTCCTGGGACAATTATCCGGCATATGATACGCCATGGAGCCTGGTTGCCATGCGACATGATCTGATGCGTGGGCTTAAGGATGAGCCATTTATGCTGATGGAGCAGACACCAAGCCAGCAGAACTGGCAGCCATATAACTCCCTCAAGCGTCCGGGACAGATGCGCGCCCAGAGTTATCAGACCATGGCACATGGAGCAGATACGATCCAGTTCTTCCAGCTTCGTCGAAGTGTAGGCGGATGCGAAAAATTCCATGGAGCAGTCATTGCCCATGCAGGAACAGAAAATACAAGAGTATTCCGCGAGGTAAAGCAGCTTGGTGAAGAACTTGAACAGCTGAGCGATATCATACCAGGATCTGCAAATGAGGCACAGGTTGGTGTGATCTTTGACTGGGATAACTACTGGGCTCTGGAATATACAAGCGGTCCGTCCGTTGACCTCAAATATGTAGAGCAGATTCATCATTATTATCGTTATTTCTATGATAAAAATATTGGTGTCAGCATGATTCCGGTAGATGCAGATTTTTCCAAATATAAGATGATCGTTGCACCGGTGCTTTATATGGTGAAACCGGGAATGAAAGAAGCATTGGAAGAATATGTGAGAAATGGTGGAATTCTCGTGACAACTTACATGAGTGGTATTGTCGGAGAGTCAGACAATGTATATCTGGGCGGATATCCGGGACCGTTAAAGGAGATGGCCGGTATCTGGGTAGAAGAAATCGATGCCCTTGCACCGGAACAGTATAATGTGGTGACTTTCAAAGATGGAAGCCAGAGCAAATGTAAGATCGTATGCGATCTGATGCATCTGGAAGGTGCGGAGTCACTTGGAGAATATGCGGAAGATTTCTATGCTGGTATGCCTGCGGCAACCCGAAATACCTATGGAAATGGAAAGCTGTATTATATTGGAAGCTGTATGGAAGATGCAGGTACTGATAAAGTGCTTGCGATGGCAGCGGGGGATGCCGGGGTAAATCCGGTTGCAGGAAAAGGAAACGGTCTGGAGATCGTAAAACGTAACGGAGAAGGAAAGAGTTTCTATTTTGTGATGAACTTCAAGGATGAAGAACTGGAAATTCCGGAAGAATTTACAGGAAAGAAAGATCTTTTAAGTGGAAATGCAGTAGAAAAGGGAGAAAAGCTTCCTAAGTTTGGTGTGAAGATTGTAGTAGAATAAAAAAATTAAAAGAAACATAAAAGGAAACAGGAATTTCAGGCAGATGTAAAAGCAGAGCTGCCTGGGATTTCTGTTTCTTTTTATTTAACAGGAAAAGTGCCAGCAGAGCTGCTGTGCAGATTGTACGAAAATAAAAACATAGTTTTCCTATGAATTTATTTATTTGTAAACCGTACCGTACTTACACTGGATCCGAACAAACAGGGAATAGAGACTTACTATCAGTCACTTAAGGATTTTGGATTCTTTGAGGATGACGAAGAGGTAGAATATGAAAAGAGATGATTTTTCATACGACAGATAAATGTCATAAGAAAAATCATCTCCTTTTTTATTCTTCGATTACCTGAATTTCCAGAAAATCAAAATCAATGGAATCCACAAAACTGTCCTGGTAGAATCTTGCTTTGGAATGCCGCTTGAATTCGTTGATATTCACATCCAGCCAGATCGGTTTGCTGAGATCAAATTCATAGCAGATCTCATCCAGAGCATTGAAAATCTTGTGGGTTCTTGTATCGTCACTGTCATCACAGATGGTGGTATCTCTGATCATATGATTGTCTTTAAATTCTTTTCCCCATAAGCGGAACATGGTAAAATCCTCCTTATAATAAATATGAAAAATGCCGGTCAGGCGAAGAATGTTTTTGTATCAAGTGATTTTCAGTATAGCGGATTTAGGGGAGAAAGTAAAGGAGACAGATTTTATTCTATGATTCTCTGATATGATGTGCTATATTGATACTAAAGTTTATGAAAGAAAGAGAATCATTCTCAATAACATGGAATAGGATAGAGAAAAAAGACAGGGAATCAGAAAAATGTCTGGAATAAAACGAGAAACTATAATCCGGGTTATACTGGGAATCTGTATGATATTTGTATCGATTGGTATGATATATGGTAAGTCCAAAGCCGGGAACGCAGATGAAAAAGGCAGAACCTATATAGAAGAATCAGAAAAAACTGCAAAGCAGAAGAACACAGAGAAAAGCAGGAAAGACAGCACGGAATCAACAAAGGCAGACAGCACAATTAAAGCCCAGATGGCAGAAGCGCAGCAGCTATCAGACACCGAAACAAAAGCCATTGCCGAGGCAGAAGCGGTAGAAGCATCCATCCAGCCGGGACAGTATCCGGTGATGGGGATCAGCAGTATCCGCGCATGGCAGCTGGTGAACTATTTTAAGTCGCACGGAAATACCTACCCGGCAGAAGTTCTGGCGCAGGGAGGCGCCCCTGATATCGAGACATTTGCGCAGATGTATTATGAAGAAGCCACGGCAGAAGGCGTTCGTCCCGAGGTTGCATTTGCACAGGCGATGAAAGAGACAGGCTGGCTACAGTACGGCGGGGATATGCAGATCACCCAGTATAATTTTGCCGGGATCGGGACGACGGGAGGAGGCGTACCGGGAAATTCCTATCCGGATGTCAGAACTGGGATCCGGGCACAGATCCAGCATCTGAAAGCTTATGCGACAGACGAAGCTCTTTCCGGGGAATGTGTAGATGACCGGTACTCTTATGTGACAAAGGGGAGTGCACCGTATGTGGAATGGCTGGGGCAGAAAGAGAACCCGGAAGGGTATGGCTGGGCAACGGGTGAACGTTATGGATACGACATTGTAGAAATGATTCATGCAATGCGAAAATAAAAGAAAGAAAAGAGGTACATTATGAAAAAACTTTTAGTGGTAGTGGACATGCAAAATGATTTTGTGGATGGAAGTCTGGGAACAAAGGAAGCGCAGGATATCGTAAGTGGTGTGGTTGAAAAAGTGCAGGATGCAAGAGAAGAAGAGACAGATATTATTTTTACAAGAGATACCCATCAGGCAGATTATTTGCAGACCCAGGAAGGGAAAAAGCTTCCGATAGAACATTGTATACAGGGTACACATGGATGGGAGATTATTGATGCATTAAAGCCGTATGTATTAAAGAAGATTGACAAGCCAACGTTTGGAAGTACGGAGCTGGCGGAGATTGTAAAAAAGATGAGATATACAGACATTGAACTTGTCGGACTTTGTACAGATATCTGTGTGGTGTCGAATGCGTTACTGTTAAAGGTGGTACTTCCGGAAGCAAGGATCCAGGTGGATGCATCCTGCTGCGCAGGTGTGACACCGGCGACTCATCAGGCGGCATTAGAAACCATGAAAATGTGTCAGATTGAGATTATCTAATTTATTAAAATACTATGAAGCTTGCCCGGGCTGTATAGATTTCAAAGAGAAAAAATGGTATACTGATTTTACTTTCGGGACGAAAAAGGGAGATAGATTCCGGAGGGAAGTATACATAAAAAGGGGAGATTACATGCAGTCAGCAATGAAGTATTACGATGACGTAGACAGCTGGAAGACCGTCATGTTTCTTTACAATTCCGCATTGAAAGAAGTAGGGACGAAGCTGGAGATACTGAACGATGAATTTCAACATGTACACAGATATAATCCGATCGAGCATATCAAGACCAGGATCAAATCCGCAGAAAGTATTGTGAAAAAGCTGAAGCGGTACGGATATGAGACAAGTATTGAGAACATGGTACGCTATGTCAATGATATCGCAGGAGTCCGTCTGATCTGTTCGTTTACATCCGATATTTACCGGCTTGCGGAGATGATCGGGAATCAGAGCGACTTAAAGGTTCTGTCGATCAAAGACTATATCAAGAATCCGAAGGAAAGTGGATACAAGAGCTACCACATGCTGGTGTCCGTTCCGATCTTTCTGTCGGACAGTGTGGTGGATACGAAGGTCGAGATCCAGATCAGGACAATTGCGATGGATTTCTGGGCGAGTCTGGAGCATAAGATTTATTACAAGTTTGAAGGACAGGCACCGGAGTATATCAGCCGGGAACTAAAGGAATGTGCGGATATGGTATCGGCACTGGATGACAAGATGCTGTCACTGAATGAAGCAATTCTGGAATGTCTGAAAGAAGGCGGTGAGAAGCCGGTTCCGGAGAAAACAGAAGAAGTGGATGCGGAGATCATTGAGAATCCTATGATCCGATAAAGAAACACAAGAAAGTAATTATAAGAAAGCAGGAGCAGTCAATTGATTGTTGAGGAGTATACTCAACGTTAACTGACTGCTCCTGCTTTTTTGACCCCGAACAGAAAAAAATCATATTTAACAAAAACTTTACACAGCCAGGATTTCAGATTTTACAACCATTTTATATGATAGAGACCGTGAAGAAAAGAAAAAACAAAAACACATAAAACGGAGGATTTTTAGTATTATGAAATTCAGAAAATTAATGGCAGTAGCGCTTGTAGCAGCAATGGCAGCAACGATGGCAGTTGGATGCGGAGGATCATCATCTGACAAGAGCGCAGAGGGCGGAAGTGATTTTGATACATCAAATGATATCACAATCGTATCCCGTGAAGATGGATCCGGTACAAGAGGAGCTTTCATTGAGCTGTTCGGAATAGAAGAAAAACAGTCAGACGGAACGAAAGTAGATATGACAACAACAGATGCGCAGATTACAAATAATACATCGGTAATGCTTACAACTGTAGCAGGTGACGAATATGCAATCGGTTATGTATCACTCGGATCTTTAAATGACAGCGTAAAGGCTCTGAAGATTGACGGAGCAGAAGCCACAGCAGACAATATCGAAAATGGTTCTTACAAAGTGTCAAGACCTTTCAATATTGCAGTGAAGAAAGATCTTGATAATGAAGTTGCAAAAGATTTTATGGCATATATTATGAGTACAGAAGGACAGGAAATCGTATCAAATGAAAAATACATTCCGGTATCGGATGTAGAAGCTTATGCAGGATCAAAACCATCCGGAAAATGTGTAGTAGGTGGATCTTCTTCTGTATCACCGCTGATGGAAAAACTGATTGAAGCATATAAGAAAGTAAATCCAAATGCAGACATTGAGCTTCAGACTTCAGATTCTACAACAGGTATGACATCTACGATCGAAGGAAGCTATGACATCGGTATGGCATCCAGAGAACTGAAAGATGACGAAGCTTCAGAACTGGAAGCAACAGTAATCGCAACAGATGGTATTGCAGTGATCGTAAATAAAGCTAACCCGGCAGATGAGCTTTCAGCAGATCAGGTAAAATCAATCTATGTTGGGGATGTCACAACATGGGATGAAGTTTCCAAATAAATAAAAGAGGAAATTAAAGAATGAAATCAAAAGCATGGGCTGAAAAAGTCATGCAGGGAGTGTTCTTCATTGCCGCCTGCACTTCGGTGCTGGCGGTAGCTCTTATTTGCATCTTCTTGTTTGCAAATGGAATCCCTGCAATCAGACAGATAGGATTTGTAAAATTTATAACCGGTGATATCTGGCGTCCGGGAAATGAACTTTTCGGTATCTTCCCGATGATTATCGGAAGTATCTATGTAACAGCTGGAGCAATCGTATTTGGAGTCCCGATTGGAATTCTGACTTCGGTATTTATGGCTATGTATTGCCCGAAGAAAATTTACAGGCCGTTAAAAGCGGCAACAGAACTGCTTGCTGGAATTCCGTCAGTTGTATATGGCTTCTTTGGTATGGTGATCGTTGTTCCGATCATCCGGGACTTTGGAAGAACTTTAAAAATGATGGGACTGGTTCAGAAATCCGGCGATGGAAAAGGAATTCTGACTACATCGATCGTACTTGGAATGATGATCCTTCCAACGATCATCGGAACGACAGAAAGTGCAATGCGTGCAGTACCACCACAGTACTATGAAGGCTCGCTGGCACTTGGCGCAACCCAGGAAAGAAGTATTTTCAAAGTTGTGATTCCGGCGGCAAAGTCCGGTGTGATCACAGGAATCGTACTTGGAATCGGACGTGCGATCGGTGAGACCATGGCAGTTATTATGATCGCAGGAAACCAGCCTAGACTGGTCAATAATATTCTGCTAGGTGTCCGTACTCTGACTGGTAATATTGTAATTGAGATGGGATATGCGACCGGACTTCACAGGGAAGCGCTGATTGCCACAGGAGTTGTACTTTTTGTATTTATCCTGATCATCAATTTTAGTGTTGCGCTGCTTAAGAGGAGGGGTGAACATGAGTAATCAGATGAAAAAACCTGTTGGAGTCAACCGGGGAAATTTTGCAGATAAGGTAAAGAGCTATTTAAGACATCCGGGGTCCATGATTTTGATGCTTCTGGTAATGATTGCAGCATTTATCACATTTGCACTGCTTTTGTTCCTGATCTTTTATATTCTGGTAAATGGAATTCCGTATATCAAGCCGTCTCTGTTCTCGTTACATTATACATCAGAGAATGCATCTGTTATACCGGCGCTGATCAATACGGTCGTTATGACACTGCTTTCTCTTCTGATTGCAGTACCATTCGGAATCTTTTCCGCAATCTTCCTCGTAGAATATGCAGGAAAAGGCAATAAATTTATCGAAGTGATCCGCCTGACGACGGAGACTCTTTCGGGCATTCCGTCTATCGTATATGGTCTGTTTGGTATGCTGTTCTTTGTGAATACGCTGAAATGGGGATTTTCCGTTCTGGCAGGTGCATTTACTTTATCGATCATGATTCTTCCGCTGATCATGCGCCAGACAGAAGAAGCACTTAAAGCAGTTCCGGATTCTTACAGAGAAGGAAGCTTTGGACTTGGAGCCGGAAAGCTCCGTACTGTATTCCGTATCGTGCTTCCATCGGCAGTTCCTGGAATCCTTGCGGGTGTGATCCTTGCCATTGGACGTATCGTAGGAGAGACGGCAGCACTGATTTATACAGCAGGAACGGTTGCACAGGTGCCAAAGAATGTACTTGGTTCCGGTCGGACACTGGCAATTCATATGTATATGCTGTCAAGCGAAGGGCTGTATATGAACCAGGCGTATGCGACAGCTGTTATTTTGCTTGTACTGGTTGTTGCGATCAACACCCTTTCCGGTGTGGTTGCGAAGAAACTGACGAAAGCATAGAGAGGAAAAGAAAATGTCAAAGATAAGTGTAAAAAATCTTGATTTATATTATGGCGATTTCAAGGCACTGAAAAACATTAACCTTGAGATCGAGCCAAATAAGATCACCGCGTTTATCGGACCGAGTGGTTGTGGTAAATCCACACTTCTCAAGTCGATCAACCGTATGAATGATCTGGTAGAAGGATGCCGGATTGACGGCGAAATCCTTCTGGATGGACAGAATATTTTTAAAGGAATGGACGTAAATGTCCTGAGAAAAAGAGTCGGAATGGTATTCCAGAAACCAAATCCATTCCCGATGAGCATTTATGATAATATTGCTTACGGACCGAGAACGCATGGAATCCGTTCAAAGGCAAAACTGGATGATATTGTAGAAAAATCACTGCGTAATGCAGCTATCTGGGACGAGTGTAAGGACCGTCTGAAAAAGAGTGCACTTGGCATGTCCGGTGGACAGCAGCAGAGACTTTGCATTGCACGTGCACTTGCAGTAGAACCGGAAGTACTTCTGATGGATGAACCGACTTCCGCACTGGATCCGATCTCAACATCCAAGATAGAAGACCTTGCGATGGAACTGAAAAAAGATTATACTATCGTTATGGTAACACATAATATGCAGCAGGCAGTCCGAGTGTCGGACAATACCGCATTTTTCCTTCTTGGAGAAGTTGTAGAATATAATGATACTGAAAAATTATTCTCGATTCCGTCCGATAAGAGGACAGAAGATTATATTACAGGGAGGTTTGGTTAAATGCGGAACAGATTTGACAGACAGCTGGAAGAACTTAATGAGATGCTTATCCATATGGGAGAACTTTGCGAGACGGCAATTGAGGAAGCAACAGGAGCCCTGGAAGGGCATGATATTGCCAGAGCAAAGGCTGTCATTACAGCAGACAGCGAGATCGATCAGATGGAAAAAGAAATTGAAAATCTCTGCCTGAAGCTTTTACTTCAGCAGCAGCCGGTAGCACGGGATCTGCGAAGAATTTCGGCATCACTTAAGATGATCACGGATATGGAACGTATCGGAGATCAGACTGCGGATATCGCAGATATTGTGATTGCAACAAAATCAACAGAGGAAAAGAATCTGAAGGATATTAACCGGATGGCAGAGGCGACTGTAAAGATGGTAAGAGACAGTGTATCTGCCTATGTACAGAAAGATCTGGAGCTTGCAAGAAGAGTCATGGCAGCAGATGATGAGGTAGATGATCTTTTTGATCTGGTAAAAGGAGATCTGGTAAAATTTATTTCCGATCACAAAGGAAGTGCCGGAGATGAGGCAATCGACCTGATCATGATCGCGAAATATCTGGAGAGGATCGGAGATCATGCAACAAATATTGCAGAGTGGGTTGAATTTTCAATTACAGGTATTCATGCAGGCGGAACTGCAATCTAAAAGAAATTAAAGGAGAACGAGAATGATTTTTTGTGTGGAGGATGAAGCGAACATCCGGGAATTAGTAGTATATACACTTGAAACTACGGGATTTGAGGCCCGTGGATTTGAAGAAGGCACATCATTCTTTGAAGCTCTGGCAGAGAAACTGCCAGAGCTGATTTTGCTTGATATCATGCTCCCGGGAGAAGATGGAATGGAGATACTGAAGAAGCTGAAGACTTCCGGGAGAACCAAAGACATTCCGGTCATCATGGTTACGGCAAAGGGGGCAGAATACGACAAGGTCATGGGACTGGATGCGGGAGCAGATGATTATGTGACCAAACCATTTGGAATGATGGAACTGGTATCCAGAATCCGTGCAGTACTCAGACGGACATCGAAAAAAGAAGAGGATGATACCTATATGCTGGGTGAGATCCGCATGGACCGTAAAAAGCATGAAGTAACGGTAGCGGGAGAACCGGTAGCATTAACATTGAAAGAATATGAGCTATTGAGAAAACTTATGGAGAATCAGAATATTGTTCTGACAAGAGATAAATTACTGGAAGAGATCTGGGGATATGATTTTGACGGTGAGACCAGAACGGTAGATGTCCATGTAAGAACCCTGCGCCAGAAGCTGGGACAGGCAGGAGAATATATTGAGACTGTCCGGGGAGTTGGATACCGTATAGGAGAGATCGATGCGAAATAGAATCCAGAAAAGTATGATTTTTGTGGTTACGATGTCACTACTGATCTCGTATATTCTGGTTACTCTGGTTATTTACCGGCAGGCGCTGAATATCCGGCGCAGTGAACTGGTTCAGGAGGCAGAATATATCCGGGCGGCAATAGAAATATCCGGAGAAGAATATTTTGGCACCATGGATAAGGTCAGTAGGCGCACCAGGGTAACATGGATCGATAAAGACGGAAAAGTACTTTATGATACCGGAAATGATCAGGAAACGCTGGCAAACCACAAATCAAGAAAAGAATTCAAAGAGGCATTGGCAAATGGCAGTGGGCAGGATATCCGTATGTCAGACAGCAAAGGACAGGAGATGTACTATTATGCGTTGAAGATGGATGATAGCTCTGTCCTGCGTGTGTCAAGAGGCATGGATACGGTCTGGAATACAGCATTTATGATCTTACCGTATATGATTGCGATCGGGGTCATGATGGGGTGTGTTGCATGGTTTATGACAAGGCATCAGGTGAAAAGGCTGATTGCACCGATTAACAATTTGGATCTGGAAGAACCACTGGAAAATGATGTATATGAAGAGTTGCATCCACTGCTTGAAAGAATTGACAGGCAGAATAAAGAAAAAGCAGCAATTGAACAGATGAGGAGAGAATTCTCTGCAAATGTTTCCCATGAGCTGAAGACTCCTCTGACCTCGATTTCGGGATATGCAGAAATTATGATGAACGGTCTTGTAAAATCGGAAGATATGCAGGGATTCAGTGAACGGATCTATAAAGAGGCAAGCAGGATGATCACCCTGGTCGGTGATATTATCAAGCTGTCAAAACTGGATGAGGGCAGTGTGGAGCTTGAAAAAGAGAATGTGGATCTGTATCAGATGACAAGGGAGATCGTGAGCCGTCTGGCACTTCAGGCAGAAAAACACAGAATACAGGTTGAAGTGGTAGGAGAACATGTGGAATGTTTCGGAATCCGTCAGATCCTGGATGAGATGATCTACAACATCTGTGAAAATGCCATCAAATACAATAAAGAAAATGGAAAAGTAAATATCTGGGTTGGAAATACACTGAACGGGAAAAAGGTCATTGTCCAGGATACCGGAATCGGAATCCCAAAAGAGCATCAGGATCGTATTTTTGAGCGTTTTTACCGGGTGGATAAGAGCCATTCCAGAGAGACCGGCGGAACAGGTCTGGGTCTTTCAATTGTAAAGCATGGAGCACTTTTGCATAACGCAGAAATCCATGTGGAAAGTGAAGAAGGAAAAGGTACAAAAATGGAGCTTATTTTTCATTGTTAAAAAACTGTTTACAATTGGGAAATTAAAGGTATAATGTATAGAAAAAAGCTATGAAATATTATAGCTTTTTTCTATTTTATATCAAAAACAGAATCATGTATAATAAAGAGTAATATGACTAAAATTAAAAAATGGTTGAATTCGGTATGGAGGAGTGCCGGATACAATCTGTGTAGAGATTCACATGGAAAATGAGAGGCAACTATGGAAGAACAGAAGCAGAGTACGAGCAGCAATTATTTTAAAGGATTATCCAGAAGGGATTATATCCAGAAAGCACATGAGATCATTCAGCAAGAAGGGATTCAGGCAGTATCTATCCGCAGGATTGCTAAGGAGATGGGGTGCTCATCAGCAAGTCTGTACAGGTACTTTGATAATGTGTCTGAACTTTTATACTATGCAGAACTCAGAATTTTAACCGGTTACATAGACAGGCTGAATGAGGCTGAGAAATCCTGGAAGAATATGTGGCAGGTATATGTAGGTGTGTGGGATTGTTATGCAACGGAGGCATTTCATAATCCGGAAGCATATAATCTGTTATTTTTTGAGTATAACAATGTAAAACTCAAAGAAGCAATGCGGGAATATTATGAAATGTTTCCGGAAGATATTGTAAATGTTAACCGCTTTTTCTACAATATGCTTCAGACACCAAGCTTTCTGGCACGTGATTTTGAGATGTGCAAGCGGTGTATCAATGTTGGTGGTATTACATATGACAATGCAGTAAAATTAAACCGGATGGTGTGTATGCTCTTTGAAGGCTATTTCAAAGATGTATATGAAAACGGGATAGAGGAAGAGCAGATTCCGGAACGTGTAAAACTGATGGTAGATGATGTAGATACGATCGTTATGGCTCTTGCCAACAATCTGAAAGGCTATAAAGGATACCGTAAATAAGGAAAAAACGCCGGTTTTTGGTTATTTTTAAATACAATCCTTGTTAAAAATTTAATTAAATTGCAATCCAAAAAAAACGTGGTAAAGTATATGTGAAAGTATCGAACACACGAAATAAGGAGGCAATTTAATGGACAATATGAAAGGCTTCGGCATGATGATTCAAGAGCTGAAGAAAAATCCAAAAACGATCGTTTTTACAGAAGGAACAGATGAGAGAATTCTTGAGGCAGCTTCCCGTCTTTTAGCAGGAAGCTTCCTTACACCAATTCTTGTTGGAAATAAAGAAGCAGTATTAGAAGCAGCTGAAAAGTATGGATATAACATCCGTGGCGGAGAGATCATTGATCCGGATGATTATGAGAGATTTGACGAGATGGTAGAACTGTTCTGCGAACTTCGTAAGAGCAAAGGTGTTACACCGGAGCAGGCAGCAAAGACACTTAAGAGAAACAACTATTTTGGAACCATGCTGGTTAAGATGGGAGTTGCAGACGCACTTCTTGGAGGAGCTACTTACTCTACAGCAGATACCGTACGTCCGGCACTTCAGCTGATCAAGACCAAACCGGGATCAAGCTGTGTATCTTCCTGCTTCATTTTGGTTCGTCCGTCAGCTACAGGTGAGAACGAAGTTCTTGCTATGGGTGACTGCGCGATTAATCTCAAACCATCAGAGGATCAGCTTGCAGAAATCGCATGGGAAGTTGCAGAATGTGGTAAACACTTTGGTATCGATCCAAAGGTTGCATTCTTAAGCTACTCTACACTTGGATCTGGAAAGGGTGAAGATGTAGATAAGATGCGTAATGCAGCAGCAAAAGCAAAAGAACTGTATCCTTCACTTCCGATCGAAGGAGAGCTTCAGTTTGATGCAGCTGTATCTCCGCGTGTTGCAAGAACAAAATGCCCGAACAGTGAAGTAGCAGGTCAGGCAAATACATTTATCTTCCCGGATATCAACGCAGGTAACATCGGATATAAGATCGCACAGAGACTTGGTAACTTTGATGCATACGGACCGATCCTTCTTGGTCTTAATGCACCGATCAACGACCTGTCCCGTGGATGCAATGCAGAAGAAGTTTATTCTATGGCAATCATCACAGCAGCACTCGTAGAAGACTAAGAGTATTGACAAATATTCAGACGAAAATTATAATATAACAAACAAGGGCGTTTTCAAAATGGATTGAGAACGCCCTTGTTGTATTATCAGAGTATCATAGGTCTTTAATATATGAGACTTTTTGATATTTCATTTATGAGTAGTAAAAACGGGAGGATTTGTATGAATATGAAAAATTATACGAGAGAAGATATCCTGAATCTTGTCGAGGAAGAAGACGTGGGATTTATCAGGCTGCAGTTCACCGATATTTTCGGAACAATGAAGAATGTAGCGATTACAGTAAGCCAGCTTAAGAGAGCACTGGATAACAAATGTATGTTTGATGGATCTTCGATAGAAGGATTTGCCAGAATCGAAGAATCGGATATGTATCTGCACCCGGATCTGAATACATTTGAAATTTTCCCGTGGCGACCGCAGCAGGGAAAGGTTGCAAGATTTATCTGCGATATTTACAGACCGGATGGAACAGCTTACGAAAGCGATCCGAGACATGTTCTTAAGAAGGTACTTTCCGAGACAAAAGAGATGGGATATGACTTTAACGTAGGACCGGAATGCGAATTTTTCCTGTTTGAGACGGATGATGCGGGAAATTCGACGACGATTTCCAATGAACGTGCAGGATATTTTGATCTGGGACCTTTGGATCAGGGAGAGAATGCAAGACGTGATATTGTTCTTACAATGGAAGATATGGGGTACGGTGTGGAGGCATCTCATCACGAGATGGCACCGGCACAGCATGAGATCGATCTGGAATATACAGAGGCGCTGGATGCAGCAGACAATATCATGACATTTAAGCTTGTTACCAAAACAATCGCAAAAAGACACGGGCTTCATGCTACATTTATGCCAAAGCCAAAGGATGGTATCCATGGCTCAGGAATGCATCTGAATATGTCTCTGTCAAGAGATGGAAAGAATGTTTTTGCAGATGAAAAAGATCCGAATGGTCTGAGCCAGGAGGCTTACTATTTTATCGGCGGACTTATGAAACATATCAAAGCGATCAGCTTTATCACAAATCCGATCGTGAATTCCTATAAGAGACTGGTTCCCGGATATGAGGCACCGGTATATATTGCCTGGTCAGCGAATAACCGGACTCCTCTGATCCGTATTCCAAGGGTATCAGGGGAAAGCACAAGAGTCGAACTCAGAAGTCCGGATGGGGCAGCAAATCCATATCTGGCACTTGCCGTATGTCTGGCTGCCGGAATGGAAGGAATTAAAAACAAGATCCTGCCGCCGGAGAGTGTAGATGAGAATATTTACGAAATGACAGATGTGGTGAAAAATGCACTTGGAATTGAGGAGCTTCCGGCAAGCTTAAGAGAAGCAATCACAGAATTCCAGAAAGATCAGTTTATGCAGGAAGTACTGGGAGAAGAACTGTCACAGAAGCTGATTGAGTCAAAGCGTGCAGAATACAGAGAATACCGCACTCAGGTTACAGAATGGGAAATTAATGAGTACTTACAGAAATTCTAAAGAAACTTTCCAATTCTAAAGGCAGGAGGCTGGTATTATGAGCAGTATTATTGTTGTATTTCCAAAAAAGGAGATTGCAACCAATATTCGCAATATACTGGTACGAAATGGATTTGACGTGATTGGTGTGGGGGTAACCGGAGCACAGGCGGTTCAATTGGCAGATAATCTGGATGATGGAATTGTAGTTTGTGGTTATAAAATGAAAGATATGTTATATAATGAATTGAGAGATTATCTGCCGGGTACGATTGAGATGCTTTTGATCGCATCGCCGGAGAAATGCAGTGACAGGACGCCGGGAGTGATCAGCCTGTCGATGCCATTTAAGGTATTTGATCTGATGAACACGATCGAGATGATGGCACAATCGATTGGCAGGCGGAGAAAGAAAAGAAGAGCAGAGCTTAAGAATCGGAATCCGGAGCAGCAGGCACTTGTAAAAGAGGCAAAGAGTCTTCTGATGGAACGTAATAATATGACGGAGGAAGAAGCGCATCGCTATCTGCAGAAATGTAGTATGGAGAGCGGTGTCAATATGGTGGAGACAGCTCAGATGGTACTTAGTATTATGGCGGAATAAAGGAGATTAAAGAGGCAGGATATATGATCTTTACAAAAATGCATGGTCTTGGAAATGATTATGTGTGTATAAACTGCTTCAGAGAAAGGGTGGAAGATCCACCTGGATTTGCAAGAGCGCTTTGTGACAGGCATTACGGGATCGGAGCGGATGGTCTGATTCTGATATGTCCGTCAAAGGTGTCTGATTTTAAAATGGAGATATACAATTCGGATGGATCTGTTGCCGGGATGTGCGGCAATGGCATCCGATGCCTGGGAAAATATGTATATGATTACAGACTTACCGGAAAGGAAACTCTCAGTATCGAGACGAAATCCGGAATTCGTAACATGCACCTTCATATTCAGGATGGGAAAGCCTGCGGTGCTATGGTAGATATGGGTGTTCCAAGACTGAACGCGCATAGCATTCCAATCCTGAGTGAAAAGGATCTGGTGATCAATGATCCGATTGAGGTACAGAAGAAGAACTACCGCATGACCGGGATTTCGATGGGAAATCCGCATGCGGTAATCTTTTCAGAAGAGATAAACGGGATTTCTCTGGAAGAGACAGGAAGGGAGTTAGAATTTCATCCGAGATTTCCGGAGAGAGCAAATATCGAGTTTTGTCATGTGACTGCGAGGGACCGGATGGAGATCCGTGTGTGGGAGCGGGGTGTTGGTGAAACGCTTGCCTGCGGAACCGGAGCATGTGCAGCAGTTGTGGCTTCTGTGCTGAATGACTTGACAGATGAGGAAGTAATCGTTAAATTATTAGGTGGAGAGTTATCTGTCAGATGGGATCGTAAGGTGAATCATGTATTTTTGGAGGGGCCTGCGGTTAAAGTATTTGATGGTGTACTATAAAGATCAAATCACAAAGGAGACGACATATGTACAGTGTAAATGAAAACTACTTAAAGTTACCGGGAAGCTATCTGTTTTCCAATATTGCCAAAAAAGTTGCAGCGTTCTCAGCAGCGAATCCGGATGCACCGATCATCCGTTTGGGAATCGGTGATGTAACACAGCCGCTTGCACCTGCGATCATCGAAGCGCTTCACAGTGCAGTTGATGAGATGGCACACGCAGAGACATTCCACGGATATGCACCGGATCTTGGATATGAATTCTTAAGAAGCGCGATCGCAAAGAATGATTTCCAGGCAAGAGGATGTGATATTGCTGCAGATGAGATCTTTATCTCAGACGGAGCAAAGAGTGATTCTGGAAATATCCAGGAGATCTTTGGACCTGACTGCAGAATCGCAGTAGGAGACCCGGTATATCCTGTATATGTGGATACAAACGTAATGGCAGGACGTACCGGAACTTACGATCCAAAGACAGAAACATGGAGCAATGTAATCTACATGCCTTGTACAGCAGAAAATGGATTTGTACCGGAACTGCCAAAAGAAGTACCGGATATGATCTATTTATGCTTCCCGAACAATCCGACCGGAGCGGCTATCACAAAAGATGAACTCCAGAAATGGGTAGATTATGCAAATAAAAACGGGGCAGTGATCATTTATGATGCTGCATATGAAGCATATATCACAGAGGAAGATGTACCACACAGTATTTTTGAATGTGAAGGAGCAAGAACCTGTGCAATCGAACTTAGAAGTTTTTCTAAGAATGCCGGATTTACAGGAGTACGTCTTGGCGCAACAATCATTCCGAAAGATCTTAAGTGCGGAGATGTGATGCTTCATTCACTGTGGGCAAGACGTCACGGAACAAAATATAATGGAGCACCTTATATCGTACAGAAAGCCGGAGCTGCTGTTTATACAGAGGCTGGAAAAGCACAGATAAAAGAGCAGATCGCATACTATCAGAAGAATGCAAGAACGATTTATGAAGGTCTGAAGAATGCCGGATACACGGTATCCGGAGCAGTGAACTCACCATATGTATGGTTAAAGACGCCGGATAACATGACTTCATGGGAATTCTTTGATTTCCTTCTTGAAAAAGCAAATGTAGTCGGAACTCCGGGATCAGGATTTGGACCGAGCGGGGAAGGATACTTCCGCCTGACAGCATTTGGAAGTTACGAGAATACGCTGGAAGCGATCAAGAGAATTGAGAATATTTAATTGAAAATCTGGCTGCAGGGACGGGCGTCGGATCACGGTGTGGATTTGGCGGTGGACTCTGGCGTGAACAGCCTGTAACATGAAAAGAAAGAGAAAAGTGTGATACCAGACTCATTCGACGGAAAATCTGATGATTTTCCATCTCAGGAGTCTTCGGAGTTTCGTACTTGGGGTACGAAATCCGATCACACTTTTCTCTTTTTTTCATTAACAGGCTGTAACACGCCGCCATATACCGCCAAATCCACACCGTGATCCGACGCCCTGGGCGCTGCAGACAATTTAAAATGATACCTGGCTTTAAGCTTTATTCAACCGTTATGTGTGTCTATACCAAAACAAAATCACTCATAACATATAAGCCAGAATAAAAGTAAACACAATAAGAATTAATTTCAATTCTAAACAAACAATCCTTCCATCCACAGCGAGGCGCATCTATGATGCGCCAATGCGGAAGCTTTGAATAACGTAAGGGTGAAGTGGGGACGAGGTGACGGTTTCACGCCATTCGTAAGAGCCGTGCAGTCTGTTCATTTAATCGGGACGGAAATTGTGACCAGATTTCGTACTACAAGTACGGAATCTGAGGACTGCCTGAGCCGGAAAATCATCAGATTTTCCAGCGAATCAGTCCGATGTCGCAACTTCCGTCCCGATTAAATTTTACAGAATGCAGGCGATGAAGACCGGCGTGAAACCGTCACCTCGTCCCCACTTCGCCCGTAACCTTATTCCAAACTTCCCCTAACCGGTATGAGACTCCGCTCCAATACCCCTTTCAGGTGAGCAATAGCGGTTCCGTAGTTCGTGATCGGTACGCCCTGATCTTCGGCGCATTTGAGACGATACTGCATTTCGCGTTCGTTCAGGGTGCAGCCACCACAGTGAATAATGAGTTTATAAGGTGAGAGATCAACCGGGAATTCGGTCCCGCTTGTGAATTCAAAGTGCAGGTCTTTATTTCCGGTATGCTGGCGGATCCAGCGAGGAAGCTTCACTGTTCCGATGTCATCACATTGCCTGTGGTGGGTGCAGCCTTCACAGACGAGGATTTTGTCACCATCTTCCAACTTGTCCAGCATCTGTGCGCCTTCGACCTGAAGCTTCAGATTCCCTTTGTATCTGGAAAGCAGGATGGAAAAAGAGGTCAGTGGAATATCTTCCGGTGTATCGGCAGATACTTTGGCAAACGCCTGGCTGTCGGTGATGACAAGGCGTGGCTTTTTGCCAAGAGACGAAAGTGTTTCCTTCAATTCTGTGTCACGGGTTACAATAGAGATTGCACCAGCCTCCAGTACATCGCGGATGGTCTGCTGCTGCGGGAGGATCAGACGTCCTTTTGGGGCGGCAGAGTCGATCGGGACGACCAGAACGACAAAATCATTTGGATTTAAAAGATCGCGGACGAGATATTTATCCTGATCTTCTTCCGGAGCCTGGCTTGCAATCAGTTCTTTTAATTCATGAACATGGTATCCGGTTACTGTGCTGACTTCGATACTGTTGGAAGCATCTATATGAAAAGAAGCATCCGGCATAGAATCCAGGTTCGGACAGACTGCGCTATTTTCAGCAGAAGAGCAGAGGTCAGATTTATTTTTTACCACAACGTAAGGGATCTTCTTATCCTGTATTTTCTTTAAGATGGATAAATCTTCTGGTGTCATGCCAAGAGAGGCATCGATTACCAGAACAGCGATATCTGTTTTGTTTAAAATCTGGTAGGCTTTTTTGACACGCAGTTCACCGAGTTCTCCGATGTCGTCAAGCCCCGGGGTGTCAATGATCACGACAGGTCCGAGGGGAAGAAGTTCCATTGCCTTTGGAACCGGATCGGTAGTTGTTCCGAGAACATCAGATACAATGGCAAGATTCTGTCCGGTGATAGCGTTGATGATGCTGGATTTTCCGGCATTTCTGCGACCGAAGATACCGATATGTACACGATCTGCAGAAGGGGTGCTGTTAAGACTCATAGTTTTTGTAATCTCCTTTTTTGTATTCTTTTTGCGCAGGAATTCCTTTGCAGTCAGTTTGAATCTGAAAATAGTGTAACACATATACTATAGAAAATCAATTTTGTGAAAATTTACTTAAAAGAAACATATAAAACTGGCAATTTTGGATAAAAGTTTCATTGACTAAAGTGTGAAAGTACGGTAAAATAATCACAAGTTCATAAAGAACAGAACAGACAAGGATGTCGCATCAGATGCGGCATCCTTTTTGTATTTCAGAAAAGAAAGTAATCAGAAGTGCAAAGTAATTTCTCAAACAATCCCGGGAACGAGAGAGTGTCTGCGGACGGAAATGCAAGGGCGCATTACAAAAGAATTTGTGATGCGCCCTTACGTTTTCACTACACAGTTAAGGAGGATTATTATTATGAAAAAAAGATTAATAGCAGTTTTAATGTGTGCAGCAATGGTAACAGTACTTGGAGCAGGATGTGGAAGTAAAAAAGAAGATACAAAGGAAACCTCTGATACAAAGAAAGAATATACAGAAGACGAGCTGAAGGACAGCATGAAAGGTGTCAAACTGAAAGTCGGAACAACCGGACTTTTCGGACCATTTACATACTATGATGAGGACGGAAAGACGCTGATCGGATATGATGTTGATCTGTTAAATGATCTGCAGGAGCTTCTGGGATTCGAAATCGATGGTGGCCTCCAGGCAATGGATTATTCGGCACTTACTACTTCACTTGCTGAAAATAAACTGGACATCGGAGCAGCAGCACTTTGTGCAACAGATGAAAGAAAAGAAGTTATGGACTTCAGTGATATCTATTGTGATTCCGGTCAGGTCGTTATGGTAAATAAAAATGACGATAAAGGAATTAAGAGTGTTGATGATCTGAAGGATAAAAAAATAGCCGTTGAAAAGGGAACCGCATCTCATACTTATGCAAGCAAGAACCTTACAAGTGCAACGCTTGAAGTACATGACACGATCACAACTGCATATGAATCTTTGGAGCAGGGAAAAGTAGATGCTGTTATTCAGGATGGACCTGGAGCATATTTCTATATTAAGACAACACCGGACAGCAACCTGGAGGTAGTCGGGGATGAGTTTAATCAGGGCCAGGCACCGTATTGCGTAGCAATTTCTAAAGAATGCAAATATTATGATGAAATCAATGCAGCTGTAAAGGTACTGATTGATAATGGCACAACAGATGAACTCTATGCGAAATGGTGTGAATAATCAAAGAACAGACAGCAACTAAAAAGAAGATAGGATGAGATAGTATATGGATATGACTTTTTTGAATGTTTTACTTCCAATGATGTTTGAGGGATTAAAACTTACGATTTTAATTGCTGTTGTCGGTATCACAATTGGCTTCCTGATCGGAAGCCTCTGTGGATATCTGCTTCAGTCGAAATATAAAATAGGGAAAGCAATTGCAGAAGTTTACATCTGGATCATTCGTGCGACACCGCTTATGGTGCAGGCTTTATACGGATATTTTGTAATTCCGAAGCTTTTGGGTGTCGATATTGGAAGCACTGCAGTGGGAATTGGCGTTATCGCACTGAATTCCGGTGCATTTATTTCAGAAATTGTAAAAGGTGCGTTGATGAGCATTGATCCGGGACAGAAAGAAGCAGGTGCATCACTTGGACTTACAAGTGCACAGACGATGATCCATCTGGTTATCCCACCGGCATTTAAAGCGGCACTTCCGGCATTATTTAACCAGTTTATCATTTCTGTTAAGGATACCGCACTTTTATCTGCGATTGCGGTTAATGAGATCACGCATCAGGCACAGGCGTATGCAGCGTTGAGTTTTAAAGCAATTCCTACATACACAGCACTGGCAGCGTTTTATCTGGTGATACTTTCGGTACTGATAATTGTCCAGAAACAGATAGAAAGGAAAATGAGGTGATTGGTATGATTAAAGTAAATCATTTGTCGAAGAAATTTGGGAACCTGGAGGTATTAAAGGATATCAATCTTGATATCAATGAAGGTGAAGTGGTTTGTATCATCGGACCTTCCGGATCGGGAAAGAGTACTTTCTTAAGATGCATCAATCAGCTTGAAAGACCGACAGGCGGAACTGTACAGTATGAGGGGAAGAATCTTCTCGATAAGAATTGTGACATCCGCAAATTCCGTGAGGAAGTCGGAATGGTTTTCCAGAAATTCAATCTGTTTCCGCTTAAGACTGTTGTTCAGAATGTTATGATGGCACCAATCCTTACCAAACACATGAATAAGGAAGAAGCGCATGCAAAAGCACTGGAACTTCTGGATAAGGTAGGATTAAAGGATAAAGCGGATGTATATCCGAGTACACTTTCAGGTGGACAGCAGCAGAGAGTTGCCATTGCAAGAGCACTGGCAATGGAACCGAAAGCGTTGTTGTTTGATGAGCCGACATCGGCGCTGGACCCGGAACTGGTAGGAGATGTACTTGATGTTATGAAATCTCTTGCGAAAGAAGGAATGACGATGATCGTTGTAACACATGAAATGGGCTTTGCACGTGATGTGGCAGACCGGGTCATCTTTATGGCAGACGGATATGTTGTTGAAGAAGGCAGACCGGATGCAATTTTTACAGCACCAAGAGAGAGAAGGACGCAGTCATTCTTATCCCGTGTTCTTCCGGCAACTGCATAAATAAGACGTTTTGTAAAAATTATTGATATACTACTCATAAAGGGGCAGGTGAGAGCCTGCCCCAGTGTAAAAAAGATCAAGAAAATGAGTAAAATACTTCCATTGACTTTCCTATATCCGATTGTTAAAATAAGAAGAAAGCTAAAGAAGGGACCTTCGCCATACGGCGGAGGTGTTTTTGGCTTATAGAAAAATATAATTTCTATATTATGATGTAAGTGTCAAAAGTATCAATTGCGTTTGTGCTCGCACAAATAAGCAATTGATACTTATTGACACTCACATCATATTATTAAAAAGCTGGAGATGGTGTGTACGGAGGCACCACTGTAAAAGGAGTGTAGAAAAGATGGAAAAGAAGAGGAGTAATTTTACCGGCTCGATCGGATTCGTGCTGGCGGCTGCGGGAAGTGCAGTCGGGCTGGGGAACATCTGGAGATTCCCGTATCTGGCAGCAAAAGGTGGAGGCGGAGTGTTTATTCTGTGCTATGTGGTACTGGCACTTACCTTTGGGTTTACGTTGCTGACAACAGAGATCGCGATCGGACGTAAGACAGGACAGAGTCCGCTTACTGCATATGAACAGATGCATAAAGGATGGGGAGGAATCGGTGTGCTTGCATGTGCAGTACCGGTTATCATTCTTCCGTATTATTGCTCGATTGGTGGATGGGTACTCAAATATTTGTCGGCATTTCTCACAGGTCATGGGGCGCAGGCAGCAGAAGACGGATATTTTACAGGCTATATTACACAGGTCGCACAGCCGATCATATGGATGCTGATCTATATGCTTATTACGGCAATGGTTGTTTATAAAGGAGTAAATAAAGGAATTGAAAAATACAGTAAGATTCTGATGCCGATCCTGTTTGTACTGATTGCGGGAATTTCTGTATTTTCCCTTACCCTGAAACATACAAATGCAGATGGAGTGACAAGAACCGGTATGCAGGGACTGGCGATTTACCTGATCCCGAATTTTAGAGGGATGACGGTTAAAAGTTTCCTTTCGGTTGTGATGGATGCATTGGGACAGCTTTTCTTCTCGATCAGCGTGGCGATGGGAATTATGGTTACTTACGGATCCTATGCGAAGAAAGAGACCAATCTGATGAAGTCGATCAACCAGATTGAGTTTTTTGATACGCTTGTAGCGCTTCTGGCAGGACTTATGATCATTCCGGCTGTTTATACTTTTATGGGAACCGAAGGAATGTCTGCAGGACCGGGACTGATGTTTGTATCTCTGCCAAAAGTATTTAAAGCAATGGGGGCAGCAGGAGTGTTGGTAGGAATTGTATTCTTTCTGATGGTATCTTTTGCAGCGGTTACTTCTTCTGTATCTGTTATGGAGGCAATCGTATCAAGCATGATGGATAAATTCCATGTATCCAGAAAAAAAGGAACGATCCTGACTACTTTATATGGAATGATCGTTGGTGTGATCGTATGTCTTGGATACAACAAGCTTTATTTCGAACTGAAACTTCCGAACGGCACGGTAGCGCAGATTCTGGACGTGATGGATTATCTCAGCAATAACTGTCTGATGCCGATGGTGGCACTGCTTACCTGTATTCTGATCGGATGGATTGTAAAACCAAAAGTGATCATCGATGAAGTGACACTTGGCGGATACAGGTTTGGCAGAGAAAAGCTTTATGTTGCAATGATCAAGGTAATTGCACCGTTGATGCTTCTGATTCTTTTAGTGCAGTCCGTAGGATTATAAAAAGAAAATTTCAGAAAAGGCTTGACATTTAGTGGGAAATAAATTATTGTAAGTTACAGATTTTGGTGTGTAACTGTACGGCAGGCATTAACCATACATAGATATTATTTTGATATTTGTGTGGGGTTAGTGCCTTTTTTGCGTCAAAAATTCGGATAAAAGGCTTCCACGAAAGAAAATAATATCATAGGCATAAGCCAGGTAATTAAAATTTCTTGAGGAAAAGGAGTACATGCAATGAAAGACAAAATTTTTGGCGTATTGCAGCGAGTTGGAAGATCCTTCATGCTTCCGATAGCAATTCTTCCGGTAGCGGGTCTGCTGCTGGGATTCGGTAGTTCGTTTACCAATGCTACCACAATCCAGACTTATGGTCTGGAGAAAATTTTAGGAGACGGAACCATCCTGAATTCGTTACTCATTATCATGAACAAAGTAGGAAGTGCTGTATTTGACAACCTGCCACTGATTTTCGCGGTTGGAGTTGCAATCGGTATGGCAAAGAAAGAAAAAGAAGTAGCGGCACTTTCTGCATTGATCGCATTCTTTGTTATGAATGTTGCAATCAATGCAATGCTTGTGATCACAGGAGAGATTACCGCAGATGGAACGATCGCTTCGAATGTACTGGAAGGAACCATCACTTCTGTTTGCGGAATCCAGTCCTTACAGATGGGTGTGTTTGGTGGTATTATTGTAGGACTTGGTGTTGCTGCTCTGCATAACCGTTTTCACAAAATCGTTCTTCCAAATGCGTTATCATTCTTCGGAGGGTCCAGATTTGTTCCGATCATTTCTACACTGGTGTACATGTTTGTTGGGATTGGAATGTATTTTGCCTGGCCGGTTGTACAGAATGGAATTTATGCACTTGGCGGACTGGTAACCGGAAGCGGATATCTGGGAACCCTGATTTTTGGTATTATTAAGAGAGCTTTGATTCCGTTCGGACTTCATCACGTATTTTACATGCCATTCTGGCAGACAGCAGTCGGTGGAACAATGGAAGTTGCGGGACAGATGGTACAGGGAGGACAGAACATCTTCTTTGCACAGCTTGCTGATTCTGCAAATATCGCACATTTCAGCGCAGATGCGACCAGATATTTCTCAGGTGAATTTATCTTTATGATCTTCGGACTTCCGGGAGCGGCACTTGCGATGTACCGCTGTGCAAAACCGGAAAAGAAAAAACAGGCAGGAGGACTTCTCCTTTCTGCAACACTTGCCTGCATGATGACGGGTATTACAGAGCCACTGGAATTCTCATTTCTTTTTGTTGCACCGGCACTTTTTGCTGTACAGGTAGTGCTTGCAGGTTCTGCTTACATGATCGCACATATCCTGAATATAGCAGTAGGACTTACCTTCTCTGGTGGTTTTCTGGATCTGTTCCTTTTCGGTATCCTGCAGGGAAATGCAAAGACAAGCTGGCTTCGGATCATTCCGGTTGGAATTATTTATTTCTTCCTGTATTACTTTATCTTCAGTTTCCTGATCAAAAAGTTTAACTTCAAGACACCGGGACGTGAAGATGATGATACAGAGACAAAATTATATACAAAGGCAGATGTAAATGCCAGAAAAGAAGCAGGAAAAGAAACAGCAGCGAATACAGGGACCGCAGATCCGGTAAGTGAGGCAATCACACAGGGACTTGGCGGAAAGAAAAATATCAGTGATGTGGATTGTTGTGCAACAAGACTTCGTATCACAGTTCATGACGCAGCCCGCGTAAATGATGAGATCATCAAGACAACAGGTTCCAGAGGAATCGTGAAAAAGGGACAGGGTGTCCAGATCATTTATGGTCCGCAGGTAACTGTGATTAAGTCTAAACTGGAAGATTATCTGGAAACAGCTCCGGATGAATATTATGAGAGCGCTGCTGTGTCAGAAGAGAATTCAGCTGAAGAAAATACAGATACTGTAAATGAAAATAATGAAACCCAGGAAAAAGTGGTAAATACAATTGTTGTATCCAGTCCGATCACCGGTATGGCAGGCGATATTACAACCTGTCCGGATGAAGGATTTGCAGGAAAAATGATGGGTGACGGAGCTGTTGTTACACCGGAAGATGCTGTGATCTGCGCACCGGAAGATGGAGAAGTGCTTTTCGTATTTGAAACAAAGCATGCACTTGGGTTCCAGACAGAAAGCGGACTTGGCATGCTGCTTCACATCGGTATTGATACCGTATCTCTGAACGGTGAAGGATTTGAAGTATTTGTAGAAAATGGTCAGAAAGTGAAGAAGGGGGATCCGCTTATGAAGATCGATATTCCATTCCTGACTTCGCATGCACCGTCTCTTTGTTCACCGGTACTTTGTACAGAACTGGAAGAGAATCAGAGAGTACGTCTCCTTGCGACGGGAGAAGTTAAAGCCGGCGATCCACTATTTGCCGTAGATACAGTAGAATAGAACAGCGAAAGCTGTTTTAATAATGGCGGTGCTTTGGCAAGCAAAACGCTGTCAAAAAAGTAAACTAAAAATGAAAGAAAAAGACGAGGAGAATTTATCATGAAAGAATTTAAGTATGTAGTAACAGATGCACAGGGAATCCACGCAAGACCGGCAGGAATTCTGGTAAAAGCAATTGCGAAAAAAACTTCAGATATTAAGATCAAAAAAGCAGGAGATACACGTGAAGTCAATGCAAAGAGCATTATGGCAGTTATGAGTCTTGGCGTAAAAAAAGGAAATGAGGTTATCATCACAGCTGAAGGCGAAGACGAAGAAGACGCAATCGCCGAAATCCAGAAAGTATTAGAGGAGAATCTGTAGGATTATGATTACACTAAGTGGTAAAAGTGTTTTTGGTGGCGTAGCCATCGGGAAGATTGCTTTTTATAAAAGACAGGAAAAGCAGGTAAGACGGTATCATGTAGAGGATACCGAAGCAGAGGTGGCACGTTTTGAGGATGCCCAGGAGACTGCGATCGCACAGCTCGGTGAGTTGTATGACAAGGCAATGGAAGATGTAGGAGAAGCCAATGCGGCAATTTTTGAAGTACATCAGATGATGCTGATGGATCTGGATTATGTGGATTCGATTAAGAATATTATTACCACCCAGGAAGTCAACGCAGAGTATGCTGTTGCGACGACAGGAGATAACTTCTCCCAGATGTTTGCATCTATGGATGATGCTTACATGCAGGGACGTGCGGCCGATGTAAAAGATGTATCGGACCGACTTCTCGGTATCCTTTCGGATTCCGGGGAAAGCGGTGTTGTGGCAGACGAACCGGTGATCGTGGCAGCAGATGACCTGGTACCGAGTGAGACCGTTCAGCTCGACAAGTCCAAAGTGCTTGCCTTTGCAACCATGTACGGATCAGCAAATTCCCATACGGCAATCCTTGCAAGGACTATGAACATCCCAGCCGTTATTGGTCTGGGAGAAGGGCTTGCAAAAGAATATGATGGACATATGGCAGCCATCGACGGCTTTACCGGGACCATCTACATTGATCCGGATGAAGAGACCATGAAGGCTATGACCGAAAAGCGCGA
>NZ_JAQEKS010000028.1:0-39125 GCF_027679115.1 Coprococcus sp. TM115-187 | reverse complement strand
TGGAGAGTACAAGAACTTGTGAGTAGATAGATATTTATATCATCAAAAGCATACTCGTTAAAGTAGGAATGAAACATAGAAGTTTGTAACTTTTTATAAGTTTTCAGTAACGGAACAAAACGATGAAAATGACGGTAGATTTAAAGGAACACAGCTATCCGATCTATATTGAAAGAGGAATTCTGAAAGAAGCGGCAGAAAGAATAGCGGAAGTATATCAGGGATCAAAGATCATGATCATTTCCGATGACAGAGTTTATTCTTATTACGGAGAAGCGCTTAAGAAAAATCTTTCTGAAAAATATGAGTGTGCGGAAACCGTGATTCCACATGGAGAACCGTCAAAAGCATTCGAAACCCTTCCGGGGGTATACAGTTCTCTTCTGGAAGCAAAGATTTCCAGAACAGACCTGATCGTTGCACTTGGTGGTGGAGTGGTAGGAGACCTTGCCGGATTTGTGGCAGCGACCTTTCTTAGAGGAATCAAGTTCGTACAGATTCCAACTTCCATTCTTGCACAGGTAGATTCTTCTGTTGGTGGAAAAGTTGCAGTCGATCTTCCACAGGGTAAGAACCTGGTAGGTGCTTTTTATCAGCCGAAGATGGTACTGATCGATCCGGATGTACTGGAAACCTTGCCGGAGCGTTACGTGACGGATGGCATGGGGGAGGTTATCAAATACGGATGCATCAAAGACCGCAAGCTTTTTGATCTTCTGGAAAAATGCGGATGCTATGAGAATCTGAAAGAGCATTTAACCGATGTGATCGCAACATGTGTCGATATCAAACGCCACGTTGTGGAAGAAGACGAGTTTGATACCGGAGAGAGGATTCTCCTGAACTTCGGACATACCCTTGCCCACACCATTGAGCAGCACTTTCACTATGAAAGAGAAAGCCACGGTGAAGCCGTAGCCATCGGAATGTACCAGATCACAAAGATTGCTGAAGAGAAAGGACTTACCAAAAAAGGCGAAGCCGAGCACATCCGGAAAGTCCTGGAAGCTTATAAACTTCCGGTAAAAGCCGATGTCCCACTCCCACAGCTTACCGAAGCAATCAAGCTGGATAAAAAAACACTGAATAATAAATTAAAAGTCGTCCTTCTCCATGAAATCGGAGATTCCTATACATACCCGACCGGACAGGAATTCTTTGATGGGGACAGGACAGTATAAGTAAATACGATAAATAAGAATGCCGTAAAACCATGAAAGATATTGGTTTTACGGCATTTTAGTTAATTTCTGCGCATATGCCATAATAGCTTGACACCATATATGACACCATTCATAATAAAAGGAGAGATAAATAATGTCAAAATGGGATAAACTGATAATGCAGATATGTAATTTATCAAAAGACATCCGGTTTGATGAACTGCGGAAAGTGTTGGAAAGCTATGGTGATGAAATGAATTCGCCCAAGGGAGGAAGCAGTCATTATACATTCAGAAAGTGTGGCTGTATGCCAGTTACAATACCAAAGCATGAACCGATCAAAAAAGTATATGTAGAAATGGTAAGACAGATAGTAGAAAGTGAGACGAGGAAAGATGAAAACGCTGAATGAATATATGAAAATGCCTTATCGAATGGAAATTGTAGAGGATGAAGAGGAAGGTGGATTTGTAGTTTCATATCCAGATTTGCCAGGGTGTATTACCTGTGGCGAGACAATAGAAAGTGCAGTACAAAATGCATTAGATGCAAAAAGAACTTGGATTGAAGCAGCATTAGAAGAAAGAATTGAGATATATGAACCAGACAGCTTGGAAAATTATTCTGGACAGTTCAAATTAAGGATTCCAAGAAGTCTCCATAGATCTCTAGCAGAACACTCTCAAAAAGAAGGAATTAGTATGAATCAATACTGTATATATCTTCTTACAAAAAATGATGCAGTATTTTCAAAATAATATGATATAAAAAAGAGCTTCTTGTTTGCCAGAAAAGTAAAAATATACTAACAAACAGCCGCAAGAGAACCATAAAACAGGACAGATTCCATTTTTGTGCAATGGAGATGAGACTCAAAAATCGTGGAAGCCATTGTTGAACACGATTTTCGCTTTCAGAGGCTCATCGGAATGGTTTGCACAAAGGAAGCTGTCCTGTTTTATGGTTCTTTTGCGGCGTCTGTTCGCTAATATATCCTTACTATCCCGCCAACAAAATTTATCTCATATTTCTCTTCGCAAGCAAATCATGAATCTTATCCGTTGGATTCATAACCGCACTAATAGATGTAGAATGATTCATCGAATCAATGATCAGTGCAAGGAACTTACTCATATCTGCTTCAATGAAATACGGTTTATCATGAAGCTGAGGAGGCAGATAGGTCAGATTGGTTGTGATCAGTCTGTCCAGATAGCCCTTTTCATAATATTCATCGAACTTGTCAAGACCTTCTGTGAAGAGACCAAAAGTAGTACATACAAATACACGCTCAGCACCGCGGTCTTTTAACTGCCTGGTAACATCCAGCATACTTTCACCGGAAGAAATCATGTCATCGATGATGATAACGGTCTTTCCATGTACATCGTCACCTAAGAATTCATGTGCAACGATCGGATTTTTACCATTTACGATGGTAGAATAATCACGGCGTTTGTAGAACATACCCATATCAACACCGAGTACGTTGGAGAAGTATACGGCTCTTTGCATTGCACCTTCATCCGGGCTGATGATCATCAGATGGTCTTTGTCTGCTTTCAGATCCGGTTCTGCTTTAAACAGAGCTTTGATGAACTGGTACAGAGGGTTGAAGCTGTCGAAACCATTGAGTGGGATCGCATTCTGTACACGCGGATCGTGTGCGTCAAATGTCAGAATGTTAGATACACCCATTGCGGTTAATTCTTCCAGAGCCATTGCACAGTCCAGAGATTCGCGTTTGGTTCTCTTGTGCTGGCGGCTTTCGTAAAGGAATGGCATAATTACATTTACACGGTGTGCCTTTCCTGTAGAAGCGGAGATGATACGCTTCAGATCCTGATAGTGATCATCCGGTGACATATGATTGATATGTCCGTTTACTGTGTATGTCAGGCTGTAGTTGCAGACATCCACCATAATAAAGAGATCTTTTCCGCGGATACTTTCGCCAAACATTCCCTTTGCTTCCCCCGAACCAAAACGTGGGCAACTGTTCTTTGCAAGATAAGAATCTGCTTCATAAGATGAATAGATTGCAGGATCCAGAAAGTCATGCAGAGAATTTTTGCGGAACGATACGATGTACTGATCCACTTTTTCTGCCAGATCCTTGCAACTTTCCAGAGCAGCAATTTTAAGTGGTGCTGTCGGAAGAGCTTTTTCCATAAGTTCGATATTTGTCATGAGTGCCTCCTTATAATAAGCGTTTTACGCGCTGTTTATCTAATCTTACCTATCTTTTATACCATTATTTAAAAGCAATGACAAGAAAGAGGCGTTAAAAAATTGCATTTTTTGAAGAAATCTAGTATGATATAGAAGCAGAATTCCGAATAAATATCAGGAGGAAGAAAATATGAGTAAACCAGTTGTTGCCATTGTAGGGCGGCCGAACGTTGGAAAGTCGACGCTTTTTAATGCACTGGCAGGAGAAAAGATAGCAATCGTTAAAGATACGCCGGGTGTTACCCGCGACAGAATTTATGCAGAAGTGAATTGGCTCGATAAAGAATTTACGTTGATCGATACCGGTGGAATCGAGCCGGACAGCCGTGATGTGATCCTTTCCCAGATGAGAGAACAGGCACAGATCGCCATTGATACTGCAGATGTGATCCTGTTTATGACAGATGTAAAGCAGGGACTTGTAGATTCCGATTCAAAAGTGGCAGATATGCTCCGCCGCTCCCACAAGCCAGTCATCCTTGTTGTCAACAAAGTGGACAATTTCAACAAGATGATGCCGGATGTGTATGAATTTTATAATCTGGGAATCGGAGATCCGGTTCCGATCTCAGCATCGGAACGAATTGGAATCGGAGATATGCTGGATAAGGTTCTGGCACATTTTCCGGAAGGGGCAGGACAGGAAGAAGAAGATGACCGTCCAAGAGTTGCAATCGTTGGAAAACCGAACGTTGGGAAATCTTCGATCATCAACCGTCTGATCGGAAAAGACCGTGTGATCGTATCCGATATTGCCGGAACTACAAGAGATGCCATTGACACGGAAGTAATACACAATGGAAAAGAATATGTATTTATTGATACAGCAGGACTTCGCCGTAAGAATAAGATCAAAGAGGAACTGGAACGCTACAGTATTATCCGCACAGTTACGGCAGTAGAAAGAGCGGATGTGGTCCTAGTTGTGATCGATGCGGCAGAAGGAGTAACCGAGCAGGATGCCAAGATCGCAGGAATCGCACATGAGCGTGGAAAAGGTGTCATCATCGTTGTAAATAAATGGGATGCCATTGAAAAGAACGATAAGACCACGAGGGAATATGAGCATCAGATCCGGATGGTGCTGTCTTTCCTGCCTTACGCAGAGATCATGTATGTGTCTGCACTGACAGGCCAGAGACTTCCGAAGCTCTTTGACATGATCGACACCGTTATTGAGAACCAGACACTCCGTGTGGCTACGGGTGTCCTTAACGAGATCATGACCGAAGCTGTTGCAATGCAGCAGCCGCCGTCAGATAAGGGAAAACGGCTGAAACTTTACTATATTACCCAGGTAGCGGTCAAACCGCCGACATTTGTCATCTTTGTAAATGATAAAGAACTGATGCATTTCTCTTATACGAGATATCTGGAGAATAAGATCCGTGAAGCGTTTGGTTTCCGTGGAACGTCTCTTAAATTCTTTATCAGGGAGAGAAAGGAGAAGGACAAATAAGATGGAACGTCTTGTATGTTTGCTGATCGGCTATATATTTGGTCTGTTTCAGACCGGCTATTTCTATGGAAAAACTCAGGGAGTAGATATCCGCAAGATGGGAAGCGGAAATGCAGGTTCTACCAATGCACTTCGCACCATGGGAATCAAAGCCGGAATGATCACCCTGCTAGGTGACTGCTTCAAATGCGTGATCGCAGTTCTGGTGGTCCGCGGAATTTACGGACAGTCTCACGCAGATATTTTACCGCTCCTTTCGCTGTATACAGGTTTTGGGGCAGTGCTCGGACATAATTTTCCATTCTATCTGAAGTTCAAGGGCGGAAAGGGAATTGCAGTTACGGCAGGTATGATCTTATCTACAGATATTCGGATTGCGGCAGTATGTCTGATTGTGTTTATTGTAATTGTTGCCGTGACACGTTATGTATCACTGGGATCGCTGGTGATTTCCGTACTGTTCCTTGTCGGACTTGTTATTGACGGACAGATGGGAATGTTTGGAATGGCGCAGAAGTATCTGTTTGAAATGTATGGAATCGGAGCGCTTTTTGTTCTCTCTGCATTTATCCGCCACCGTGCGAATATCGGACGTCTGAGAAATGGTACAGAGAGCAAGATCAGTTTTTCAAAAAAGAAAAAATAAGAGGTAATAATTATGGCAGAAATCGGAGTTATCGGTTCAGGAAGCTGGGGAACGGCCCTGGCGCTGGTACTGAATAAAAACGGACATCATGTAACCATCTGGTCTTATTTAAAAGAAGAAGCAGATGAGATCAGGGAGAAGCGGGAAAATCCAAGTAAGCTTCCGGGCGTTCATATCCCGGAGGAGATCGAGATCACAACAGATCTGCAGGGAAGCGTGGAAGGAAAAGATGTGGTCGTTCTTGCAGTTCCGTCTATGGCAACCAGAGCTACGGCGAAGAAAATGTGCCCGTATGTAAAGGAAGAGCAGATTCTGGTCAATGTGGCAAAAGGAATTGAAGAGGGTACTTTAAAGACACTTTCCGAGCAGATTGAAGAAGAGATTCCGCAGGCAAATGTAGCTGTTCTTTCAGGTCCAAGTCACGCGGAAGAAGTAAGCCGCGAACTTCCGACAACGGTTGTAGTCGGAGCAGAGACAGAAGAAACCGCCATTTATCTGCAGAAAATTTTTATGAATGATGTGTTCCGCGTTTATACGAGTCCGGATATCAAAGGAATTGAGCTTGGTGGCTCCCTGAAAAATGTCATTGCACTTGCAGCCGGAGTTGCAGATGGACTCGGATATGGGGATAACACCAAAGCTGCTCTGATCACCAGAGGAATTGCAGAGATTACAAGGCTGGGTATAAAGATGGGTGGAAAGCTGGAATCCTTTACCGGACTTACCGGAATCGGCGATCTGATCGTCACCTGTGCAAGTAAGCACAGCCGTAACCGTAAGGCAGGTGTTCTGATCGGTGAGGGAATGACGATGGAAGAAGCGATGGCTGAGGTCAAGATGGTAGTCGAGGGCGTGTATTCAGCAAAAGCGGCAAGAGAGTTGGCTGAAAAATATGAGGTATCCATGCCGATCGTGGAAAAGGTCAACCAGGTACTTTTTGAAGGCAAACCCGCAAAGGATGCGGTAAGTGAACTGATGATGCGTGACGGGCGCAGCGAATACAGTAACCTTCCGTGGGATTAAAGTTTCAAAGAAATTTCATAAAGTCTTAATGGAAAATCCTTCCGTATAGGCGTATAATGACGTGTATACAGGAGGATTTTTTGTATGAAATTCGGAAAAAAAGAAAAAGAAACACAAGAGGAAGAAGTCGTTCGCGGCGAGATCCAGCGTGTGGTTCCAGACTACCGGGTAGGTCTTAATCCCGAGCAGATCCGGATAAGGGAAGAGAATGGCTGGACCAATGATGAGGTTGCTTCACCGGGACTTACGACAAAAGAGATTGTTCATAATAATATATTTACCTATTTCAACCTGATCTTTCTGATTCTGGCGATTCTGCTGTGCCTGGTAGGTTCTTTTCGAAATCTGACATTCCTGCCGGTCATCATCTGCAATACACTGATCGGGATCATTCAGGAGATCCGTTCCAAGAAAGTACTGGATAGGCTGACCATGCTGAATGCACCGCACGCAGAAGTAATCCGTGGAGGGGTATCGCTGAATCTGGAGGCGGATCAGCTGGTTGTGGACGACATTGTTGTATTTCGTGCAGGGAACCAGATCTGTGCAGATGCGGTTGTTGAGGCTGGCGAGGTTCAGGTCAATGAATCTTTACTTACCGGTGAATCTGATGAGATCACGAAAAAGCGTGGAGACCGTCTGATGTCAGGTAGTTTTGTGGTATCAGGAAGCTGTCATGCACGCCTGGACAAGGTTGGAGCGGATTCCTATATTTCACAGCTGACTCTGGAAGCAAAAGCCATGCAGCAGGGGGAACAGTCGGAGATGATCCGTTCCCTGGACAAGCTGGTAAAAATGGTCGGAATCGCACTGATCCCGATAGGAATCATTTTGTTTGTGCAGAGTTATTTCTATAATCACGACAGCTTCCGGCAGAGTATTATCTCCATGGTTGCTGCAGTGATCGGCATGATCCCGGAAGGATTATATCTTCTTGCAAGCGTGGCACTTGCGGTAAGTGCAATGCGTCTTGCATCGAAAAAGGTATTGCTCCATGATATGAAGAGTATCGAGACTCTGGCGCGGGTAAATGTGCTTTGTGTTGACAAGACAGGTACGATCACAGAAGACAGTATGTGTGTCAGTGAAGTGGTGAAAGCCAAGGCCTATGACGAAGAAAAGATGCCGGATCTGAACCGGATGATCGGCGATTTTGTCAAAGGAATGGACGCGGATAACAGCACGATGCATGCGATGCAAGAACATTTTACAGAGCATTCAGATAAAGTGCCGGAAAAAGTGATTCCTTTTTCTTCCACGGTCAAATACAGCGGAGTAATTTTCAAAGATCAGGCATATGTGCTTGGTGCACCGGAATTTGTCCTGCGTGAGGATTATACAAAGTATCAGGGAAGAATAGAGCAGTATACGTCCAGGGGGTTCCGTGTACTGGTATTTGGAAGCTATGATGGAGAGCCGGATGGTAAGCCGCTGACTGGAACGGTAACGCCGCTTGGTTATGTCCTCCTTCTCAATAAAGTCAGGGAAGAAGCGCCTGCGACTTTCAAATATTTTGCGGACCAGGGTGTTGCGATAAAAGTTATTTCGGGTGATAATCCGATCACCGTATCGGAGACTGCGAAGCAGGCCGGAATTGAAGGCGCAGAGAATTACGTGGATGCGGGAACATTAAAGACCGAAGAAGATATTGCCCTTGCGGTGAGCAAATATACGGTCTTCGGAAGGGTAATTCCGGAACAGAAAAGACAGTTTGTGCAGGCACTGAAAAAGCAGGGAATGACGGTCGCTATGACCGGTGATGGTGTTAATGATGTACTTGCCCTGAAGGATGCAGACTGTTCGGTGGTGATGGCATCAGGAAGCGATGCGGCGGTCCAGGCGTCCCAGGTGGTACTTCTGGAATCCGATTTTTCAAGGATGCCGGAGGTTGTTCTGGAAGGAAGAAGAGTTGTCAATAACATTCAGCGTTCAGCAAGTCTGTTCCTGGTGAAGAATATTTTTTCCTTCCTGCTTGCAATTTTCTCGGCAGTCTTTATGATTACCTATCCGCTGGAGCCATCCCAGGTATCGCTGATCAGCATGTATACGATCGGTATTCCGGCATTCTTCCTGGCACTGCAGCCGAACCGGGATATCATTAAGGGACACTTCCTGACTAATGTGTTCTTAAAGGCACTTCCGGCAGGACTTACGGATGTACTTGCGGTTGGTGCGCTGGTTGTATTTGGACAGACGTTCGGAGTTGCATCCAAAGATATTTCTACGGCGGCGACGATGCTGCTTGCAATTGTCGGATTCATGATCCTTTACCGGATCTGCCAGCCGATGAATGCACTGCGTATGATCGTCTGGATCGGATGCGTGATCGGACTGTTAGGATGCAGTATCTTCCTGCCACAGTTATTTGCGATTACGGGGATGTCCAGAAAATGCATTATGCTTTTTGTAATATTCTCTATTGCGACCGAGCCGGTACTTCGGTATTTGACGAAGCTGATCGAATGGCTGAGAAAGCAGTACATAAAATTTATCAAGAATCCAATCAAAGAATTTAAAGGAAAAGCTGCCGATTAAGGCAGCTTTTCTTGGAAAATGAGTATTTTTAAAGAATAAGGATCAGATAATTCAGTCTGCAAATTTTGCATTCTGATCCACTTTTTCCGACTGGTTTACGATATGATTGGTCAATGCCTCATCATCCGTGGTAAACACAATATCCGGCAGAAGTTCAAAATAAAAATCCGTATATTTTTTCGCAAGAGCCTGGATACAGAAATTCTGTACGATCTTAAACCGGGTAATGGAAACCAGATCTTTGTCAAAGGTGATGTAAACACTGATCCAGAGCTTTCTTCCGGTACGGAGAATGTCATAGTAGAGTTTTTTGTAACCATAGGCATTTAGGACAGGTTCGATCGTTTCTTTAATTTCCTCAACAGTCTCTTCCTCCGGCGGGATCAGGAACAGATCCCGAAGTCCGGTTATTACCGTCTTTATCGGCGTCGGCAGCATAAAGATGGACAGGGTGACGGTAATGATCTGGTCAAGATAAGGTGTTATGGGTCTGAACCATGGAAAAGGCAGCAGAACCGGAAGAAAGAAGGCAATTGCCATACCGAAAGAGGCAATACTGTCGATCTCCCAGCCTTCCATTTCCATTGTGATCATTGGGGAATCCATCAGACGATTCTTATATTGGAGATAAATGGATACGGTAATTCCCAGAAAAAATGCAAATAATTCAAACCAGGCAATGGTATCAAAAGCGACTTTTCTGCCACCATGGATCATGATTTCGATATTGTTCAGGATCAGCCCGACGGTAACGCCAGTCATGGTAATGCCCTTGACAACGACAAACATAGATTCAATCTGCATATAACCGAACGGGTGCTTTTCATTGGATGGCTTGTAAAGTAGCGGAATCAGAAAAAGCGACGGCAGGAGCATGCAGAACTCGACTCCGTCATAGATTGCGTCCAGAAGAACTGCCTGGGAACTGGTGTAGATTGCCATGACGATCTCAACGATAACGAAAAACAGATTCCCGTACAGGGAGACAGACATGGCTTTTTTTTCTCTTTTCTGTGCTTTTCTTCCTACGTGCATAGGATACCTCCTTTTTTGACTGTAAGAAAATCCCGATAAGATTTTCTGATAAATGAAAGGCATTACGTGCCTGTAATACGTTTTTTTGTTACCATTTATCATACCCGATTTTGAAATTGATGGCAAGAAAGTAAAAGTGAACTGGCAGTATAGTTGTTCTAAACAGGGGAAAGCCCGCATACACTGTATCAGCAATCAAAGGGGGACAGTGTATGGATACATTTGATTTATACAAGGATATACAGTGCCGGACGAATGGAGAGATCTATCTGGGTGTGGTAGGACCGGTACGGAGTGGCAAATCAACCTTTATCAAGCGTTTTATGGATGTGCTGGTGCTGCCGAAAATGACCGATGAGCATGCAAAAGAGCGGACGGTGGATGAGCTTCCGCAGTCTGCGTCAGGGAAGAGCATCATGACAACGGAGCCGAAATTTGTGCCAAAAGAAGCTGCCGAAATCCAGCTCGCAAAGGATGTGAGTGTGCTGGTGCGTCTGATCGATTGTGTGGGCTATATGGTGGAGGGAGCCGCCGGTCACATGGAAAATGGAGCAGAACGTCTGGTGAAAACGCCGTGGAACGAAAAAGAAATTCCGTTTACAAAGGCGGCAGAAATCGGGACGAAAAAGGTAATCCATGACCACTCCACGATCGGGATTGTTGTGACGACAGACGGAAGTATCGGAGAGCTTCCCAGAAACAGCTACCGGGCGGCAGAAAAGAAAACGATCCAGGAGCTGAAAAGCATTGGCAAGCCGTTCGTGGTCTTGGTCAATACCCGGAAACCGTACAGCGCAGAGGCAAAAAACGTGGCAGAAGAAATCCAGAAAGAATATCAGGTAACGGCACTTCCGGTCAACTGTGAACAGCTACGGGAAGAAGATATCCACCGGATCATGGAAAATGTGCTCTTTGCATTTCCGGTCACAGAAGTAAAATTTTTCCTTCCAAAATGGGTGGAAATACTTACAGCAGATCACAAGGTCCGGGAAGAGCTGGTATCTTATGCAAGAGAAGTCATGGGCAGAATCGGAGAAATCCGGGATGCGATGGAGATCCGGAAGCCGGAGCAGAGTACCTACATAAATGCAGTAAATGTAACAGGTGTGTCCATGGATACCGGTGAGATCTCGGTTGAAATCAAGGTGGAAGATGGCTGTTATTATGAAATGTTAAGTGATCTGACCGGAACGCAGATTAGCGGGGAATATGATCTGATCCATACAGTGCGTAATCTTGCCATGCTCCAGAAAGAATATGAAAGTGTCAAAGATGCACTTGCTTCGGTTAAAATGAAAGGCTACGGTGTAGTCAGCGCGACAAGAGAAGAAATCCGGCTGGACGATCCAGTGGTAATCCGGCAGGGCAATAAATACGGAGTAAAGATCCGTTCGGAAGCACCTTCTATCCATATGATCCGAGCTAACATTGAGACCGAGATCGCACCGATCGTGGGGAGTGAGCAGCAGGCAAAGGATCTGGTAAATTATATTAATGAGGCGGCAAAGAGCCCGGATGGAGTCTGGGGAACCAATATTTTCGGAAAATCGATCGAAGAGCTGGTGATGGATGGCGTGCGAAACAAGATCGCCATGATCGGAGATGAAAGTCAGGCAAAACTGCAGGACACCATGCAGAAGATCGTCAATGACAGCAACGGAGGTATGGTTTGCATCATTATCTAAAATTTTTCTTAAATCAATTCGATTGGCGGCGGGAAACTTGCATGGCAATCCGAGAGTATGTTATACTAAAGTCTATACGTTAGGGGATACATTTTCATGGAATGAATGGTCATATAAGATACCATGAAATCTATACGTGAGGAGAAAAGAAAAGAGGGACATCTATGAAAGTAGCAATTGTATCAGCAGACACCATGATATACAGAAAACAGAAGGATGATACGTGTTCGCCAATCGTGCGAAGAGTGCTCGATCAGGTCAGCTTCAAGACAGAGCTTGTACAGCCGGTACCAAATGACAGGGAGGTTATCCGCAAGATCCTTGCGAAGATCGCGGATGCACAGATGGCAGATCTGATCCTTACGATCGGTGGGATCGGATGCAGAGAAGAGGACTGTGTTCCGGAAGCGACAAAGGCAGTGGTCGATAAGGAGATTCCGGGGATTGGAGAGTCGATGCGTCTTTTTATGACACGGACCAGAAAAAGGGCAATGCTGACGAGAGGAACAGCAGGTATTCGGGGTAAATCCCTGATTGTCAATCTTCCAGGAAGTCCGAAGATCATTAAAGAGTGTCTGGAATATGTTCTTCCGGAGATTGTTTATGCGACAGAGACGGCAGTCGGTGAACATGATGATGTTGAGGAGTAGGCAGACAGATGAGGGTGACGTATATCGGACACAGCGGATTTTCAGTGGAACTGGAATCCCATATTCTATTATTTGACTATTATGAAGGAACGATGCCGGAGTTTGATCCAGCGAAGAAGCTGTTGGTGTTTGCCAGCCATTCCCATCCGGATCATTTTAACAGAGAGATCCTGAAGCTTGCGGATGTGTATCCGGATGTGGAATATATTTTCCCGAAGGATATCAGAATTGCGAAAAAGGAGCAGCGTGAATCGGAACATTTCATGCGAAAAAGGGATGAGATTACTGTCGGGGATACAAAGGTAAAAAGTCTGCGTTCAACCGATGAAGGGGTTGCCTTTCTGGTAAGATGCGAAGACAGGATCATTTATCATGCAGGGGATCTGAACTGGTGGCACTGGGAAGAGGAAGATGATGCGTATAACCGGATGATGCGCGGCGATTATCAAAAGGAGATTGAAACGCTGGCCGGTGAGAAGATCGATTTTGCATTTGTCGTGCTTGACCCGAGACAGGAAGAGCAGTTTTACTGGGGCTTTGACTGGTATATGCGGCATACGGATACGAAGATTGTATTTCCGATGCATATGTGGAAGCAGTACGAGGTGCAGGACCGGCTTGCCGGAATGGAAGTATCAGAGCTGTACAGGGACAAGATCATGCGGATCCGGGAAAAGGGACAGACATTTGAATTGAATTTATAACCGGTTTTGGATGGACATATTTTCTAAGATAGAAAAATGGACGGATGCAGACCGGAGGATGATAAGGAGACAGACTATGAAAGTCAGTATTTATACAGATGGAGCAGCAAGAGGCAATCCGGACGGACCGGGAGGATATGGCGTTGTTCTCGAATATGTGGATCCAAAGGGAGAACTTCATGTCAAAGAGCTTTCCGGCGGCTATGTGCGGACAACGAATAACCGGATGGAACTGATGGCCGTTATCCGCGGACTGGAAGCTCTCAACAGACCATGTGAGGTAGAGCTTTATTCGGATTCCCAATATGTAGTTAATGCATTTAACCAGCACTGGATCGAAGGATGGATCAAAAAAGGCTGGAAGCGTGGGAAGAATGAACCTGTTAAGAATACCGATCTGTGGAAGCGCCTACTGGAAGCCAAAAAACCGCACCAGGTGAACTTCAACTGGGTAAAAGGACATGACGGACACCCGCAGAATGAGCGGTGCGATACTCTGGCAACAACAGCAGCCGATGGAAATGAGCTGCAGATTGATCCGGGCGTGTAGAAGAATTCCCTTTACACTGATAAAAAAATGTGATAAAGTATCTAAGGCAAGTAAGACAGACGTTCGCGGATGCAAGTGCCGAAAGGCCGCAGACGAGGAAAGTCCGGGCTTCACAGGGCAGGATGCCGGATAACGTCCGGTAGAGGTGACTCTAAGGATAGTGCAACAGAAATGTACCGCCTGCAGATGCAGGTAAGGTTGGAAGGGCAGTGTAAGAGACTACCGCCTGGGTGGTAACACACAGGGCATATGTAAACCCCATCCGAAGCAAGACCGAAAAGAAGTGGTATGGCGGCCCGTCATGCTTCAGGTTGGTCGCTTGAGTCTGCTGGCAACAGCAGAACTGGATAGATGAACGTCCACGACATAACCCGGCTTATCGTTTTGCTTGCTTTTAATTTTTTATTGAGCAATTTTGAAAAGAATCTGTATTCATATTTCTGAAGTATACAGATTCTTTTTTGCAGTATAACAGGAAAAAATTGAAGAAAACACGGATAAATTTTCGTTAACCAGGTACACAGCCACACCAGACAAAATATCCTCTCCAGATTCATGTATGTGCAATGGAGATGAGACTCAGAAATTATGGAAGCCATTGCTGACATAATTTTCGCTTTCAGAGGCTCATCGGAATGCCTTGCACATAGAATCTGGAGAGGATATTTTTGTCTGGTGTGGCGTCCCTTACCGTTTACAAAAATTTATCCAGTTCCGCTTCAACATTCTTCCTCTTCTTAACCGTTGGATGTTCGATCACCTTCCCTTTTGCAACCACCATTTCCAGATTCCTCAGTACTTTCAGATCCTCCAGTGGATTCTTCGCTGTCACGATCAGATCTGCAAATTTACCTTTTTCAATCGAACCGGTAAGATTTCCGATCCCTGCAAGCTCGGCACTCCTTTTTGTTGCCGTATAAATGGCAAAAGAATTGGAAACACCCACATATTTGTGAAAATAATAAAGCTCACGCCAGAAATCATACTGTGTGATCCATGGGCAGCCGACATCATTGCCGAGAACAACCGGGATATCATTTGCAAGAGCAGCTTTGGCACAGTCAACGATTCCCTCGAAAACAACATTTCCGTTGTATTGTTCTACCTCTGTTGCATTGGTGATGGAGCGGTCGAAGAGCGCATAAGGCAGAGCCGGTGAAATCGTGGTACAGAGGAATGCATCCCGTTCTTTGAATAGCTGTATCATATCTTCGCTTAGTTTTGCACCGTGTTCGATGGAGTCAACACCATTTTCCAGAGCGACTCGGACACCTTCCGGAGATTCGACGTGGGCAGCAACCAGATAACCGTCGGCGTGCGCTTTTTCGCAGATAGCACGAACCATTTCCGGCGGTATTTTCAGTTCACCCGGAACGCCTTTTTCTTTGGCATCTAATACGCCTCCGGTGATCATGAGTTTGATCAAGTCGACCTTTTCCTTCTCGGACTGTTCAAGGTGTGCAAGCGCATCAGAAATGGAGGAGGCGGCAACAGCAACCGATCCTGCCATATGCCCACCCGGAACCGAGATTCCCTGGTTGGAAGCAAGGATACGTGGTCCGGTTTTGGTTCCGGCTTCGATCTCGTCACGCAGCCGGGTGTCGAAGCTGCCAAGTCCTCCGACGGTCCGGATTGTTGTGACACCGCCAAGCAGCTCATCCTTTGCAAATCCGGCTACCATCTTATAGGCGATTGCACGGGTAAGAGAAGAACTCATGATGGTATGGACCAGCTTCTCGTTATCGCGCTGCTTTTTCTGTGGTTTTCCGCTTCCGGCAAGGTGAACGTGCATATTGATCAGACCAGGAAGAATATAGTGCCCGTGAAGATCAACAATTTTGTAATCATGAAGATCCGTGGTATCTGGTACAATGTCTTTAATTTTGCCATCCTGGACCAGAATACAGAGGTTTGTCTGTGGCTTCATGTCTCTGGTACCGTCCAGAATAATTCCGTTTGTAAATGCGTAATTCATAACTCATTCCCCGATTCTTTAAAATAATTAATTTTACTATACACCAGATGCGAAGCAGGCGGCAAGAAACATTTCGATGATATCGTGGTATTGTGTGGATGATTTCTCGGATGGAATGAAAAATAAAATAGCGTGAAGATAGTTTGACAATCGTCTGAAAAATATGGTAATTTTAGGGGTATTAAAGCTATATAGGAGTGTCAAATGAGTAATGATCGTTTTCAAAGTCAGGAAAAGAGAAATGTGGCATATTATCACCTTCCGGGCTTGTTTGAATTTTATGAATTGTACAGGAGGTTTCTGCCACTATTTTATACACACAGAGAGTATTTTTACGATTGGTGTGAAATCGGTTCTGTTTATGGAGCACCCGAGGACTGTCTGTGGGGCGGTGGACGCGTGGAGGCGGGAGAAGCAGATCCGGAAGGAGTGTTTACACTTACGCAGGAGTATGGAATTTCTGCGCGCCTGACATTTAGTAATTCATTGCTTAGAGAAGAGCATCTTGCGGATCAGAGATGCAATAAGCTTTGTGTGTTGTTTGAACAAAGTGCAGGGAAGAAAAACGGTGTGATCGTGTGTTCGGATCTGCTGCTGGATTATTTGAAAAAGAATTATCCCGGATTATATTTTGTTTCATCTACCACGAAGGTTCTGACGGAGTTTCAGGAGTGTCTGCGGGAAATACAGAGAAAGGATTTCCGGTATGTCGTGCCGGATTTCCGTCTGAATAAGGTACTGGATAAATGGAATACATTATCAGAAGGTCAGAAGGATAAAGTCGAATTTCTGTGTAATGAATGCTGCTGGTTCGGCTGCAGGGACAGAAAGCGATGTTATGAAGATGTGAGCCGGAAAAATCTTGGAGAAGATGGAGAGGAACACAGATGTACTGCGCCGAATGCGAAAGAAGGCTACCGTTTTTCAAAAGCAATGACAAATCCAGGATTTATCAGCGTGGATGACATCAAAAATATTTATTTACCGATGGGATTTACAAATTTTAAGATCGAAGGCAGGGGACTTGGAAGTGCGCTGGTTCTGGAATTTCTACTGTATTATATGACAAAGCCGGAATATCAGTTGCATGTGAGAGAAGAATTGTATCTGGATAATATGCTGGATTTGTTTTTAGATTCTTCACTATGAAACTTCATAGTGACTTATAAATTTGCTAATATTTTCCAAAACAAGAGCGGATTCGTTAACATAAATATATCAACGAACAAACAACAGGAGGAATATGAAATGTTAAACGAATCAGTCATCAAATTATTAAAGAGTGGAATGTGGGATCTTGCAACCTGTGCAGATGGAGAGCCGAATGCGGTTCCGGTTGCGTTTAAGGATGTCACAGAGGATGGAAAGCTTGTAGTCGGAGATGTTTTCCTTGAAACAACCCTGAACAACATCAAAGCAAATGATGGAAAAATCACCATTTCTGTATACGATGCACAGAATCTGGAAGGATATCAGATCAAAGGAACTGCGGAATATGTCACAGAGGGAGCGGTTGTAGACACATTCAAGGCTATGGTTGAAGATATGTTCAAGGGTACAGCGACTGCAAAGGGAGCACTTGTGATCACACCGTCCAAAGTCATTGTCACAACACCTGGTGCGGACAATAAGAAAGAAATTAAATTGAATCCAGGACTTACTAATAAAGTTTATAGTTACTTTAAAAATAGTTACCTTCAGGCTAAGATTTTATCTTTGACAGCCTGAGAAAAATAAACTCGCTATAATGTCTGGAAATAACTGGCATTGTGGCGAGTTTTTTTATGATTTGACACGATCTTTTGGTTGAAAAAATGGATATGAAAGTATATAATGAAGAGCAGATTGAACCTATTATAAAAGGAGGGGGAGATTGCAAAAAAGTATACTTTTTTGTAGGTTAACTATAATGAAATTCATTTTATAGTGGACAGTTTATTTAAAAGAAAGGAGGGAAGGTAAAACATCATCCTGAAAAGAGGATATATATTGAAAAAATAATTGAGATTTAAAGGAGTATTTACGTGGAAGAGAGAAAAAATGAAAAAATGGAAGCTACGAAAAGTAAACAGGCTACATTCGGTTTAGGTGTAGCTGTATTATTAATGATTGTAGCAGTTATGTTTGTAGGGGTCATGTTATCGAAGTCAATTTCAGTACCGACATGTCTGATTATAATTATTACTTTAATATGTGTGATATCTAAATTTGCATTAAAGTATTCTTTTGATGAGCTTGTTGAAATTATGGCTAATAGCTTAAAAAATGGAACAACCGGATTGTTGTTCTTTGTAGCTATTGGGGGAATTATAGCATCATGGATGATGGCAGGAACCGTTCCTGCAATTATTTATTATGGACTGAAACTGATCAGCCCAAAAGTTTTTTTACCTGCAGGTTTTGTATTATGTAGTGTTACTGCATTATGTACAGGAACATCCTGGGGAACAGTAGGAACAGTAGGAATTGCGCTGGTAGGAATCGGTCAGGGAATGGGAATTCCGTTGCCGATTACAGCAGGTATGATTGTATCAGGAGCAGCATTTGGAGATAAGATGTCTCCAGTGTCAGATACACCGAACCTGATATCTATGTCTGCAGAGACTGAATTGTATTCAACATTGAAGGCAATGATCATTACGATGGTTCCGGCTTATATCGTAGCATTCGTGCTGTTTACAGTTACTGGATTAAAATATGGATCAGTAAGTATGAATTATGAAGTAATAAAAGAAACACAATCCGTACTGGCAGATAATTTCAATTTAAATCCAATTGTATTGATACCGATTGTTGTACTCATTATCTTATCCGTTAAGAAATTCCCGGCATTACCTAGTATGGCAATTGCAATTGTAATTGGCTTTGCCGTAGCAATGATTTTTCAGGGACAAAGCTTACCGGCATGCCTGGAATCACTGAATGCAGGTTTTGTAATTGAAACCGGATCAGATTATGTAGACCCGATTTTGAACAGAGGTGGTCTGCAGAATATGCTGTGGACATTCTCAGTAGCATTTTTAGCAATTGCTATGGGAGGTCTTCTGGATAAGTGCGGTTATCTGAATGCCATTATTGAAGGTTTACTGAAAAAGGTAAATTCAGTTGGTTCCCTTGCTTTAATTGTATTATTCACTTCATTTGTTGCAGCAGCAGCATTTAGCGAAGTATATCTTTCATTAATTCTGAATGGAACTGTTTATAAACATGAATTTGATAAACGTGGTTTGGAACGTTCAATGTTAGCACGTCTGGTAACAGAAGGTTCATTGATGCTGGCACCGTTGATGCCATGGACGACTTTTGGAGCTTTCTGTATGGCAACACTTGGAATCTCTGGATTAGAGTTTGCACCATATGCATATTTGAACTATTTATCACCACTTGTTTCTTTGGTTATGACATTCCTTGGAATTGGTGTTTTATGGGTCAATAAAGCGAATAAAGGAAAAAGAAAATTTAATGAGGTAGTATAATGATTGAGAGAAGTAATGAACTGCTATATTTTAAAAATATTTTGAATTTGCAGCGCAATGTTGTCGGGGTTCGGTTTATTGAATTTAAAGAAGATTACGAAGCGTTGGATTTACCGGAACAAAAAGGGACAACCTGTCTGTTGGGACGAAGAGGATTTGAAGGATTACATATAAAGGCAGATGCAGAGCATATTACCTGTGATTATGGAGCAGGGGCAATTGGTGTAAAGAAAGCACATCCGACTATTGCGGCAGGACAGAGTTATGCAGGCTGCGGTTTATATAATAGTAAGTCTGTAGCACATGCTGTTGTAGAAGATATGCATTTTCTTAATCATCAGGTATACGGTGTGGAAATCGGAAAATTAGAAGATATAGAACAGCCGGATCTTGTATTGGTTGTTTGCAACACTTTACAGGCCATGCGTATCTTCCAAGGGTATGCATATACCTATGGCACACCAAAGCATGTCACTTTTGTTGGAAATCAGGCAATGTGCGGAGATATGTTAGCGAAGCCGTTTTATAATAATGATATCAATTTATCATTGTTCTGCGAAGGTGCACGTAAATATGGTGGTTATGGAGAAGGAGAAGTCGGAATTTCCATGCCGGCAGAAATGTTCCATACAGTAGCATATGGAGTGTATATGACGGTTGATCCTGTGGCAAATGTGGCAGAAAAGAAAGCAATTGAAGAGCGCTTGCGTGAAGCTGGATTTACAGAACAGTTTGATCCATATGAAAGCTATGGACGCAGACTGGATGAATTTGATGACAGAGTAAGAATGCAGGAATAAAATAAGACATTTCAGGAAACTGTTCGCTAAATATTGGTGAACAGTTTTTTGAAATAGGCAAATAAAGAAATGAAAAAGATTGATGAGGACAGAAAATGGTTAAATATATTTATCACAGAATATTACAGTCAATTCCTTTGATTATAATAGTTATGATTTTTTCATTCTTTGTTATTCATATTATGCCAGGGGATCCGGTCAGAACGATGCTGGGGGACAGAGCAACCGAAGAACAGATTTCCGTTATGAATGAACGCTTAAATCTTGATAAACCTATTACAGAACAGTTTGTTATATGGATAAAAAAAGTTGTGAAATTAGACTTTGGAGAATCTATTTGCTGGTCAGAACCTGTATTGGATATTATTTTAAAACGGATTGAGCCCACATTTTTACTGGCGGTAATAGGAACGGTGATCAGTGTTATAATAGGAATACCGCTGGGGGTAGTTTCGGCGAAACACCACGGGGATCATATAGAAAAAATAATCTCACTTTTATCATTAATTTCTATTTCGATTCCGGCGTTTTGGATTGCGATTATTATGATACAGATGTTTGGGGTTAAATTACAGCTGTTTCCTGTTGCAGGGTATCATAATATAAGTAGTTATGGAATCGGAACTGCTTTAAATGATTTAATATTGCCTGGAATTATACTTGGTATTATGAACAGTGGACAAATCGGACGAATGACGAAAAGCTCAATGCTGGATATTTTAAAACAGGATTATCTGAGAACAGCGCGTGCTTCAGGGATGAAAGAAAATAAAGTAATTTATTATTTTGGGTTGAAAAATGCGATGGCTTCGATATTGGTGGTGATAGGTTTCAGCTTTGCCGGACTGCTGGCAGGAGCTGTTGTGATCGAACAGATTTTTAATATTCCTGGGATTGGAAATCTGGCTATTACATCGATTTTAAAAAGAGATTATCCAGTAATACAAGGAATATTATTATTTATAGCAATGATATTTATAATTGTAAATATGGTGACGGATATATTGTGTGTAGCAGTTAATCCGAGAATTAGGTATGAAGATGAATAAGAGAAAAAAGATACAATTTAATTCATATGTTGTGACAGGAATTGTTTTGCTGTGTATTCCTGTTCTGCTTAGTATTATTTGTGGAAGTGTATTTGGCAAATTTGATCCATTGGAAACGAATCCGCTGCTTCGTATTCAGAAACCTGGAATAGAACATCTCATGGGGACAGATGATGTTGGCCGGGATATATTTGCAAGAATAGTTGTAGGAATTCGGGTATCACTGTTTATTGGAATATTAGTGTCGGCAATCAGCGGAATCGTTGGAATGATTGCAGGAATTTGCGCAGCGTATTATCCGAAAACAGCAAAATTCATTATGGGAATTATCGATGGTATCATGGCATTTCCAACGATTATTCTTGCAATTACACTTGCAGGTATCTTAGGGGCAGGAACGACGAATATTATAATTGCTTTGTCGATATCTTATTTCCCGTCAATAGCCAGAGTCGCGAGAAACAGTACACTTCAGGTTATGGGAAAAGAATATATGGATTCTGTGACAGCATTGGGAAAAAGTGATTTTTATATTATTTTTCATTATGTGATTCCGAATATTATTTCCCAGGTTATGGTACAGATCGTTTATACATTTGCAATGGCGATTTTGCATGAATCTATTTTAAGTTTCCTTGGAGTAGGAATAAAAGTTCCAACACCAAGCTTAGGTGGTATGGTGAGTGATGGCCGGAATTATATTAGTGTAGCACCATGGATCATCACATTTCCGGGGATTATTATTGCGTGGATTGTATTTGCACTAAATATATTGGGAGACGGGCTGCAGGAAATATTAGATCCCAAAAACAACAGAGGATAAAAATGGATAATTTATTAAGAATAGAAAATATTTCATTGGAATTGCAATCAAAAACAGAAAAATTGAAATTAACAGAAAATGTCTCGTTGGAGATAAAGCCGGGAGAGACCGTAGGAATCATTGGAGAATCAGGCTGTGGAAAGAGTCTGACGGCTCTAAGTATTCTCGGATTATTGGACTCCAATATAAAAATTACAGAGGGAAAGATTTTCTTTAAAGATATATGTTTAAATGAGCTTCCACCTGAAAAATTGAGAAAAATTTGTGGAAAAGAAATAGGAATGGTTTTTCAGGAGCCTATGACAGCTTTAAATCCGGTATTTACAATTGAGCAGCAACTTATGGCGCCGATGAAAGAGCATTTGAAATTGCCAAAGAAAGAATTGAAGAATCGGTGTATTACATTATTGCAGGACGTAGGCATTAAAAATCCGGAAAGGGTGCTGAAAAGTTATCCGCATGAACTTTCCGGCGGAATGCGGCAGAGGATTGTAATTGCGATAGCAATTGCGTGTCAGCCGAAATTATTAATAGCAGATGAACCAACAACGGCATTAGACGTAACAATCCAGCAACAGATTTTGATTGTATTAAAAAGATTGATTCATAAAAATAAAATGGCATTGCTGATTATTTCACATGATATGGGAGTCATTTCCATGATGGCAGAATGGATCAGTGTTATGTATGGAGGAGAAGTTGTAGAAGAAGGGGCTAAAGATGATATTATGAAACGTTCCCTGCACCCATACAGCGCGAAATTAATAGAAGCTGCCAATAATTTAAATAATGGTGATGGAGAATTAGTAATTGTAGAAGGGAATGTTCCAAGACCAGGAGATGATATTCAGGGTTGCAAATTTTCAAATCGTTGTGAATATTGTATGGAAAAATGTTTGAAAATGAAACCGCCATGTGTAGAGAGTGGGAAAGGTTATGTGCGATGTTGGAAATATGTAGAGGAACAGAGTGAAAATGTTGGAAGATAATGTTATTTTACAAGTAAATCATTTGAATAAAGAAGTTATATCAGGAAAACAGCATACAAAAATTATCGATGATCTTTCTTTTTATATAAAAAAGGGGGAAACGTATGGTCTGGTTGGAGAGTCGGGGTGTGGAAAGACAACTACCGGTAAACTGATTATGAAGCTTTTGCAGCCAGATTCGGGTGAAATTTGGTTTAAAGGGTATGATGTGGCTAAAATGACGAACAAGAGTTTTCGCCCATTGCGCCCTTATATACAAATGGTTTTTCAGGATCCGTATGGATCTTTAAATCCCAGAATGAAAGTAAAGAAATTATTAGAGGAAGCAGTGTCCTGTCGCAGAGAGCCGGTTGATAATAGCAGGCAGGTTATAGAAGAACTCATTCAGAGCGTCGGTTTACAGACGGAAGATTTGGAAAAGTATCCCCATGAATTTTCAGGAGGGCAGAGACAGCGCATTTCGATTGCGAGAGCAATTGCAACACAACCAGATTTGATTATTTGTGACGAAGCAGTTTCGGCATTGGATTTACTGGTGCAGGGACAGATTTTAAAACTGTTAAAAGAAATGCAGAAGAAATATAATTTTGCTTATCTTTTTATATCACATAATTTATCGGTTGTAAGATATATGAGTGACAGAATTGCAGTGATGTGTATGGGACAAATAGTAGAAGAGGGAACCACAGAGGAAATCTTTGAGGAACCAGCACATTTATATACGAAACTTTTATTAAAATCAATGCCTCAGTCAGAAAATAATCTGATCTATGAAGATGAAATGATGAGGAATTATGAAGAAAATTATCAACGGGTACAGGAGATTGTGAATGAAAAGCCGGCTTTTATACAAAAACTCAGCGATTCACATTATGTGCGTTCTTGTAACCGTTGAATGAAATATATGAAAAATAAAAGATTGTTGTGTGAGGAAGAAAAATGACAAAAAGATTAAAAAAGAAAGTTTCAGTAGTGTTAATGATCGTTATGGCACTAATGTTATTTGAAGGCTGTGGGAATAAGAAAGCGGAAGAAAGCGCGCAGACAACAGAAATGAGTGAAGAAGATAAATATGGAGGAGAAATTACAGTTGCATTTGCAACGGCGCCGGCAAATTTAGATTCTGATCAAGGTACATCATGGGAAACGACAGCTGTTACAAATCATGTGTATGAAGGACTTTTTGAATCAAATGCAGAAGGAGAAGCAGTTCCATATTTAGCAGAAGATTATAGTATTAGTGAAGATGGAAAAGTATATACGATCAATTTGAGAAAAGGAGTGCTGTTTTCTGATGGAAGTGAAATGACAGCAGAGGATGTGAAAGCATCTTTGGAAAGATGGCTGAACGTAAATGCAGCAGGAATCTCTGTGAGAGATAAAATTACCAGTGTTGAAATTACAGGGGATTATCAAATCCAGATTAAGTTAAATGAAGTATATGCGCCACTTGTTAATACAATGGCATCTCCTGTTTCCAGTCAGAAAATGGTTGTGCGAAAAAAATCAATAATTGATAAATTTGAGGCAGATATCATTACAGAGCATATTGGAACGGGACCATATATGTTTGAGGAAATCAGTCTGAATCAAAAAGTCGTATTGGTAAGAAATGAATATTATACCCCTGCAGAAGGAGAATTGTCAGGGTTAGCAGGAAAAAGGACGCCATATCTTGATAAAATTACCATTGAATTTGTTCCGGAAGAGAGTGTCAGAATAGCAGGTCTGGAAAGTGGATTGTATAATTTTGCAGACGAAATTTCTACAGACAGATATAAGGAAATTGAAGAATATTCAGGGATTTCACCTGTTATTTGTAAGAATGGTACAATCAGTGTAATTGCGTTTAACTGTGGAAGTGACCCGTTTGATAAGAAAGAACTTCGCCAGGCAGTGGCGTATGCAGTGGATAATGAGGCGCTGGCAAAAGCACAGGTAGGAGATCAGGAATTCTGGTCTGTAGAAGATGGTTCATGGTTTAAGAATGGAAGCATTTGGTATGATGAATCGGCAGGTGATGGAATATATAATGCAAAAGATACCGAAAAAGCAAAAGAGTTAGTAGCAGAATCTGGATACGATGGGGAAAAAATCACCATTATGGCAGATAAGTCCGATTTATATACAAGTAATGGAGCATTGGTCCTTCAGGATCAGTTAAAGAAAATTGGTATCAATGCAGAAGTGGAAGTATATGATACAGCAACGTATGATGACTATAGAGCTGCCGGAAAATGGAATATTGTTTTTTCAAGATGGAGTGATATGAATCCGGATCCACAGGTATTTGAACCATGGACAGGAACCAATGGCTGGATAACCGGATGGAATGATGAAGATTCTGCAGAAATGGATCAAATTTTTGAAAATATGTCAGTTGAAATGGATCAAAATAAGAGATATGAGATTGTAAAACAGTTTTATAGTAAATTTTGGGAAAGTGTACCATATTTGAAAAGTTTCAATGATGTAAGAATACATGCAATTAGTGACAAAGTGCAGGGATTTCAGGCGTATGGACAATCTTATTTCTGGAGTGTATGGACGACTAAGTAAATTCTGACAGATATAGTTCAGGACTTACTAATAAATTTCATAGTAACTTTAAAAATGATCACCTTCAGGCTATAATAAAGCAAAAAGAGCTTGAAGGTGATTATTTTATGGCAAAATATAAGAAAAAATTGGAAGATGATATACGCTGTCCTCTGGAATATGGACTGGCAATCTTTGGAGAAAAGTGGAAATCCCGGATCATCTGTGTACTGCCTGCAGGTGGAAGGCTGCGTTATAGTGAACTGCGCAGGGAAATGTACAATATTACGGATGCTGTGCTAGCAGCAACCTTGAAGGATCTGATTGAGGATGGAATTGTGGACAGAAAATCTTATGATGAGATTCCACCCCGGGTGGAATATTCCCTGGCGGAAAAAGGAAAATTCGTGGTGCCTATTTTACAGAGTATCTGCCAGTGGGCGGATATTTTCTATAAAGAAGATAGTGAAAATGAGATGGCGCAGTGTCAGAAATGCGATCATCGGAGATAAGGAGAGAAAAATGTTTCGCTATACAGAAGAAAAAAAGTTTACAAAAGAACAGGTACAGGAGTTGTTTTTATCGGTTGACTGGATTTCGGGAAATTATCCGGAGCGTTTATATAAAGCACTTATGAATTCTTCGACGGTCCTGACTGTGTGGGATGGTGAGAAGCTGATAGGGCTTACCAGAGTACTGGATGATACAGAGATGCTGGCACAGGTCCATTATGTGCTTGTACGTCCGGAATATCAGGGGAAAGGAATTGCAGGTAAAATGATTGAATATATCAAAGAAAAATATAAAAACTTTTTGTATATTGAGGGAATGCCGGCAGATAAAAATAATGTTCCATTTTATCAAAAACATGGATTTTCGGTTATGGAAAATGGTGCGGCAATTCAAATCTGCAATTATGATGACCAGCGGTAATAGGATGAAAATATGAAGATGGAAAAAGATAATAATTTACTGGCTGCCGCACCGGTGCCAAAGGCATTTTTCAGGCTTGCAATTCCGGCTGTGGCAGCGCAGCTGATCAATATTTTATATAATTTGGTAGATAAGATGTTTATCGGACACATTCCGGGAGTTGGAAAGCAGGCTCTGGCAGGGGTTGGGGTCACAGCACCGGTCATTCTTGCTATTTCGTCTTTTGCAGCACTCGTAAGTATGGGAGGTGCACCGAAAGCATCTGTTTTTATGGGAAAAGGGGACGACAAACAGGCAGAAAAAGTAATGGGAAGCTGTACATGGATGCTGCTCGTACTGTCTGTCGCATTAACTGGAATCATGCTGATTTTCGGGAAGACGATTTTGCGATTGTTTGGTGCAAGTGACGATACGATTATTTATGCAGTGAGCTATATGAATATTTATTGTCTGGGTACGCTGTTCACGCAGCTGACGCTGGGACTGAATGCTTTTATTACGGCGCAGGGGAAAACTCTGATTAGTATGTGTAATGTAGCAGTTGGAGCGGTGACAAATATCGTACTTGATGCAGTCCTTATGAACGGGTTTGGAATGGGAGTAAAAGGTGCAGCACTTGCAACTGTCATTTCGCAGGGAGTGTCAACCTGCTTTGTAGTTCATTATCTTACAAAGTCCGGAAGCAGATTAAAGCTCCGGTTAAAGAATATCCGTTTTGAAAGACAGCTCCTTTTGCCATGTATTTTACTTGGTACTTCGCCGGCTCTGATGCAGCTGACCGAAAATATGGTGGCAATCAGTTTTAACACATCGTTGCAGACGTATGGTGGCGATATGGCGGTAGCGTCTATGAGCATTCTGAACAGTATCATGCAGTTCGTGATGCTGCTTTTGCCGGGACTGGTACAAGGGGCGCAACCATTGCTAAGCTATAATCTGGGGGCAAAGAATATCCCACGGGTGAAGAAAACCTTCCGGTTATTACTTGTATGCTGTGTGAGTGGTTCCTTTCTGATCTGGTTTGTGTGTATGACTCTGCCGGCAACGGTCGCCTCTGTTTTTACGGATGATACTGCCTTGATTACTTATACAGAGAAAAGTATACGGGTGTATCTGGCAATGCTTTTTCTGTATGGAATCCAGGTTGCATGTCAGTATAGTTTTGTCGCACTGGATCAGGCAAAAAAAGCAATTTTCCTTACGATATGGCGTAAAATTATTTTGTTGATACCATTGATTTTTATTTTGCCGTGTATCCTGCCGGATTCCGTAATGGGAGTTTATTTGGCTGAACCGATTGCAGATACCATTGCCATTTGTACTACGGCTCCGATGTTTTATGGATATTATAGAAAATTGAAATAGGACAGATGGTGATTTGTATATGTGGAAAATTGTGGGTTGGAGCATTCGCGATTGATTTTTCGTATAAAAACTGTTAAATAAAAGTAAGTATAAACTAATATGGGAATAAGGGAAATGGTCAACATACAGAAAATAAAATAACCCTTCCAGATTCATCTATGTGCAACGGAGATGAGAGGTGAAAATTATAGAAGCCATTGCTGACATAATTTTCGCTTTCAGAAGCTCATCGGAATGATTTGCACATAGAATTTGGAAGGGTTATTTTGTTTTGCACGGTGTCCGTCCGCTTATCCAAACAAGCCGGCACTACCCACGTTTTCTATTGTATTTCTCCTCACAGTATTTGCACCGGTATACTTCGTTCTCCGGATCGGTCAGTACAAACACATGATCCAGTCCCTGTTCAATCGAAGTAATACATCTCGGATTATGGCATCTGATCACATTCTTGATCTCAGATGGCAGTTTCAGTTCCTTTTTCTCAACAATCTTGGAATCTTCGATAATATTTACTGTGATATTATGATCGATAAAACCAAGGATATCCAGATCAATGATATCGATCGGGCATTCAATCTTGATGATATCCTTTTTACCCATCTTGTTACTTTTGGCATTCTTGATGATGGCTACGCAGCAGTCAAGCTGATCAAGTTTCAGATATTTGTAGATATCCATGCTTTTTCCTGCTTTGATGTGATCCAGTACGAAGCCCTCTGAAATTTTCCCAATGTTCAGTGTATTTTCAACCATGTCTTTCGCCTCCCTTAATCTACATGAATATCCAAAAGTGTCAGGATCAGTGCCATACGGATATAGACACCATACTGTACCTGCTTGAAATAAACAGCTCTTGGATCATCATCAACTTCAACAGAAATTTCGTTGACACGCGGAAGTGGATGGAGAACCAGCATATCTTTTGGCGCAAGTTCCATTTTCCCTTTGTCCAGGATGTAGAAATCTTTCATACGGACATAATCTTCCTCATTGAAGAAACGTTCTTTCTGAACACGTGTCATATAAAGGATATCGAGATCCGGAAGGGCATCCTCCAGGCGTTCTACTTCTGTATATGGGATATTTTTCTTATCCAGTACGTCTTTGCGTACATAACTTGGCAGACGGAGTTCCTCCGGTGAAATAAGTACAAACTCGATGTTCTCATAACGCACCAGGGCATTGATCAGAGAATGTACGGTACGACCGAATTTGAGGTCTCCACAGAGTCCGATCTTCAGATTATTCAGACGTCCTTTTAAAGAACGGATGGTTAAAAGGTCAGTCAGTGTCTGTGTAGGATGCTGATGTCCGCCATCACCTGCGTTGATCACCGGGATTGAAGAGTGCTGCGCTGCAACCATCGGTGCACCTTCTTTTGGATGTCTGATCGCACAGATATCTGCATAGCAGGAAACCATACGGATCGTATCTGCTACGCTTTCTCCTTTGGTAGCAGAGCTGGAAGCTGCCGAAGAAAAGCCAAGTACATTACCACCGAGATTCATCATTGCTGCTTCATGACTCAGTCGGGTACGGGTACTTGGCTCATAGAATAAAGTGGCAAGCTTTTTGCCTGCGCAAGCATGTGCATATTTTTCCGGATGAGCTTCGATATCACTTGCAAGATCCATAAGCTGGTCGAGCTCTTCCACAGAAAAATCTAAAGGACTCATTAAATGTCTCATAAGAAACCTCCTTAAAAATAACCGCAGAATATGTGCGGGTTCATATATTCTTTATCTATAATATAACAAAAACATGGTTATTTCAACAAAGTTTTACATGTTTTTTCTGATCGGGTTTGCGAAGAAATGTAGATTTTACAGAAAAAATATATTATAATGAAAAATTAGTAACGTCAGCGTAAGAAGACATAAGGATAAAACGATAAGGAGTGGGACGATGCAGAGTCTGGAAGAGATGAGAAAAGAGCTGGATGTGATCGATGACCAGATCACCACGCTTTATGAGAGACGTATGAAGGTCTGCGAAGGAGTTGCAGAATATAAGATAAAGAACGGACGAAAGGTATTTGATAAGACAAGAGAGAATGAGAAGTTGGCAGCAGTAGCGGAAAAGGTGTCTACAGATTTCAACAAAAAAGGGATCCGGGAGCTTTTTGAACAGCTGATGAGCATGAGCAGAAAGCTGCAGTACCAGCGTCTTTCTGAGGAAGGAGTTCTGGGAAGACTTCCCTTTATCGGACTGGATCAGCTGGATCTTGATGGTGCACGTGTGGTTTTCCAGGGAGTGGAAGGAGCCAACAACCAGGCAGCTATGTTAAAATATTTTGGGAAAAATGTGAAAAACTTCCATGTACCGTCATTCCGTGATGCAATGGAAGCAATTGAAGAGGGAAGCGCAGATTATGCAGTCCTTCCAATTGAAAATTCTTCCGCAGGTCCGGTGACACAGGTGTATGACCTTCTGGTGGAATTTGAAAATTACATTGTAGGAGAGACGGTCCTTCCGATTAAGCATATGCTTGCCGGAGTGAAAGGAACTACACTTTCCAGCATTGAAAGAGTGTATTCACATCCACAAGGACTGATGCAGACATCCCATTTCCTGGATGAACACGGAACCTGGCAGCAGATCAGTGTTGCCAATACTTCTATGGCGGCCAAGAAGATGATGGAAGACCAGGATACCACGCAGGCAGCTGTCTGCAACGAATATGCAGCAGAGCTTTACGGACTGGATATCCTGGCAAGAGAGATCAATGACGAATCTGACAACAGTACAAGATTTATCATTGTCACGAACCAGAAGGTATTCCTGAAAAATGCATCCAAGATCAGTATTTGCTTTGAAATACCGCATGAGAGTGGATCGTTGTACCATCTGCTTTCCCATTTTATTTACAATGACCTGAACATGACAAAGATCGAATCCCGGCCGGTAGAAGGAAAAAGCTGGGAATATCGTTTCTTTGTGGACTTTGAAGGAAATCTGGCAGATGCCGCAGTGAAAAATGCGATCCGTGGACTGAGGGAAGAAGCACTGAACCTGAAAATCCTTGGAAATTATTAGACTGAAAAAGAGAGGACACGTCTATGAGAACAAATGAACTGATATTATATCGTTATATGGAACATGAAGATCTTCTTCGGGACATGACATTTCTGATCGACAATGCAGATAATGATTATTACAACAAAGAGGATTTGAAGAGCCTTCTTTTCGAAAATTTAAATGAGCTGATCGAGCTGGCTGCAAACTATGGATTCGAGGGGAACCTCTGGCATACCTTCCTGACGTTCCTGCTTGCCAACAGTGAGAATGCTTACAGCACAGCCTGTGAAGTGGTAGGAGAGGTAGAGGGAAGCGTCAATAAAGCAGCCCTTCATGATTTTCAGATTTTCAAAGAACTGTTCGAATATGATCTGAAAGAGATGGGTGAAAAGCTCGGTACAGACAGTCTGGAACTGATTGAGGACTATCATCCGGTCAATGCCAAGGGACATGTATTTAACAAGAGGATTCGCGACCGGATCTGCGACTTAAGCAAAGCTCTTGCGCAGACAGATGATGCAGAAGAATTTAAGACAACTGTAACCCAGTTCTACAAAGAATTCGGAGTGGGAACTTTCGGACTTCACAAGGCATTCCGTATTGAGCATACGGAAGAAGGAGCACAGATCGTGCCGATCACCAAGATCGCACACGTCCATCTGGATGATTTGGTGGGTTATGACATTGCCAAGAAGAAACTGATCGATAATACCGAGGCATTTGTAAAGGGTAAAAAAGCTAATAACTGTCTGCTTTTTGGTGATGCCGGAACCGGTAAATCTTCTTCGATCAAGGCAATCCTGAACCAGTATTATGACCAGGGACTTCGTATGATCGAAGTGTACAAGCATCAGTTCAAAGACCTGAATGATGTGATCGCACAGATCAAGAACCGGAATTACAAATTTATTATTTATATGGATGATCTTTCTTTTGAAGAATTCGAGATTGAGTACAAATATCTGAAAGCGGTGATCGAAGGCGGTCTGGAGAAGAAACCGGATAATATCCTGATCTATGCAACTTCCAACAGAAGACATCTGGTACGTGAGACATTCAAAGATAAAGCTGACAGAGATGAAGAACTGCACACCAATGATACCGTACAGGAGAAACTTTCGCTGGTAGCAAGATTCGGCGTGACCATTTATTTTGGAAAACCGGATAAAAAAGAATTCCAGAAGATTGTCACCACGCTTGCAGATCGTTACGGTGTCGAGATGGAAGAGGAAAAGCTTCTTCTGGAGGCAAACAAATGGGAATTGAGCCATGGTGGATTAAGCGGACGTACTGCACAGCAGTTTATTGATTATTTGCTTGGACAACAATAAAAGGAGAAACAATATGAAGTGGAATAAATTCAGATTAAAGACAACAACCGAGGCAGAAGACATTGTCAGTAGTATGCTGATGGACCTTGGTGTACAGGGAATCGAGATTGAGGATAAGATTCCGATGACACAGGCGGAAAAAGAACAGATGTTTGTTGACATCCTTCCGGAGACAGGAATCAATGACGGCATCGCATATATCAGTTTCTATCTGGAAGAAGATGAAGATAAAGAAAGTCTTCTGGAAGCTGTGAAAAATGAACTGGAAGATATGCGTGCCTATGTGGAAGTAGGTGAAGGAACGATAGAAGAATCCCAGACAGAGGATGTGGACTGGGTCAATAACTGGAAAAAATATTTTCACCAGTTCTATGTGGATGATATCCTGATCATTCCGTCCTGGGAAGAAGTAAAGCCGGAAGATGAAGGCAAGATGATCGTGCATATCGATCCGGGAACTGCATTCGGAACGGGAATGCATGAGACCACACAGCTCTGCATCCGTCAGCTCCGCAAATATGTGACAGAGGACACCAGAATTCTGGATGTAGGATGTGGAAGTGGAATTCTTGGAATGCTGGCGCTGATGTTCGGTGCAAAGTATTCTGTAGGAACAGACCTGGATCCGTGTGCGATTGATGCAACCTATGAAAATATGGAAGTCAACGGTATTTCAAAGGATAAATACGAAGTAATGATCGGAAATATCATTGATGATAAAGCGGTTCAGGATAAAGTTGGTTATGGATGCTATGATATCGTTGTGGCGAATATTCTTGCAGACGTACTGGTGCCGCTGACACCGGTGATCGTGAACCAGTTAAAAGACGGTGGTATCTACGTGACAAGTGGTATCATCGAAGACAAGGAAGAGACGGTAAAAGCAGCGGTAGAGGCAGCAGGTCTCACGGTTCTGGAGGTTCATCATCAGGGAGAATGGGTATCTGTAACAGCGAGAAAAGAAACGAAAGCGTAGGCAGAGAGGATCAGAAAAGATGCATCATTTTTTTGTAACACCACAGCAGATCTCCGGAGATAAGATCCGGATTGAAGGCGGAGATGTTAATCATATGAAGAATGTGCTCCGGATGAAGCTGCATGAAAAGGCTGAAATCAGTGACGGAGAAAGAAGAACCTATCTTTGCGAGGTGGAAGCCTATGAAGAAGATGTGGCGGTTCTGCATATTCTGGAAGAAATGGAAGCGGACACGGAACCGGCGTCAAAGCTGTATCTTTTCCAGGGGCTTCCCAAAAGCGACAAGATGGAGCTGATCGTGCAAAAAGCGGTGGAGCTTGGCGTGTATCAGGTGATTCCTGTAGCAATGAAGCGTTCTGTTGTTCGTCTGGATGATAAGAAAGCAGCGAAAAAAGCAGACCGTTGGAATTCCATCGCAGAAAGTGCGGCAAAGCAGGCCGGAAGAAGCCGGATCCCGGAAGTTACCATGCCGCTTTCGTATAAAGAAGCACTGAAAATGGCAGAAGAGCTTGATGTGACGTTGCTTCCGTATGAACTTGCAGGTGGTATGAAAGTGACAAGAGAAGTGATCCGTCAGATTAAAAGTGGACAGTCTGTTGGGATTTTTATTGGACCAGAGGGTGGATTTGAACCGGAAGAAGTTGATGCAGCAGTCAGTATGGGGGCGAAGGTCATCACCCTGGGCAGGCGGATCCTGCGGACAGAGACAGCCGGACTTGCAACGCTTGCTGTACTGATGTTTGAACTGGAACAGTAGACCGGCAGGCAAAGAACTGCATAAGATAAAGAGAAGAAGTGTTTGGGAGACAAAGAAAAATGGAAGTTTATCTGGATAATTCAGCAACAACGAGAGCCTATGAGTGTGTTCGGGATATAGTTGGAAAAGTGATGTGTGAGGATTACGGTAATCCATCCTCCATGCATAAAAAAGGTGTGGATGCAGAAGCGTATGTCCGTGAGGCGAAGGAGACACTTGCAAAGATTCTGAAGGTGCAGGAAAAGGAACTTTATTTCACATCCGGTGGAACAGAAAGTGACAACCTTGCATTGATCGGAGGTGCACGTGCCAATCACCGTGCCGGCAAGCATCTGATCACCAGTTCAATTGAACATCCGGCAATTCTCAATACCATGCGTTACCTGGAAGAGGAGGAGGGCTATCGTGTGACCTATCTTCCGGTTGATGAGTATGGACGGATCCGCCTGGATGCGTTAAAGGAAGCGCTCTGTGACGAGACGATCCTGGTATCGGTTATGTATGTGAATAACGAAGTGGGATCGGTTCAGCCGATTGCAGAAGCATCTGCGATCGTAAAGGCTTATAATAAAAATATCCTGTTCCATGTGGATGCAGTACAGGGATTTGGAAAATATAAGATTTACCCGAAAAAGATGGGAATCGATATGCTTTCTGTAAGTGGACATAAGATCCATGGACCGAAGGGAATTGGTTTTATCTATATCAATGAAAAAGCAAAAGTAAAACCGATCATTTTTGGAGGCGAGCAGCAGAAAAACATGCGTTCCGGAACAGAAAATGTACCGGGGATTGCAGGAATCGGGCTGGCAGCAAAGACGATTTACACAGACTTGGATGAAAAGGTGGCACATATGCGTGCCTTGAAACAGCACTTTATCGAAGGGGTACAGAAAATCGATCATACTGTGATCCACGGACTTTATGATGAAACAAGTGCACCACATATCATCAGTGTGGGATTTGCAGGAATCCGGAGTGAGGTTCTTCTTCATACACTGGAAGAGAAGGGGATTTATGTATCATCCGGTTCGGCATGTGCATCCAACCATCCGGCGATCAGCGGAGTGTTAAAGGGAATCGGAGCCGGAAAAGAATATCTGGACGCAACGCTCAGATTCAGTATGTCAGAATTTACTACAGAAGAAGAAATTGACTATACGCTGGAAACATTATATAATTGTGTACCGATGCTTAGAAAGTACACACGCCATTAGGAGGAAAGAATGAAGTTTCAGACTTATTTGATAAAATATGGAGAAATCGGAATCAAAGGAAAGAACCGTTATATGTTCGAGGATGCGCTGGTAAGACAGATCAGGCATTCGTTAAAAGACCTGGACGGATTGTTCCATACTTATAAAGCACAGGGAAGAGTTTATGTGGACTGTGACGGAGATTATGACGGAGATGAAGTGGTAGAAGCTCTGAAAAGAGTATTCGGAATTGTAGGGATCTGTCCGGTTGTCCGCGTAGAGGATAAAGGATTTGAAGAACTGAAAAAAGATGTGATCGCATACATGGATGAGGTTTATCCGGATAAGAATATCACATTTAAGGTAGAGTCCCGTCGTGCAAAGAAAACCTATCCGAAGAAATCAATGGAGATCAATTATGACCTCGGAGAAGCTATTCTGTATGCATTCCCGGAAATCCGGGTAGATGTACACCACCCGGATGTACTGCTTCATGTAGAGGTAAGAGAAGAGATTTATATTTATTCCGAGATCATTCCGGGACCTGGCGGTATGCCGATCGGGACCAATGGAACCGCGATGCTTCTGCTTTCCGGTGGAATCGACAGTCCGGTTGCAGGTTATATGATCTCCAAACGTGGCGTCGGACTGGAGGCAACCTATTTCCATGCACCGCCGTACACCAGCGAGAGGGCCAAACAGAAGGTAGTGGATCTTGCAAAGCAGGTTTCCAAATATACAGGACCGATCAAGCTGCATGTAGTCAACTTTACCGATATCCAGCTTTATATTTATGAAAAATGCCCACATGATGAACTGACGATCATCATGCGCCGTTATATGATGCGGATTGCAGAGCATTTTGCAAAAGAAGACGGATGCCTGGGACTTATTACCGGTGAAAGTATCGGACAGGTGGCAAGCCAGACCATGCAGAGCCTGATGGCAACCAACGATGTATGCACATTGCCGGTATATCGGCCACTGATCGGGTTTGACAAGCAAGAGATCGTAGATATTTCAGAGAAGATCGGAACCTATGAGACTTCCATTCTTCCATACGAAGACTGTTGTACGATCTTCGTGGCAAAACATCCGGTAACCAAACCGAATGTAGAAGTGATCCGCAAATCAGAAGAAAACTTAAGTGAAAAGATTGATGAACTGTTTGCAGAAGCAGTGAATACTGTGGAGACGATCATCGTAAAATAATAAAAGAAAAAGGGGAGCTTTTTCAGGCTCTCCTCAAAAAAGGAAAGGACGCAGTACAGAAAATGTACTGCGTCCTGATACTTCGCATTCTATTATACTAAGTATGGTTTCAGAAGTTCGATGATGTTATCAGCATCCTGGTTCTCAGCATGGATGTTCAGATCGATCGGTTTAGAAAGATCAAGACTAAAGATACCCATGATAGATTTTGCATCAATCACATATCTTCCGGATACCAGGTCAAAATCGTAATCGTATTTTGTGATTTCGTTTACGAATGATTTTACTTTGTCGATAGAATTTAAAGAAATTTGTACGGTTTTCATTGAAAACACACCTCCTTGATTTCATTTTCTATAGTTATATTAAAAGTTATACGTAAAAAAGTCAAGGAACAAAACGCCGAAGAATGAATGAAATTTTCGTTAAATGTTATAAATATTGAAAGTAGGATGAATTTATGAAAAAAGCAGCATTACACAACCTGGGCTGTAAGGTAAATGCTTATGAAACAGAAGCAATGCAGGAACTGCTGGAAAAGAACGGATATGAGATCGTACCGTTTCATGATCTGGCAGATGTCTATGTGATCAATACCTGCTCGGTGACGAATATGGCAGACCGCAAGTCCAGACAGATGATCCATCGTGCCCGAAAACAGAATCCTGATGCAGTGATCGTAGCGGCCGGCTGTTATGTGCAGGCGCAGGCGGATATGGGTGAGCTGGATGAGAATATAGATATTGTAATCGGGAATAATAAAAAAAAGGATCTGATCCGCCTTCTGGAAGAATATTTTAAAGAAGACATTCCGGAACAGATGCAGGAGGTCATTGACATTAACCATACCTTCGAGTATGAGAGCCTCCATCTTTCCCGGACAGCAGAGCATACAAGGGCATATCTGAAAGTGCAGGATGGCTGCAACCAGTTCTGTACCTACTGCATCATTCCTTATGCGAGAGGACGCGTGCGCAGCAGGAAAAAAGAAGATGTAGTGGAAGAGGTGCGTACACTTGCGGAGCATGGGTATCAGGAAGTGGTACTTACCGGAATCCATCTCAGTTCTTACGGACTGGAATGGAAAGATGAAAATGGAAAGCAGACAGAAGGACTCCTGGATCTGATCCGCGCGGTACATGGAGTTGAAGGGATCAAAAGGATCCGTCTGGGTTCTCTGGAACCGCGTATCGTGACAGAAGAATTTGCAAAAGAACTGGCTTGCCTGCCGAAGATATGTCCGCATTTTCACCTGTCTCTGCAGAGCGGATGTGATGCAACCCTGAAACGGATGAACCGCAGATATGATGCGGCAGAATATCGGGAAAAATGTGAGCTTCTCCGGAAGTATTTTGAAAATCCGGCATTGACAACCGATGTGATCGTAGGATTTCCGCAGGAATCAGAGGAAGAATTTGAAGCCTCCCGGGACTTTGTAGACAGCATCAATTTTTATGAGACTCATATATTTAAGTATTCAAAGCGCCAGGGAACGAAGGCTGCGAAGATGGACGGGCAGATCCCGGAACATGAAAAAACGCGAAGAAGCAATATCATGCTGGAACTGAACCGCAAAAAAATGCAGCGCTATGAAGAAGGATGGCTTGGAAAAAAGGTGGAAGTTCTATTTGAAGAGATGACAGAGCGTGATGGAAAAAATTATGTCACAGGGCACACCAAGGAATATCTGCGGATTGGGGTTCCATGCGAACCGGAACAGGCAGACCGGTGGACCAATCAGTTAAAAGAGATAGAACTTACTTCACTTTCACAAATTATGCATTGAATTTTTGTATAGATTATATTAAAATGAATATGAAGTATTGGAGGTCGTAAGATGAAAGATATAACGAATACACAATTTTTTCAGGTAGAGACAGGACCACAGATCCAGGCAAAAGATATTCTGGAAATTGTATATAATGCTCTGGTGGAAAAAGGATATAATCCGGTGAATCAGATTGTAGGATACATTATGTCCGGTGATCCTACATACATTACCAGCTATAACGGAGCAAGAAGCCTTGTGATGAAGGTTGAGCGGGATGAGATAGTAGAAGAATTATTAAAAGCTTATATCAGACATGAACTGTAGGTTGAAGATATGATGCGGATAATGGGACTTGATTATGGTACGAAGACCGTAGGTGTTGCTGTAAGTGATCCTCTGGGGATTACGGCACAGGCAGTGGAGACAGTTACGAGGAAGGACGAGAACAAGCTTCGGAAGACACTGGCAAGGATTGAGAGCCTTGCAACCGAATATGGAGTAGAGAAGTTTGTGATCGGTTTTCCGAAACATATGAATAATGATATCGGAGAACGGGCAGAGAAGGCACTGGAATTTGGAGAGATGCTGAAGCGGCGTACCGGCATTGAGATCGTGATGTGGGATGAGCGCCTTACAACGGTGGAAGCGGAACGGACACTTATGGAATCCGGTGTAAGGCGGGAGAACCGCAAGCAGTATGTGGATCAGATCGCGGCTGTATTTATATTGCAGGGATATCTGGACTCTCTGGGTATGCAAAAGTAACAGGCTTTGGAATACAATCAGACGATAAGGGGAAAGTATATGAAGAATGAAAAATTAACGTTTACATGCGGAGAAGGCGGCGAAGCAGAAGAATTTTTTGTTGTGGAGCAGACCAGACTGAATGGAGTGACTTACCTTCTGGTTGCAGATTCAGAAGAGGATGATGCAGAGTGCCTGATCTTGAAGGATACAAGTGCGCCGGAAGAGAAGGACAGCGTTTATGAGATGGTAGAAGAGGAAGTAGAGCTTAATGCCGTACTCAAGGTGTTCGAAGAGCTTCTGGAGGATGTGGAGATTGAAGTGTAGACGGAACTGTCAAAAGAATATTTCTGACAGATAAGAACGGGGTTCGCACACAGAGGCGGACTCCGAATTTTACGATAATTAAATGTACGGATGAGATACATAAATAGAGATGAGCAAAACACATTGATCCAAAAGTAGAACTTGGCAGTTAGCTCCCATA